>NZ_SJPF01000001.1:1218081-1518081 GCF_007859755.1 Blastopirellula retiformator | reverse complement strand
CCTCTTTCCGCTTGTTCAATCCCGCTTCGACATCCGCGACCAGCTTCGCTTGATCGACGCCCGCAACTGGCGAGCGTACCGAAGTCGCCGCGCCAAATCGGCTTCCCCAAAGTTTCTTTCCGGCGTCGAGCGAGACGAATACCTTGGGCGTGGTGCGGTAGTTCTCCCAGTACTCATCATCGACGCCCCGAATCCGACGATTGTCGAACGGAAACGGCGGATCCCAGTCGTCGATCGAATCTTGATCGGTGATCCCCTCCACTTCCGGCGTCAACTGCGGATCGTTGGCGGTGGTCGGCGGTTGCTCGAACACGGCCGGACGGCGCCGAGACGCCGGCCGGTCCGGTTCGGTCAGCGGCGTGATCGCAGCAACCTTGAACGAGTGCGACGTTTCCTTGGCGACGCCATGCGAACTCTCGGGCTCGAAATAGGCGATCTCGATCGTGTCGCCAACCGCGGCCTCCATTTGTTCGGCGGCCCAGGAGTTCAGGATCACCTCGTCTTCAGCAAGCTGCACGATCGGCTCGCCCTGGCCATCCCGCAGCGGATAGGCAAGTTGCCCTGGGTTGAGCGCGGTGACCGTCGAGTAGGGAATCTCTTTGCTCTCGGGGGCGCCTTCTTTCTTGATGGTCGTCGCCAGGTAAGTGAAGACGGGAAACGCTTTGGCTCCGGCGGCCTTTAAGATTTCGGTTTCGGCCGCTTCGCCCAGGATCATCCGCGACGAACTGAACTGGTAGTAATCGAAGATCGTCTCCGGCTCCTCTCCGTCGCCGGAAAACTGCTGCTGAGCCTTGTTGACGCGAAAGCCGAAATCATCGAGCGACAGTTTCAGTTCCGCCGCCAACTCCTCGGCCGTCAAATCAAGATTCGCCTCGGCTAGCAGCACGGCGTTCGTCTTGTTCAGCTGATCGAGCGCGTCGGCGAGCAACGCCAGCGGCACGAAGGCGTTCAGCGGCGCCTGTTGATTCGGAAACAGCCCGAACCGCCCTAGCCCGCGAGCCGGAATGATCGCCGCCACCGTGAGCCGTGGAATCCCCTTCACCCGGCCCGTCTTCTTCCCAAGCGGGCTATCGGCGGGCACATCGTTGGACGAAGGCAAACGGACCGCCACCTCGTCGCCGACCTGCACGCCAAGTTCCGCGGCCAGCGGCTCGTTGAGGATGATCGAGTCTTCGCCGTCAAACTTTGGCGGCGTCGACTTCGGGTCCATCTTCCAAAACGCATCGTCAACGCCAAAGATCGAAACGCCGCCGGCCAGGCGCCGTCGCTCTCCGCCATCGAAGTCAACGCTACCACGCAGCAAGATCATCGGCGCCGCTGGTTGGCCCGCTTCGCTTAACGAGGCGGCATGATCAATCGCGAAGAAGCGATCGGCCAGCACGACGTGGGTGACGTCTCCCAGCCGGTCGAGCGACAAATCGCGCAAGCTCCCTTGCATCGAATCGCCCACCAACAGCGCCCCAGTCAGCACCGCGGTCGCCACCGCGACGCCTAGGCCAACCGCTAGATTGATCGCCAGATAATAACGTGCGCTGCGAAGCGCGAGTCGCATTCGGTTCATACCGACTTTCTCCTTCGCGCGTCTTCTAGACTAAGCGTCCGTCATCCAGACTCCGCCGCTCGGCGAACATCTCGGCCAACTCCAGGCTATGCGTCACCGCGACCAGCATCGCGTTTTCGGCCGCCTGCAGATCAAGTAGCAGTCGCCCGATCGTTTCGGCATTGGTGCGGTCGAGATTGCCGGTCGGCTCGTCGGCCAATAGCAGACGTGGCTGATGGATCAAACTGCGGGCGACCGCGACTCGCTGGCGTTCGCCGCCAGAAAGTTCGGCCGGCCGATGACTGATCCGCGAGGTGAGCCCAACCCGTCCGATCAGGTACTTGGCCCGCTCTAACTCTTCGCTGGTCGCAGCGCCCGCCGCCAGCGTCGGCACGAGCACATTCTCGAGCACCGATAACTGCGGCAGCAGATGGTGATCCTGAAAGATGAAGCCAATCTGGCGATTGCGAAAATCGGCCAGCTTCGGCTCGGCCAGCTCGAACGGGTTCTGCCCTTCCAGCTCGACGCGACCGCTCGTTGGCGCTTCGAGCGCCCCCAGGCAGTAGAGCAGCGTGCTTTTGCCGGAACCGCTTGGTCCCAGGATCGCCAGGTTCTCACCAGCATTGAGCGAGAGCGCGGCTTCTTTCAAAACGACCAGCGGCTCGCCGCGGGTCGGATATTCTTTTCGCAGCGAAACGACTTCGAGATCGGCCATGGCGTCGCAGAGCGTCTAAGGATGCAAGATGGCGAGGCCGCCCAATCCGTAGAACGTGTATTCGACGTCGGCGACTTCGTCCCAAATGGCGCCAAAGAAGCCGCCGTTTGGTTGTTGTAAACCTTCAACGTAACGCATCGCCGCGGCGGTGTCGATCTCGTGCAATGCCCCCAAATCGGTGAGCGTCAGGCAACCGGTGAACGTGCTCAACAGGTCGGCGATCGGAATCCGGGTATTGGCCCGCAGGCCACCTTCGTCATTTTGCATTTCCAGCAAAAAGTCGACCGCCCCATCAGCGACGTTCTGGTCAAGGGCGTCGATGATCCGTAGCGCCCCGATTGCCGCGGCCGTTGGGTTGGTGCCGGCCCGCTTGCTCGCTTTGATTTCGCGAAAGCCGCCGTCGTCCGCTTCCTGCGACAACAGAAAGTCGCGGACCCTCTCGGGCTGCGGGATTGGCTGCTCGAGCAACTGCAGACATAGCAACACGAGAAACGTGTGATAGGTGCTGCTGGCCGAACCAAGTTCTCCCTTGGCGTAGCCGCCATCGTCGCGGCGCAATTTCTCCAGCGCCGCCGCCACTTGCAATCGCCAATCTTCCGCCGCATCGGCGAAGACGTCGATACCAGCCGCCGTTTCGATCAACCCGGCGCCATAGATCAGCGAGAGAAAGTCGACGATCGTTTCCTGACCGCCCAATTTGGAACGCAGAAACCCACTCGAACGCTCAGCCAGGTCGCCATACAACTCGCCCAAGATCGCCAGCGACCGTAGCGCAAACGACGTGTAATAGAGATCGCTCGCCCCTTCGCGTCCGCCGAAGCCGCCATCGGCCTGCTGCCGGGCGACAATGAACTTGGTGTGCTTATCGCGAATCTCGGCGTCGACTTCTCCCAAGCCGGCCGCAATGCGAACCGTCAGTTCGGGCAGATAGTTGTTCATCGCGAAAGGCCGATCGTGTTAGGCGGCGAGATAAGGAGCGATCTTGTCCCGAAACCAGTCGGGAATATCGATCGACTTCGGCGGCTGCTGATGAAAAATCCGGCAGCAGACCGCGGTCGTTTCCCCAGTCGCCACGGGGCGGCCGTCATGCGAGAACGTAAACGCGTACGTGACGCTGCGGCCGCCGATCTTCTTCACGACGATCGAAACGTCGAACTCGTCTTCAAACCGAACCGGGCTTTGAAAGTCGCAGCGAATCGAAACCCGCGGCCAACTGATCGTGGCGTCGCCGTCGGGCGTATGAACCGACAGCCCGACATGCCGTAGGAACTCGTGCTCGACCGACTCCATGTAAACGGCGAAGGCCGAAAAGTGCATGATGCCGGCGGCGTCGGTATCGCGAAACTCAACGCGACGCTTCGTGTGATAGACCTCAGACATGGCGCGTACCGGGTAGCATGGCGTTTTCGGTTGAAATCAGCGCACGCAAAAAGCCTGCACAGTAGGCAGGCTTCCTTCGTTCTCCGCGTGCCAGAAGCTGGAACGTCCTGTGCGGGGAAAGGACGTTAGTCCTTCACGTACGGCAGCAAGGCCATGAAGCGAGCGCGTTTGATCGCTTGGGTCACGGCATGCTGGCTGACCGCGGTGCAGCCGCTCTTGCGACGACCGACGATCCGGCCATGGCGGTTGGTCAGTTTCTTCAGCAGCTCGACGTCTTTGTAATCCACGAACATCGGCCGCGGACGTTTGCCGTCGACGAAGATCGGATCTTTGCGTGTGACGCGGGCTTTGGTCTTCGCCCGTTTACGAGCCTTGAATCGGTTGGCAGGCTTCATTGCACCCTACGAATTCGGAAATGCTACTAGCGATTGTTTTATATCGAGTCGAAACCTCAGATTTTAACGGAATCGCCGCCGACAGCAAGGGCCGAAGCGAGGTCGGGAGGAACCCGCACGATTTCCGCAAATCCATATAGGCAAGCGACTTACGAATCTTTCGCCGGGAAAAACTTTTGGAGGGTTTCTTCGCTGGGTTTCGGAGTTACCAGCGAAACGAGGACTAACGCCAACGTCGAACCGAGCAACATCGGGGCGACCGGCATCATATCCAGCACGTTGTAATGGGGGTTTCCGGCGAAGTCTGACTGGTAGAAGAAGTAGCACCACAGGCCAAACGCCGTGATCACCGACGCGTACGCCCCGGCCTTGGTCAGCCCCTTCCAATAGAGGGCCGCCAAAATCAACGGAAACAATGCCGAAAAGCCACTGAAACACCACACGCCCAGCGTAAAGACGCGGCGGTAATCGAGCAGGCTGAGCCCGTACGTGATGGCCACGATCAGGATGATAAACAGCCGGGCGATGATCACGATCTGCTTGTCGCTGAACCGGTTCTTGCCGCCGTAATGGACGACGATGTCGTTGGTAAAGATCGTGCCGACGCACAGGAACTGGCTGTCGAGCGACGACATAATCGCCGCCAACACGCCGGCGATCAGAAATCCGCCCAGCACGTCTCCCGAGAATCGCGCCACCAGGAAGGGCAAAATCGCGTTGGCGTTCGCCTTCACCGGGGGAGGAAGCTCGACCAGGCTGCCAGCCGCCCAGGCCCCAACCAGCACGCACGGCGCCCAGACGATCATGATAAACAGCGGATGAGCGACCACCGCCAACTTAAAGTTGCTCGCCTTGCGAGCCGTCAGCCAGTGCTGAAACAAGTGAGGGAACATGCCGACCGACAACGGCACAAACATGTAGGTCGCGAATCGCAGGTAAGACATGCTCGGGTTGCCGGCACGCACCAATTTGTCGCGCGGGATCGACTCGGAGGCGAGCTTCAGGTTTTCCCAAATGCTATCCTGACCGCCGATCCGCGAGGCGATAACGAAAAACGTCACCACGCCCAGCACCATAAAGACGATCGTTTGAAAGGTATTTGCCCAGGCCGTTCCGCGCATCCCGCCGAAAAAGACGTAGGTCAGCACGACGCCGCAGACGACCAGACTGCCGATCCAACCAGGGACGCCGCCGCCGGTTGCGGTGAAAAAGTCGGGAAAAGCCCCTTTCGTCGCCGCGGCGATCACGGTGCCGGACGCCATCACGCCGATCAGCAGATAGGGAATCACGAGCCCGACCAGGATCGGAAACATCACGATCCCCAGCTTGTCGCTCTCCAGCCGATCGCGGAAGAACTCAATCTGCGTCGTGTAGCCATACTTGCGTCCAAAGGACCAAAGCTTGACCCCCAGGATGAAGAAGCACATCGAGTGCACGATGCCGCTGGAAGAAGCGAGCAGTCCGTAAACGCCAACCCCTTCTTTAAAGGACTCGCCGGTCGAGCCGACAAGCGCGAACGCCGTCATCGTGGTGCCGAAGATCGACATCAGCAACAGGAACGGGCCGATCGAATGGCTGGCCAGCATGTAGTCTTTGCTCGAACCGCTGAAGAGGCGATTCGAAAACAGACCAAGCCCCAAGAGCAGCGCCAGGTAGATCGAAATAATGACAAGCTGTGTGATGCCAGGTTCAAACGTCATGCTTACTCTTCTCCCTGCTTTTCTTCAAGCTGCTCGATGTATTCCAGCTTCTCTGGCCAGATGAACTGCACGGCCAGGAACCAGGTAAAACCGGCGCCGAGCGAAATGCAGACCTGGTAGAACAGGGTGACGGGAATAAAGCCAAATACCAGATTGGCGTTGTCCCAATTCCAGAAGTCCTGATGCAAGATGATCAGGATCACGACGAGCGACCAAACGACGTATTTCATGATGCAAACGTGCGCGGGTGTGGCGAAGCGTCGCTTGCTACCGGTGCAAACAACAGTTGTTGAAACGCCTATCTTAAGAGAACGCGAGTCTTGGGGAAAGGCAATTTCAAAGAAAAAGCTGCGTGGGCGAAGATGTAGGGCGGGTGGAACAAGCGCGTGACAGGCGTTTTGCTCGCACAACGATACTCGCTTGCGCAACCCACCTTGGCTTGGAGAACGCACTGTTGGGCCAGCGCTGCGCTGCACCCAACCTAGCGAACTTCGCTATGGCGTGACGATTTCCAGCAGTTCGACCGCCGGTTCGCCGTCGCAGAAAATCAGCGCGGTACGGCCATAGATCACTTCGCCCGGCGTCAGCGACAGCAGTTCGCACAACTCTTCACCCGGCGTCACCCGCCACAGACTCGTCAGTTGCACCTGACGCAAGACGTTGTGATTGATCAAGACGCGACCGACCGGGATCTTTTCGCTTTTGATTTCGCGTTCGACTACTTCGCCCAGGTGGGTGCAGTGCAAACGGACGATCCCAAATTGAACCACTTTGCCGTCGGTTTGCTTCGACAACAAGATTTTGCGGGAGTAAGCCTGGCCATCGGTGTCGGTCTTCAGCACTTCAACGTCAACCGGCGACTGATGAAACCGTTCGACCGTGACGGTCATGTGGTGATCGTGGGCCAGCAGCTCTTTGAACGGCTCCGGCGTCTCGGCGGCCGAGACTTCGACGAAATCGGCCAACTCGCTGGGATTGTCGTAAAACAGCCGTACCAACTCATCCAAGTCGGGCGTCGTGCGTTGACGGTCGTTCAACTCCGCTCCTTTCGCAATCCACAGGTCAGTCGGCGGGCAGTTCTAGGCGGGGGCGACGACCAGGTCGGTCGTCAAGCTATGGACGGCGTTCGGCGGCTGCGTGGCGGCCGGGTCGTCCAGGATGGCGTCAGCCAGGTAGTACATCAGTCGCCGCAGTTCTTCCGGCTCTAACTTGTCGGCGATCTCTTCGGCCCGTGCGCGGTACTTTTCGACCAACCGCTGAGCGGCCGCAAAGACGCCAGCCTTGTTGTACAGCTCACGCACGCGAGCGACTCGCGACGAAGCGTTCTGCGAATCATCGCTGATCAGTTCCATCAGTTCTGTACGATTCGCCTCATTCAGATTCTCGAGAGCCAACGCCCACAAGACGGTCGGGCGGCCTCCCAAGACGTCGCCGCCGGCCGACATTTTGTTGTCGCTATCGCCGCGCCAATCTTTCAGATCGTTCAAGATCTGGAAGGCGACGCCCACGTGTCGGGCGAAGAACCGCATCGGCTCCGAATAATCTTCTTCCGCGTCACTCAGAATCGCGCCGCACTGCAGCGCCGCCTCAAACGCCGGCGAGGTCTTCAACGCGTAAATCTTGAGGGCGTCGACCGGCTTGAGCGATTTGTCCGAAGCGTCGCGCCATAGGAGCTCGGCGCCCTGCCCTTCCGACAATCGCATATGGCAGTCGGCCAGGCAGTCGAGAATCTGAGCCGCTTTATCGCCTCCCAGTTCTTTTCGGTCGCGACTGACCAGGCGATAGCCCAGACCAATCATGTAGTCGCCCAGGTTGATCGCCGTCGGCACGCCATACTTGCGGTGGACGGTTACGTCGCCATAGCGATAGGCGTCGTCATCCTCGATATCGTCGTGAACGAGCGACGCTTTGTGGAAGGTTTCGATCGCCAGCGCCGTTCGCTTGACCGAGTCAGAATATTGAGCGACGCGCTCGGCGCCGTTTCCAGTCGTTCCTTCGCCGCCGGTCAATGCGTCATAAACGGCCAGCGTGGTGAAAGGTCGCGAGTACTTGCCGCCGCGGGCGAGAAAATCGAGCGCCAGCTTTTCGGTCGCCGAGATCGGATCGAGCGCTGCGGCGCCATGGCCGTTCACTTCGGCCAGAGTCGGGCCTTTTCGCTGCGGCTGAACCAGACGGGTCAGTTCCTGTTGTTCAAACAAGGACGACGCCGCCCGCATCAAGTGGACGTAGCTGCGGGTCTTTTGCTGCGGTTGTTGATGAGGAATCTGGATCATGTCGTGGACCCAGTCTTCGTCGACCGACGTGTTGCGGCAATCGCTTGAGAGTAGCGGCACCGCCATGCACGGAATGCCCGCCATCAAGATCTTGTCGATCGCCTTTTCCAGCACGTTCAAACAGGCGACCCCGACGATCGCGTCGACATGCCCGCTGACGATGATCTTCATCACAATCGGCGAGCCTTCGGCGACCAGCACCTTGTAGCCCATCTCTTCGGCAATGGTGCGATAGTCGGCGATGCTGCAGGCGCCACAGGTCTTGCAGTCGAGACCAAATTGGTCGTAGTCGGCTGGGCACCCTTCGGCATGTTTTAGGCAATGGGGCAACAGGAACAACCGGCGTTCGTGCGGGACCGCGGCGACCTGATCGCGCCAAAACTCGGAAGCGAGCATCACCATCGTCCAGCCGACGTACGAATCAGGCTGCTCAAGCTTCGCTAGCAGATCTCGGACGACTATCTCCATCTCGTCTTTTGACAGCGGACAAGACTTGTCGAGCGCAGCGGCGACCTGCACGCAGGCGGCGCGAATCGTCTCGCGCAACTGCTTTGATTGCGGGACCTGCTTCAAGTGGGCCGTCTGACGACGACGCGACTTGCGCTTGCGGCCCGGCTCAGAGTCTGCGCTGTTGGAGTCGATCGGTGCAATTGCCAAGGGAGAACGTTCCTTACTGATCGGAAATCGTGGTTGCGGTCGCTGGGGCAGGCGGGACGCTGGCGAAGGCTTGCAGCGCGGTACCCAGGGACGCAACCGTCATGACTCTCGGGTAGAGCTTTTCATAATACCACAGCTTCGAGAAGTAAAAACCGATTGGCGAACAGTTTACGTAGCTTCCTTCTTCAACCCCGGCACAGAGCCATCCGATCGCTTGGGGCAGAGTTTCAGGCGAAAAATCGCTTTTCTCCCCGGCCAAGAGGGCTTCGACCGCCAGCGCCGTCTCCTCAACGCTGCTCTCGCTCGCCCCCCCGCAAAGAGTAGGCACGCTCGCTCCGCCCCCAAATCCGCCATCCGAATTCTGCTGCGACGCCAGCCACTTCAGCCCTTTGCGGGCCGCGTCGCTCGTCATTCTGCCCAGATCGCGGTAAGCCAACAAAACTTTCACCGTCCCGTAAATCGGGTTCTCATCATCAAATTGATCCTGATTGCCGAACCAGAGCGGCAACCACGATCCATCGTCGCGCTGCTGTTTTTCGAGGTAGCGAAACCCCCGCTCGATCGCTCGACTGACCGGCAGGTCGGCTAAGTGATCGCGCCAGGCGTGCAAGGCGCGAATCGCATGCGCCGTCAAATCGCTGCCGCTGCGGTCAAACGGTTGCGTTCCCCAACCTTCGCAGAAGGTGGGCCAGCCGCCGTCGCCGTTTTGCAGATCGATCATCCACCGGGCGCCACTTCGGGCGGCAGCGACGATCTGCTGACGCGTTTCATTGTCGCTTGCCGGGGAATGAAAAAAATGTGCAATAGCTAACATAGCTCCCGGCGTATCATCCGCATCGGGAACCGAACCGCTTAAATCGGTCCATCCCCAACCGCCAGGATCGGCGCCGGTAAAGGGGTGAACCTCTTGGTATTGGTTCGACAGTACCCAGGGCAAACAGTCGAGCTGAGCGACTTCTTCGCCGCCGCCGGCCAAAGCGTTGATTGACAACGTCGTCGCCCAGTTGGCCAGGTTGGTATCAATTGGCCAGCTACCGTCGGGCCGGACCGAGTCGATCAAAAACTGCACGCCGTTTCTCGCAACCGCATGCTTGGCTTGCCCAATACTCGCCAGGCTCATCACCACAAAACTGGTCAGCGGCGCCGCTTCCAGAAAGCCGCCGCTGGCTGGTTGCATTCGCGTAAGTACCGCCAGGCTCTTCTTCACCGACGCGGCGCGAATGCCGCGCAGCAGCGGGTTCCAGGGGGGGCGATGAAAGTAGCGGGCTTGCCCAATCGCCACCAGCGCCGGAATCGCATAACTGACGACCGGCAATTTCATCAGCTTGTAAAACTTCTGCGGTAGACATGCGAGCTCAAACGGCAGCGGCGAAACCTCACGCCAATCGACCAATCCCGCCAGTGCGTAGTTGGTCAAAATCGGCACGGCGAACGTCTTATCTTTGCCATACCGGCGGCGGAGCCCCGCCAGACCGCCACGAGCTTCGATGTAGTTTTCCGCGAAGGCGATCTGCTCGATCAAAGCTTCGCGGCACCCCGCGATCGTCAGCGCCGCAACCGCCAACATCGTTGTGGCGATATTGGAATAGCTGCGGTCGGTGTCCCCCCATCCGCCGTCTGGATTTTGGTTTTCGGTGAGATATCGCACGCCCCCCTCAATCAGCGGTTGCAAACGCTCGGCTTGGGAAGGATCATTCCGGACGACCAGTTGCAGGGCGCTGACCGCGGTGGCCGTCGACAAGGCTGACGTCGAGAGTTCGCCGGTCCAGTGTCCCTGCGGATTTCGCTGCGCCAGCAGATCATCGCGGGCAATCGCATAACAGCGTTGAAGTCGATCCAGGTCCATCAACAAGGCGGTATCCAAGCGGGCGGAAGGTGGGCGGAGTCGGGGTTATCCAGTTTACGTCCCCGCCTGCAGGCTGTCGACGGAGCGGCGTTCCTGTATTCCGAAGGCCCTAGCTGGTAGAATGAAGGACTGGTTTTCGGCCCGCGCTTCCTTCCTCCATTCCCTTGAGCCTATGTACCTGCGACTCGCCAAACGAGCCCTGCTAGAAACCGACAAACGCCTGGTCGCCAAATTCGCCTGGCTAATGGGCTACAAAGGGCTGCGCAGCGTGGTGAAGCACAAATCGCGGCTCAAGCGAGGCGAGTTCTTCCCGCCGTTCCTCTATATCTCCGTCATCAACAGCTGCAACCTGCGCTGTCAGGGCTGCTGGGTCGACGTTTCGGCCAAACAGGAAAAGATTGACGTCGCCGCGATGGACAGTTTGCTAAACCAGGCGAAGGCGATGGGAAATTCGTTCTTCGGCATCCTGGGGGGAGAACCGTTCATGCACGCTGATCTGCTCGAAATCTTCGAGCGACATCAGGACGCTTACTTCCAGGTCTTCACCAACGGGCACTTCATCACCGACGAAGTCGCCAAGAAGCTTCGCAAGCTGGGGAACGTCACCCCGCTGATCAGTATCGAAGGGACCGAGATCATCAGCGACGAGCGGCGCGGTCGCGGCGGGGTCTACAGCAAGTCGATGGAAGGGATCGAAAACTGTACCCGCAACAAACTGCTGACCGGCGTCTGCACGAGTCTTTGCCAGACCAACTTTGACGACCTGCTGCAAGAGAAGTGGCTCGACCGGCTGATCGAGATGGGGGTCTTTTACGCCTGGTACCACATCTATCGCATTGTCGGGCCGGAACCGAACCCGCAACTCGCTCTGACGCCGGAGCAACAATATCAGGCCCGCAAGTTCGTCGTCGAGATGCGTTGCAAGAAGCCGATCGCCATTATCGACGCCTACTACGACGCCGACGGCAACGCGTTGTGCCCAGCGGCGACTGGCTTCACGCACCACATTTCTCCTTACGGCGATATCGAACCTTGCCCGGTGATTCAGTTCGCCAAAGAGTCAATCTACGACGAGCGTCCACTGAAAGAGGTCTTCCAGGAATCAGAATTTCTGAGCGGCTTTCGCGATCTGGCCGCGACCAACACCCGCGGCTGCATCATCCTGGAACGTCCGGACCTGCTAAACGACTACGCCCGCAAGCACAACGCCAAGGACACCACCGCCCGCAGCGCTGCATATACCGAACTCGACAACCTGCAAACCAGCCCTTCGCAGTACAACCCAGGCCGCGAGGTGAAGGAGAAAAGCTGGGCCTATTGGCTGCTGAAGAAGTTCGCCTTCCATGACTACGGCGCCTACGGCCGGCACTTCGATCTAAAGAACTGGCGTCCCACGATTAAAGATGGCGAAGCGGTCAACCAACCGCACCCACCGCTAGTGCAACTCGAAACGCCCTCCGAAAAATCGTAGGATCGCTTTCCTTACGTGTGCCACTGCTGGACAAGCCAGCAGCGGCACACGTCTTCTATTGAAGTTGCAGCACCAGCGTTTTACTGGCACCGCCCGCGGACCCCGGCTAGAATGTTCGCAAGCTTACGACTCATCTTGCCGAGACGCTCGCCATGCAACTTGCCCCGCTTCTACTTCTGCCGGTCTTGCTCGCCGCCAATCCGGCGTCGCCGACAGGTCCCGCCGCGAAGCAGGTTGATCCCCCAGGCGTCCACAATCTGTTCCAAGTGACGCCGCGGGTCCTCAGCGGCAGCCAACCGCATGGCGAAGAAGGCTTTGAGTCGCTAGAGAAACTGGGCGTCAAAGTGGTCGTCTCGGTCGATGGCGCCAAACCCGACATTGCCGCCGCCAAGAAGCATGGTATCCAGTACGTCCACATCCCGTTCGGTTACGACGGCGTACCGCGCGACGCTCAACTGCAACTGGCCGAAGTGATGAAACAACATCCTGGCCCGATCTACTTCCATTGCCACCACGGCAAACATCGGGGCCCCGCCGGCGTGGCAATCGCCTGTCTGGCCGACGGCTCGCTGACGACCGACCAAGCCGAGGCGTTCATGCACCAAGCCGGCACCAGCGGCGACTATACCGGGCTCTGGAAAAACGTCCACCAGTTCCAACCAATCGCCGCCGACGCGCCCCGGCCGATGCTGGTTGAAGCGGCCAAAGTCGAATCGCTAGCCGCCGCGATGGCCAATATCGATCGCGTTTACGACAACCTGGTGTTGATCGACAAAGCGAACTGGCAGACGCCCGCCGATCATCCCGATCTGACGCCAAATGACGAAGCGCTGCTGATGCGGGAAGGTCTCTACGAAACGGGACGGCTGCTGCCGGCGGACAAGTACGACCTAAAGTTTCGCCAGCTGCTGAAAGAGTCGGAAGATATAGCAACATCGCTCGAAGCGAAACTGAAGAGCGGTATGACGACCGGCTTGACCGCCGAGCTGGCGAAGCTGAAGAAGTCGTGCAACGCTTGCCATGTTGACGATCGGAATTAGCACCGAATCCCGAATCCGTGGCGCCTACTTAATTCCCGACTGATTCCGATTCAGCGCCCCTTTCACACCCAAGATCCGCGGGTCGCGGGCGATCTTGTCGGTGAAGACGCGGACGTCGTTGATGATCGGCCGTAGCTTGCCGGAGACCTCTTGGACGTTGTCAGCCGCGGCGTTTAGCCGCTGGTAGAGTTCTGGATTGGTCATCAGCTGACCGAGCGTCCCGTCGGGGTTGTTGGCGGCGCGAGCCAAACGAGCTAATTGCTCGATCATGTCGCTCAGGTTCTCGGTGCTCGTTTCCAGGTTGGCGATCAGCTGTTCGCCCCGGGCGCCAAGCGGCTCGGTAAAGCCTTCCAGGTTTTCGAGATTCACGTCCGCCCTTTCGACCACCCCTTTCATCCGCTCGATCAGGTCGCGCGATTCGTTGAGCGTTTCGGGCAAGCCTTGCAGCGCTTCATGCAGCCGTCGATTCAATTCCGGATCGGCGACCAGATCGTTGACCGCCAGCATCGCGGTGTCGAACCGATCGAGCGCCAACTCCGACTTCTGCATGATCCGCTCAAAGCGGTCCCGATTGTTCAGCAGCGCCTCGTTAGCGTTGTGTGCCAAGGCGCCGACTTCGCGTCCGGCAGAATCCATCGTCGTCAGCGCCGTCGCCATCTGACCTTCCAGATTGCGAAGCGTATCGAGCGGATTGTTGGCGACCAGGCCTTCGATCACCGCCTTGTCCTGCAGAACGGTGACTTCCTGCGTTGGTCGTTCGCCAGGCACAAACTCCAGCAGCGCGTCGCCGAGGATTGAGCCGGACGCGATGCGGCAAACTTCGTTCGAGCGAGGCATGTACTTGCGATCGATCTTCAGAGTCACCAGCACGTCGCGATCTTCCTGCAGAGCGACGTCGCTGACCCGGCCGATCAAGATGCCGGAAGTGCGAACCGGCGTATCGACCGTCACGCCGGGCGCCTGATCGAAGACGACGTATAGCGTGTTGCGATCGGTCACCAGCGTCGGGAACTCGCCCAGCAGGAACAGCAGGATGCCGGCGATCATCAGCGCCGCCAACATCACGACTCCCACGCGAAATTGTAGTATGCGATCGTCCATGTCGCCTTACGCCCTCGCCGCTTCGCGCATTTCCATCAGACGCTCCCCGGCCTCGCCGTGGATAAACTGCGTCACGCGGCGATCTTGGCAATCGTCCAGCCCTTCCGGCGGACCATCGTACAAGATCTGCGGTTCGTCTCCCTTCAACCGACTCGCCGGGTAGAGCATGATCACCCGGTCGGCCGTCTTCCGGGCAGTCCGCATGTCGTGCGTCACCACGATGCTGGTCACCGGATAACGCGAGCGGGTCCGCAACACCAACTCGTTGATCACGTCGCTCATGATCGGGTCGAGCCCGGTCGTCGGCTCGTCGTACAGCATCACTTCCGGCTTCAGCGCCAGCGAGCGAGCCAGGCCGACGCGTTTCTGCATCCCGCCAGACAACTCGGCCGGCTTCTTCCAGACGATCGAGTCAGGCAAACCGACGTCGGCCAGCAAGTTGAAGACGATCTCGCGGATCTCTTCGATTGGCTTGCTCGTATGCTGTTTTAGCGGAAAGGCGACGTTCTGCCCGATCGTCATGCTGTCGAACAGCGCGGCGCCTTGAAAGACGAACCCATAGCGGATCCGCTGCTTGGTCAGTTCTCGTTCCGAGATCTTGTGCAGGTTCTGGCCGTCGAACACGACCGTCCCTTCGGTCGGCTTGATCAGCGCGATCAACGTCTTCAGCAGCACCGTCTTGCCGCAGCCGCTTTCGCCGATGATCGCCAACGTTTGCCCGCGAGGAATCTTGATGGAGATATCGCGCAGCACCGTCTGAGCGCCGAACTGCACATGCAGCGAATCGACATCGAGAATCGGCTCTGCGTTTCCTTCTTCCAACCGGGCGTGCAAGGTTTACCTCAGAACGTCATTTTATGATCGGGCCAAATCCAGCTATGGAACGAATCAAGCGTGATCCCCAGCACCAGATCGATCGCCAGGATAAAGACGAACGAATATACGAACGCGGCCGTCGCCGCTCGTCCGACCCCTTCGGCGCCTGGTTCGCAGTGGAACCCGCGATGGCAGCTGACCAAGGCGATCGTGCCGCCAAAGAAGACGCTTTTGATTAGACCATAGAAAATATCCCACGACTGCACGAACTGCTCGGAGTTGTACATGTAGTAGTGCTGATCGATCCCCAGGATATTGACCGAGTAAAAGTAACCGCCGACAAACCCCATGAAGTCGGCCATCACGGTCAAAGCTGGTATTAAAATCACGCAAGCCATAAATCGCGGGACCACCAGATAATGAATCGGATTGGTCCCCATACTGTCGAGCGCGTCGATTTGTTCGGTGACGCGCATCGTCCCCAGCTCGGCCGCCATTGCGCTGCCGACGCGGCCGGCCAGCATCGTCGCGGCGAGCACCGGTCCTAGTTCACGGACCAGCGTCATGTTGATCACCGCACCCAGCCGAGTTTCCAGCCCGAGTTGGCGGAACTGGAAATAGCTTTGCACGGCGAGCACCATACCGATGAACGTTCCGGTCAGCGCCACCACCGGCAGGCTCATCACGCCAACCTGGTAAAAGTTGGGGACCAGCGTCTCGCGTTTTGGCAGCCGATTAAACAGCCACTTCACCGTCCGCAAGCTAAACAGCGACATGTCGCCGACGGCGATGATGAACTCAATCCCCAGCGTGCCCCAATCGGCGATCCAATTGAACAGTCCTTCCTCGAGCCACGTCAGATGCCGCGGCTTCGGCGAAGGGTTCGAGTTGTTGTCGGCTGTTCCGGTCGCCATCGCAAATCTTGGGGGACGAATGCGTGCCAGCTATTGCCCAAGTGCGCGCGCAGCTCGGGGGATCAATTTTAACTTCGACGCAGTCTAGCGATCGGCTTGAGGAAAGCTGCGCCGGTTGGCGAAGGTTTGCCCGCGGCGCCTGAAATAAGAGGTGAAACGGTTGTCGCCGCCGTGAAGCGATAGCGGTGCTAGCTGGCTGGATCTTCGTTCTCCGTCCAGGGATCGGCCGCTTTTTGCGCGGCGGCTTCTCGGGCGGCGAGATACTCCGGCGGAATCTCCAACGGATCGTTCTCAGCCGTCCGCAATTCAAACCCGGCGGCGCGAACCGCCAATAGCGCCAGCCAGAGACCGAGACTCTGTCCGCAGCTGAAAATGAGCGTTACCTGGATCATGATCGGCAGTTGATCCAGCCGAGGATTCATGACCAGAGCAAGCAAAAACCACACCATCGTCATCACGAAACAGAGGAAAGCGATCCCCGAAAACCAAAGGTTCGCCCGAGCAGCTTTCGGAACACGATCCCCAACGCGGGAATCGTATAGGCCAGCCCCATGGCCGCCAAGATCCCCGCCGGAACCAAGATCGAAAACTCCAACAAGCGCAACTTCCCAACTTGAAAGTTCGTGGCGGCCAACATGGCCAACGTCGCACAAAGTATCGCCGTCACGACCATCAGTTGCCGCAGGGAAAACCTGGCTGAAGTTGCCGTCGCCGCTCCGCCGAAAGCAAGCCGCTTTCCGGTCATGCCGCGAAACGCCAACAGCCCGATGCCGATCAGGCTCGCGTTCAAAACCATTCCATAGACCATCGCGGTGCTAAAGGTGGAGTTCAACCGGTCGCCGTTGAGAACCCAGGCGCCAAGCGAGAATAGGGAGAAGATCGTCACGATCGCCAACAGGCACCACAGCATCCGAATTAGCCAACGGCCCCGCCCCAGCGCCCCGCCAATCGCAATCAAGTTGAGTTGCACCAAGAAGAGTCCCACTAGGCCGCAATACATCGGATCCCAGCGGCGCGGCGAGAAACTTGCCAATAGCGATAGCCGCTAGATTCTCTCATTGGAGGTCGATTCTGAAACCGCGCTGTGCATTTCATCACGTTCCAACGATCACTCCTCGTCATCCGACCAAGGATCGGCCTCGACCACCACCTTCGGCATTTTCTCTACCGGACGACGCCCCCGGTCGACAACGCGCAATTGATAACCGACGCGCCGAAACAGAAAGATCACCAAGATCAGACCATAGCATTGCGTTAGATTGGCGACGACTAGAAACGCGCCAAATCTCGCCGGTTCCGGCGGATAGCCCAGAATGCTGACGACCACCAGAAACTCCGCCAAGCTAAGGGCCAGGCAATAGCCGCCCAACAGCAGCAGACGGATCGCCGCCCACGAGTTTGCATAGGCGACCAGCAGCGCCGGCACGATCATCAATAAGTTGACGACGGCGATCGCTCCCAGCAAGATCAGCGGAATCCAATTGACGTCCGCCAAACTGGCGAGCGGGTAACCAAACCAGTTGAGCAGCGCCAGCGCCATCCCGCACAGCGCCGTCCCCACGATCAAATGCCACAGGTGAAACCGGCTGGCGCCATCGGCCGCCGCTCCTTCCGGCAATAGCCGCCAACGCCACACCAGCCCAAGCGCGGCAAAACAGAGGGTGATCGCCAACCATCCGCAAACGAGCGTCCCCAACAACAACATCCGATCACTCTCGGCAGTCGGAAAATGCGAAGACTGGTAAACTCCCAACTGATGGATCACGTAGGTCGCCGTCACCACCAACATTCCCCAGGGCAGCCGCACGATGACGCGGCCAGGCCCCATCGCGGTCCACAGTCCAACGACATCAAGCTGGACGATGAACATGCCCAAGGTTGCGCCGAGAAAAAAGACGGTCCCCAGATCGCCTGCTCCCGGCCAGGCCATCGGCATCAGAAACGTGTTGGCGGCGAACGTGAGAATGATCGCGGTCAGCACGACAACTCTGCCGATATGCAGTTCGCCGCCTGGCGATGGCGTTTCGGGCGTATCTTCGTCCGGCGTCGGAATCTCAATCGGCTCGCTACTCATTCGACTGCCGTCCAGGGATCGATGACGTCGGCTTGATCTCTTGCTTCGTCTTCTTGATTGCGGGTCGCCCGCTGCGCGCGTTTTAATTCATAACCACAACCGCGGATCAACAGCAGCGCCCCCAGCAGCGCGAAGCATTGCGTCAGGTTTGTCGTTAAGTAAACGGCGTACATCAGAGGAATTGAATCGTAAAAGTCCTCCAGAAACACCAGGCCGGCCAATTCCGCCGCAGTCGCCGTTGCTGCTGTGCCAAACAAAATCAGCAAACGGACCCACCAGCCTGGCGAAGAGCGGAACGCGGCGACCAGCGTCGGCAGGGCGATCAATTGGTTGACGATCGCAAAGATCGCCAAAACGATAATAAAAGTTGGGTCAATTTGAAATGCGCGGTCGATGGGATAGCCGAACCAATTGAGAACCGCCAGCGTCAGACCACACACGGCGGTCGCGATGATCAAATGTCGCAGAAAAAACTTCGCCCCTCCAACCTCTGACTGCCGGCAGTGAACCAGACGTTGGCCGGTAATCGCCCGATAGCAGAAAAACCAGCATGCCGCCGTCAGCCAACCGAACAGCAACACGCCGGCAAACAGCGTCTGATCATCAGGCGGCATCGGCTTGCCGTTATTCGTTTCGGCGCCGACTCGCAACAAGACGTAGGACAACGTGATCGCCAACACCATCCAAGGAAACCGCACCACCAGCTTTCCCGTGCCCATCACGGTCCATACGGCTATCAGGTGCACCTGCACGATCAACAATCCAAATACCAGGATTGCCGAGATGGGAAAATCGTAGCTATTCGTCAAATCCAGCAGAAAGGCGGCCAGGAGATCCAACGAGAAGAAACCAACCGCCAGCGCAACCAACGGCCAGCTGCCCCAGGTTTGGGATGTTGTTTCCTGTTGTTCAAGCTCGGCCATCTCGCTCCGCCCTGGCGTTTGATTGAAGAGTTACTCTGCCTCCGTCCAAGGATCCTCGATCTCCACGGTCAATCGCCTTTTCGCAACGCCCTTGACGCTCAACTTTGGAACATCGTCAACATGCAGATCATACCCCGCCAGGCGGAGCAGCGACAGCGAGAAGATCAAGCAGCCAATTTGCGCGACAATCGGCGCAAGCAGCGGCAAGAGCCAAACTCCTGCATTCCCCAAACAAAACGTCAGTATTGCGATCCAAGGTATGCCGAACAGAGCCAAGATGAGGAGCCCATTTGCAATCGGCCAGAAAAACCGCTGCGAGACAGGCCGCAGTAGGATCATCATCAGCGGAATCACAATCATTAACCCCAGTGCGGCGACGATGGCCGCCGCCAACAATATCCAAAGGCTCCATGCCTGCCAGGGGACATCCAACCAAACCAGCAGCGTTAGCGCTACCGAGATGAGCGCCGTCACGCCCAGCAAACGCCGCAAAGAAAAGATGGTACGAATTGGCTCGGGGACGCTGTTGTGCGCAAGTCGCACCGGGGCCACCAAGCGAAATATAGAGAGACCCAAGCTAAGCGTCCCCCAGGTAAAAACCATGAGTGGAACGATAAATTCCCGTTCGCGCGGATCAGGGCGAAACAAGGCGGCAGTTCCCATCTCGCGGCAAACGCAAAGCGCCAACACCGCGACGAGCCCCACAACAATTCGCTCGCCCAAACGCCCTGGGCCGATACCGGTATAGATCGCGATCAGCTCGACCTTGACTAAGCTAAGTCCGATCGGAAAGCACGTCATGAGCGTCCAACCGCCGTCACGCGCCGCGTCGTACAACATCGGCTCAAACAGGCTAGAAAATCCCAGGAGCGTCGCCAATGCCCCAACGATCAAGAGCCTGTCCTCTGCCGTCCGCTGTTGTTGCTGGGTCGTTTGCCGCTGCATCCGCTTCCCATTTCGTCGCTAATCGTCGTCGGTCCACGGATCGGCGTCGACCGTCGCCGGCTGCGCTTCGTCCGTAGGTTTGATCTCCTTTCTTAGACCGTCGACCGTTTGCAACTGGTAACCGGCGGTTCGCAATAAAAGCAACGCACCCAACAAACCAAACCCTTGCCCAAAGTTGGCCAAGGCCAGAAAGACCAGCGCTCGTGGGAAACTGGGAGGCATTCCCAACACGGCGCAAAAGGTAAACATTTCGACCAACGTCAGGACTCCGCAGATGCCGGCCAAGACGAACCACCGCGACGGCCAGATCTTCCACAAACGAAACGCCAATGCGGTCGCCGGCACAATCGTCACCAAGTTGATCGCGGCGGCGAAACAAAGGGCGAACAGCAGTTGGGGCTCGACATGCCTGACGCGGGTCACCGGATAGCCAAACGCATTGAGCACCGCGAGCGTCATGCTGCACAGGGCCGTACCGACGATTAAATGGTGCAAATAGAATTTGCGCGACGATTCGGCGGTCGTTCCCTGCAGCACCAGGCAACGCCGCGTCACCACTCGATAGGCTGCCAGGCCCAGCGTCGCCGCTAGCCAGCCGAACAACAAGATCGCGGCCAACAGCATCTGCTGGTCCAGGGAGACGTCGTACCGCAGGAACACCTTGGCGCCGGACTGATGCATGACGTAGGCCAACGTAATCGCCAACAGCGCCCAAGGGAGCCGGACGATGATCCGCCCGGTACCAAGCGCCGTCCAAAAGGCGACCAGGTCAATCTGCACGACAAACAGCCCGACGTAGGCGCCATGTGGAAAGGCCATCTCTCGCCCGTCGGACAAGTGCCAGAGCCCGGTCATGATGAAGTTGAACGCCGCAAACGCCAAGACTAGCGCGACCAACAGCGTCCATCGTCTTTTCCAGGGGACAACCGGCGGCCCCCCGCCTATTTCTTGCATGATCGCTCCACCCCGCTTATGTTAACGCTGTTCCTTTCGCTCGATTGTACCGATATTGAAATCACCACGTAAAACAACTCTGGCTCGACCGCGATCCTGGCGGCGCCAATGCTCGCTGGAACCCCATGTCGACCACCGATTCCCAGCCAATCGACCGCCCATCGCAATTCCAACTTCGCCACGCCGGCGTCATCGTCGTGGTCATGGCGATTACGCTGGCGATTGCGGCGCCCTGGCTGCGGCAATGGACTTTTACCGAATGGCTGGCGATGTTGCGATATTTTGGGTACATGGCGATCGGCGTCGCTATCTATCTGCTGCTGTTTGAACGGCGGCATCTTGCTGTTCGCCGCCAATCGGGGCCCGTTCTCATCAGCATTCGACCTGCAACCGGCAAGTTTCGCGAACTCTTTCACTATTTTCTCGCCGCCTCGATGATCGCGATCGTTTTGGTTTTGGGCCTGATGCAAGTCAAACTGCAACATGCCCCGCCGACCAACCTGTACTTCTGGTTTCTCATGAACTGCCTGATTCCGATCCAAATGTCCTTTAACGCCTGCTCGCAATTTCGGGCTTTCAACCAAACGCGATTGTGCGACAACGGGCTGGTGATCTATAGCTTTATGTTCATCCCCTGGGAGCAGCTGCAGCGATGGAACTGGGGATCCGTTGACCCGAACAAGCTGCTGTTCTATTCCAAAAACATGCAGGTCGCCACGATTCAAGTTTCCCGCGATCAGCGCGACGAGATCGATGCGATCTTGCGCGTCAAAACCGCCAGCAATGACGCCAAAGACTAAACTGCTCGAAAGCCGCAGCAGACAGCCCAGCGATGTCCACCTCGCCCCAGCCGCCCAACGAAAAGCCGCCGCAATTTGATCTCGGCTGTCTCTTGGCGGTGATCGCGATTCTCTGCGGCGCCTTCACGCTGGTCGCTCCGTTTGTGATCGATTTCAATCGCAACCATTGGTTAGTCATCGGTGCGGTCAGCGGCGGTGGCTTTCTGGGAATCGCCGTTGGCGTCTTGATTACGTATTACCCTCGCTATTTGGTTTGCAAACGATCAGGCGATTTGCTGCTTGAGCTGCCGGCCAACGCTGCCGCAGCTGGCTGGGCAGCGTCTGGCGTCGGCTGCGAAGGCGTACTGATGCTGATCTTTGGCGTTCCCATCGCGTTGAGCTCATTCTGGTTTCAAACGCCAACGTACCAGCAGTTTCCGCTCGGGCTTCAGCACTTGCTGCCGATCACCGGCGTCGCCGCCGCCATCACCGCGATCGGCATCATGGCGACAGCGGCCAACCCTAAGCCGCAGCTGCGGGAAAAGGGCCTGTTGATCGAACTGTCGCTAACCCCGTGGGAAAAACTGACGACCGCCCGCTGGAGCACGCTTCATCCTGACGTCTTGCGAATCGGCTCATACGGCGTGAACGAATTGAAGGTACCGGCCGAAGATCGGGATCAGGTCGAAGCGATCTTGCGTGAGCGCTGCCCGAAACTGTTTGCCGCGGGAGAAGAGTCGGCGGTAGACTAGCAACCATCGCTTTCCCTAAATCCACCGCATCTCGCCTCATGTCGACGCACGAAGAAACGCCGGAGACCGGACCACAATTTAAAATTGCGCATCTGCTAGGCGCGATGTTGATCGTGGCGGTCGTCGCCGGGATTATGGCGCCGCTGGCTCGCGGGTTTGGTCAGGACGAGTGGACGCTGATCGTTTCGGCGCTGGTGAGCCTAGGGATCGGCTTCGTCATTTTTGGCGCGGCGGTGCTGGCGCCCCGCTATTTCGCGCACCGCCGCAGCGGCGCGTTGTTGCTCAACCTCAACAACAAAGTCGCCTGGAGCACCTCGATCGCGGCGCTGCGGCTCAGCTTTTTTGGTTGGGTGTTCGCTTGCCTGGTAGAGTTTTCCGGCCTGTGGGGGCGCAGCCTGCCAACGGTGTACGCCCCCTTCTCCTTCTCCGAGCTCGGGCAGATGGGACTCCTGTTCATCGTCACCGCAATGGTCTTCGGTTACGGCGTTTCCCCGTTCCCGCATCCCCAGCTCCGCGAGCACGGCATCCTCTGGGGGGCCTATTTCAGTCCCTGGGAAAAGCTGACGACCGTTCGCTGGAGTCGTCGCGACCCAACCATGCTGGAAATCGGCGAGTCCATTCTGTAGGAGTTCCCGGTCGAATGGGAAAGACGCGATCAGGTCGTCGCGATCTTAAAAAAGTATTGCCTGGAATTCATTGACGAACCACATCACTAGTTCGCGAACAGGAGTAAGCCTGCGCTGATGTCCGCTTCCGAATCGCCACCGCTCAAGCACGGCCCGCAGTTGTGCGAAAACGGATTATTGTGGAACGTCTTTGTCGTCCCCTGGCAACGGCTGAAGGTCATTCGACGAGGATTGTTTGATCCGCTCTACCTGCAGATAAGTTGCTATGGAATACGTAAGATAATCCGCGTTCGCGCCGATCAACGCGAGCAAGTCGAAACCATCTTGCGCACACACGCGACAGGTTTTATACAATCCCCTAAGACTTCGCATTCCAAAGATTGACACCCGCGCGTCGCGGCGACACAATCGGGCGACTCGCCCCGCTAACCTTCCCTTGATTTCGCAAAGAGAATTTCGCCATGCGACCGCGCAGCATTCTGGCTCCCGAGTGGTGGGACTTTACGACGCTGGACCGTGAGATTTTGGACGACGCCGCTCGGCTGACGATGGAAGACCTCGAAGGCTTCTCCCGCGAAGGCTTCGAGGTGCGGATGTACGACACGCTCGAAGATTTCTACCTGGCCGAAGCGCTCGAATACATCACCGCCTGGAAGCAGGCGACCGCCGACAACCCGTGCGGCATCTGCGGCCCGATCGGCCCGACCGAACAACTGCCGCTGGTCGCTCGGTTGGTCAACGAGTTGGAACTCGACCTGAAGCACGCACACTTCTGGGGCATGGACGAATGGGTGATCGACGGCAAGGAAGTGCCGTTTGAGTTTCCGCTCGGTTTCGCCAAAGCCGATACCGACATGCTGTTCAGCAAGATCAAACCCGAGCTGCGCATGCCGCAGGAAAACATTCACTTTCCCAAGGCGGACGTCAGCGAGTACGTCGCGTCATGGGATGCGGCCCGCTGTTTGGTGATGCAGGGGGGCCAAGGGGATGTGAAGCACTGGGCCTTCAACGATCCCTTCCCGCGAACCGGCGATTATGTTGACGCTCCCCCTTCGCCGGAAGAATTCTGTCAGCTCTGCACCCGCGTCGTCGATCTGCACCCGGTCACGGTGATGCAAAACGCTCGGACCAGCGGCGGCGGCGTGGTGACCGAAGTGCCGACCTCGGCCGTAACGGTCGGGCCGAAAGAAACCTGGAAGTCGGAATGCGTTTCGATCTGGCAGGCCGGCACGCATGACAATCCGTTTGGTCAACGCTTGACGGCGCTGATGATCGCGAAGAAGATTCCGGACTCGGCCGTGCCGATGTCGCTGTTGGCCGATCACCCCAACGTCCGCTTCAATTATTTCCGCGGCGGTTTGGGAACCTGCACTGTTTCGATGCACTAATCTAGATTTGCGAATGACCCGTTCCGTCTTGGCCATCGCGGCCCATCCTGACGATATCGAGTTTCTGATAGCGGGCGCCTTACTAGCGCTCGCCGAGGCTGGATACGAGCTGCACTATTGGAATATCGCCGATGGCTGCTGCGGCAGTATGGTGACCGATCGTGAGACGACCGCCCGCATTCGCCTGGGCGAAGCGGAGGCTGCCGCGGCGTCGATCGGCGCGACCTTCCACGCGCCGCTCTGCGCCGATCTGGAGGTCTTCTACAACCTTGATCTGTTGGCGAAAGTGACGTCGGTCATTCGTAGCATCGAGCCCGAGATCATCCTGACACACGCCCCCAGCGACTACATGGAAGACCACATGCAGGTCGCCCGGTTGGCGGTAACCGGAGCGTTTTGCCGCGGCATGCCGAACTTTGCCGTCGATCCGCCACAAGCGATCACCGGGCAGAAGGTGACGGTCTATCACGCCCAGCCGTATCAAAACCGCGACCCGCTTGGCAAACTGGTTTTGCCAGAGCTGTTTGTCGATACGACCGACCTGGTCGAGCGGAAGGTCGAGATGCTGGCCTGCCATAAGAGCCAGAAGGAGTGGCTCGATCAAAGCCAAGGAATGGGTTCGTATCTTGAGGCGCTCCGCGACATGGATCGCCAGGTCGGCGCACTGAGCGAGCAGTTCCAGTTCGCCGAAGGCTACCGCCGCCATCTCTATGCTGGCTTCTGCGATAAAGAGGATGACCCGCTCGCAAAGGCATTGGCCGGTCGCGTGCTGCGTAATCCAGCTTACTGAGTGGGTCGATTCCGCTCGCCCTGCCCTTCCCAAGATGCGGCTGTTACAATAGCGTGAATAGTCGTTGTAACAATTAAATGGGGTTCTGGGAGCCGAAAATGGAAAGTATCGAGAAGTTGGCGTTCATGCTGTGTGGCGTCGCCCTGACGGCCGTTTGCTGGGGTTCGTACGGCGCGGTGCTGCATGAAGGCCAGGCACGACTCGGCGGCTCGTTCAAACCGCTGATGTGCGTCGGCTTCGCCTACTTTGTCGTTGCGATCCTGATCCCCGGCGCCATCCTCGCCTCGCAAGGCAAACTGTGGCAAGGCTGGAGCTTTTCCGGCATCAGCTGGAGCAGCGCCGCCGGCGTCTGCGGCACCTTGGGCGCTTTGGGAATCGTGCTGGCCTTTAGCGCCGGCAGCAGCCTGTCGAAGCCGTGGATCGTGATGCCGCTGGTCTTTGGATCGGCCCCGATCATCATCACGATTATCTCGATGACGTCGAAAAGCCTGTGGGGACAAGCCAGCCCGCTCTACTACACCGGCTTGATCATGATCGTCGTCGGCGCCGTCGTGCTGCTCTTCTTCGCCCCGCGCGGTAAACCAGCGCACGCCGCCGACCATGGCAAAGCCGCCGCTGCCGCCCCCGAAAAGCCGGCCGCTGAAGATACGCCGACCACGGACGCCGCCCACTAAGCGAAGATGACGATGAACGACGACAGCACCGATCAACGCCGCATGGAGGCGATCGACGCCCAACTCGCGCATCTTTGGATGGTCCGCACGTTTCTCAAGCACGCCGAAGAAACGGAAGAGGACGACGAACTGCAAGACGTGGCGCGAGCATTGTACGACTACATGCTCGCGCTCGGCGGCCCGCTGGAAAGCGGCGATCCAACCGCCTATCTGAAACAGGCGAAGAAGAAGTTCGCCAAACTCCGCCGCGCCAGCGAGTTGTTCCAAGAGATCCAGCCCGAGATCTCGGACCACACCAACTTCAAAATGGCCGCCGCCAGTTGCAAGACGGTGATCGCGGAGCTGGAACGGTTGTTGGCCTAGCTAGATTCGTGGTTAGCCCAGAAAGCTCCGCTTCCTGGGCCGACGAAGTCGGCAGGAGGCATCGGTCCGCGGCCGACGACAAGCGGCAATCGCTCTAACCGAAACGGTGTGGCCTACACTCGCGTTTCTTCCATCGGCGAATCGATGCCTCTTGCGGCTGCGCCGCCCAGAAAGCGAAGCTTTCCGGGCTAACCGGCGAGCATACCGCTACGTCCCGCGAACCGCGCCGTACCATTCGATCTGCCGTCGCGGGCCGAACTGCAACTGGTGCTGATCGCACCAAGGCTGTAGCCACTTGCCGGTCGTTTCCAGTTCGCACTGCTCGGCGCCTTGCGGCATCATAAAGACGCTGGTCCGGTCGATCTGCGGGAATCGCTCCAGGTACCGCAGCGCCTCTTCGGCGTCGGCCGGGCGATCGATTACAAACTTGAACTGATACGCGTGCTCTTCCGTCAAGCGGCGGATCACATCGGGCGCCGTGCGGGTTTGCTCGTGGCGACGATGCCAGCGCGGATAGTCGTCCATCGCCGGGGCCGAATTCGACATCTTCGGGCTGATCGACATCAAGTCGCAGGCCAGCGGCAGGTAGAGCGTGCCGGCGGTTTCGATCGTGATGTGACGACCGGCGGCATGAATCCCCTCGCATAGTGGGATCATTTCGGCGAACAACATCGGCTCGCCCCCGGTCAAAACGACGTGGCTACAATCAAGCAGGGCGATCCGCCCCAGAATTTCGGCGACCGACAGATCTTCCCCTTCGGGCCGCCACGACGCGTGCGGAGTGTCGCAAAACCAGCAGCGAAGATTGCAGCCCGAGGCGCGTACGAAGGTGCTGGTGACTCCGGTGAGAGCCCCTTCCCCTTGGACGGAACGATAGATTTCGGCGATACGCACGCGTAGGAACTGCCGCTAAAAGGACCATGCCCCGCTTTTCGCGGCGGGGCCATTAAGCCAAAATACCAGTTTACCGAGTAGGAGTGACGCGCACATGGCGACTCAGTTTCGCGATATTCTAGAAACTTTCGAAAATCAGAACCCGGGCCGCGATTACAACATCGAAATCGTCTGCCCCGAATTTACGTCGGTTTGCCCCAAAACGGGCCAGCCTGACTTCGGTACGCTGATCTTCAACTATATTCCCGAAGAGAAGTGCGTCGAGCTGAAAAGCCTGAAGATGTACCTCCAGGCCTTCCGCAACGAGGGAATCTTCTACGAAAACGTCACCAATCGCATCCTCGACGATCTAGTCGCCGTCCTCTCGCCCCGCTGGATGCACCTGGAAGCTCGCTTCACGCCGCGCGGCGGCATCAGCACCAACGTCACGGTCGAGCACTACGTCGAAACGCCCGACGACGAGTAAGCTATTAGGGGTTAGCCCAGAAAGCTCCGCTTTCTGGGCTAACCGGTTGGTATCGTGCGCGACCACCTAATAAGAAATCGCTGAGCCGCTGCTTTTCCACAGGGCGAACAATTCGCGGCAGGCCGCCCGCTCGACGTCGGCGATCAGCTTCGTCTCGCTCCCACCAACTTCGTAGAGCTGACCTGCGGGCATCCGTAGTTCATTGAAGCCCGCCTCGGCGGCGTCTTCGATTGTCGCGCCGAAGTAAACCTCGCCGGCCCGCGACCAATGAATCGCCGCCGCACACATCGGGCAGGGCTCACAGGTGGTCGCGACCTGGGCGCCTTCCAGCAAAATTTCTCCCACGTTCTGACAAGCGACCCGCAGCGCGGTGACTTCGGCGTGGGCGGTCACATCGGTCGTTTGCAGCACAATATTGTGTGACACGGCGACCACTTTGCCCTCCAGCGCGATCGCGCATCCAAACGGCGACTGGCCGGCGGCGATCCCCTCTTTGGCTTTGTTAATGGCCAATTTCATTAGTTCTGTGGGCGAAATCATGGGCGGTTTTCGTAACTAAATCGCAAGAAGTGGGAGGACGATGCTGACTAAAATAGATTAGATCGCCAAATTTTGGTCGACACCAACATTGTCTCCGCCTTTCCCCCCTTCCGCTAGTAATGAACCTCATGCATCGACTGAGAAATCTTGCCCTGGCCGCGCTGCTGGTCAGTTTGGTCTCGCCGCCGGCGCTGGCCGCCAAGCCGAAAAATATCGTCCTGATCTACGCCGACGACATCGGGTACGGCGACTTCAGCTGCTATGGCGCCAAAACGTTCTCGACTCCCAATGTCGACCGGATCGCCAAAGAAGGGCTGCAGTTTACCGATGGGCACTGCGGTTCAGCCACCTGCACGCCGTCGCGCTACTCGCTGCTGACCGGGCGCTACGCCTGGCGGCAAAAAGGGACCGGCATTCTGCCGGGCGACGCGTCGCTGATCATCCCGACCGACGAAGTGACGCTGCCGTCGATGCTGCGTGATGCCGGCTACAAGACCGGCGTCGTCGGCAAATGGCACCTGGGTTTAGGCAACGGCAACGTCAACTGGAACGAAAAGATCGCTCCGGGTCCGCTCGAGTGCGGGTTCGACTACTCGTTCCTGATTCCGGCGACCGGCGATCGCGTCCCGTGCGTCTACGTCGAAAATCATCATGTCGTCGGGCTCGATCCCAACGATCCAATCGAGATCAGCTACCGCGATCCGATCGGCGACGAACCGACCGGCAAAGAGAACCCCGACCTGCTGAAGATGAAGCTGACGCACGGTCATGACAAGACGATCGTCAACGGCATCAGCCGCATCGGCTACATGAGCGGCGGCAAGTCGGCTCGCTGGGTCGACGAAGACATGGCCGACGACATCACCGAAAAGGCGGTCGCATTTATCGACGACAACGCCGATCAGCCCTTCTTCCTATATTTCTCGACGCACGACATCCACGTTCCCCGCGTTCCCCATCCTCGATTCGTCGGCAAGAGCGGCCACGGTCCTCGCGGCGATGCGATCCTGCAGTTCGACTGGTGCGTCGGCCAAATCCTGGACGCCCTCGATCGTCACAAGCTGACCGACGACACGCTGCTGATCTTGTCGAGCGACAACGGCCCGGTGCTGGACGACGGTTACGTCGATCAGGCGGTCGAACTGCTCGGCGAACACAAGCCGGCCGGTCCTTATCGTGGCGGCAAGTACAGCAGCTACGAAGGAGGCACCCGGGTGCCGACCATCGTCCGCTGGCCCGCCGAAGTGAAGCCGGGCGAGTCGGACGCGCTCGTCTGCCAGATCGACTTTCTGACCTCGCTGGCCAAGCTAACCGGTCAGACGCTCCCCAACGAAGCCGCGCCCGATAGCCTGGACGTTTCCGAAGCGCTGTTCGGCGAATCGAAGATCGGCCGCGACGAGCTGGTCGAACATGCCCGCTCTTTAGGACTTCGCAGCGGAGACTGGAAGTACATCGAAGCGAAGGGCAAGAACAAACCGCAACTCTACAATCTCTCCAAAGACATCGGCGAAGAACAGAACCTCGCCAACTCGTCGCCGGAGAAGCTGAAAGAAATGCAACTGCAGCTAGAAGCGATCCGCCAAGCCGGCCGCACCCGCGAGTAGGCGCGAAAGCGGAAAACGGAACAAACAGTAGCCCGACGCGCGAGCGAGGGAAATGCGGCACCATTTAAGGGCGGTTTCTCACCCCAGAGAAGCCGCCCTTTTTCATGCGCGATTCGCCCCGAAAAACTTGCTTGACAAAGCGCACGGAATTTTGGTCGATTGCGATTGGCAAAAAGAACGGAGCGTGAGGTCGATCTAGCAAGTCGAACCAAGCCAAACGCGTTACGCGCTCCAAGGCGTCGGCGCTCTCCGTACGCGCTGGCATTCACGATCAACATAAGGAGCGATCCGCCGGACCCAAAAAATGAAAACGGTCCAGTCCAGTCCTCAGCCCCAAGGGGGCGAACTAACCGAGCGAAAGTACCACCGCAAAAAAATGAAACGGTTCGGTCCAGTCCAGTCCCCACTCTCGCCAACGCGGTCAGGTCGCTTTTTCGCAGTTCGTCATTCGGGCTTCGACATTCGACATTTCCGCCGCAGGGCGGATTACGAGTGAACGGCCGTTTCGTCGTTTTCAGCCGGGTGCTCGTCGCAGTGCTCCGCTTCGTGACGCGGGCCCTTGCCGGTGCAGTCGGGCTTGGGGTTGGTGCAGGCGTCGCAGATCGGGTTGCCGACCGAGTCCTTGAAATTGTTCAGGCCGCCACAGCTTCCTTTGATGCTGCGGTTGCTGATGATGACTCCGATAGCCATTCCGGCAAGTGCGATGGCGAAGACGCCCACGGCGATCAAGATGGTGAGCAGCGTACCATATAAGGCGACAAACACAGTTCAATCTCCAGAATTAGGCCACAACGACGTTCGACGGACGACCGGCCCATCCTTGCCCCGGATCAAAAACAACACGGCCAACTCTTGCTCTTCCGCCCAATTGTATCCCTGGTCCGGTCCCAAGACCATGAGCGTCGTCGCCAACGCGTCGGACGAAGCGCAGTCGGCGTGCAGGACGCTGACCGACGCGAGCGTATGCGCCAGCGGTTTGCCCGTTTTCGGATCGATCGTATGTGAGAAGGTTTGGCCGTTGGCCTCAAAAAATTTGCGATAATCGCCCGACGTGGCGAGCGACAACTGCGACAGTTCGACAATTTCCTGGATCGAGCGGGCGCCGGGGATCGGCTTTTCGATCGCAATTCGCCAGGGAGCGCCATTCGGCTTCGTTCCGCCGGCACGGACTTCGCCGCCGATTTCGACCATAAAAGACCGACGGTTCAGTTCCAACAACAACTCGGCGATCTTGTCGACGCCATACCCTTTGGCGATCGCCGAGAGATCGACATAGAGGCCGTCGACCGACTTTTTCAGAGCCGGCGGATCGAGACGCACCTCGAGCTTGTCATCGCCGATGTTGGCCAGGGCCGCGGCGATGGCCTCATCGCTGGGGATTTTCTCCGGATGATGATCAGGGCCGAAGTTCCAGAGATTGACCATTGGGCCGACCGTCACGTCAAACGCGCCGTCGCTGTCGTGGTTGATTTGCTTGGCGAGCGAGACCACTTCAGCCAGCTCGGTGGAGACAGGAAACCAATCGCCAGCTTTGCTTTGATTGAAGCGAGAGAGCTCCGAATCAGGAATGTAGGTCGACATCTGCTGGTTGATTTCGACCAGCCGCCTATCGATCTCTTGCTGCAGACCTGTCGGATCAAAATCATTCGTCGGAGGAAAGAACTTGACCGAGTACGTGGTCCCCATCGTCCGCCCCGAGATTTCGATCTGGGCGGGTGGCTGCAGACATCCGACCGCCAGGAGCAGCAAAGCGGCTCCCAGGGTCAGTTTCAGATTTCGCTTAGCCGCCGAAGTCATCGTAGGCGATATTCTCTGGCGGAACGCCGAGGTCGTCGAGCATCTTGAAGACCGCTTGATTCATCATCGGCGGACCGCACAAGTAGTACTCGACGTCTTCCGGCGCCGGATGGTTCTGCAAATACTCTTCCAGGAGCACCTGGTGAATGAAACCTTTGAGCCCGGTCCAGTTGTCTTCCGGCATTGCGTCGGAGAGGGCGATATTGAATTTGAAGTTTGGGAACTCCTTTTCAATGTCGCGGAACTCGTCGACATAGAACAGTTCGCGAAGGCTACGACCACCGTACCAGTACGAGACTTTGCGGTTGGTCTTGCGTTCTTTGAACAGCTCAAAGATGTGACTGCGAAGCGGGGCCATACCGGCGCCACCGCCGATGTAGACCATTTCGGACTCGCTGTCCTTGATGAAGAACTCGCCGTACGGACCAGAGATCGTGACCTTGTCGCCCGGCTGCTTGCTGAAGATGTAGCTGGACGCTTTACCAGGCGGGGTACCTTCCGGAGCCCGCGGCGGCGGCGACGCGATACGGACGTTGAGCATGATGATGCCCTTTTCGCCCGGGTAGTTCGCCATCGAGTAAGCGCGAATGACCGGTTCGTCCACCTTCGACACATAGCGCCAAATGTTGAACTTGTCCCAGTCTTCGTGGTACTCGGGCTGAACGACGAAGTCTTTGTAGGCGACTTCGTGCTCGGGGATTTCAATCTGGATGTAACCGCCAGCCTTGAAATCGACCTCTTCCCCTTCGGGAAGCTTGAGCTTGAATTCTTTGATGAAGGTCGCGACGTTGTCGTTGGAGATGACCTCGCATTCCCACTTCTTCGTTTCGAAGGCTTCGGCGGGAACCTCGATGTTCATGTCCTGCTTAACCGCGACCTGGCACGACAACCGATACCCTTCGCGGGCCTGCTGGTTGTTGATGTGCGACTTTTCGGTCGGCAGAATGTCGCCGCCCCCAGCGAGAACCTTCACCTTGCACTGGGCGCAAGTGCCGCCGCCGCCACATGCGGAGGAGACGAAGATCCCTTCGTCGGCCAGCGCGTTGAGCAGCTTGCCGCCCGCGGGGACATGGACTTCTTTTTGTTCGTTAATCACGAGTTTCACGTCGCCTGCAGCGACAAGAACCGACTTGGCGGCAAGAATAATCGCCACCAAGAGGAGCACGATGATCGTGAACATCGCGACGCCGACGAGGATCGGTAACATATTGGCTCGTCCTTCTGGCTACCAAAACTTGGTTTGTTTTCGGGGATTACAGCATGCCGCCGAACGACATGAACGCCAGGGACATCAGCCCAGCGGTAATAAACGTAATGCCGAGGCCCTTCAGCCCATCCGGCACGTCGCTGTATTTCAGCTTTTCGCGAACGCCTGCCAACAGCACGATCGCCAAGGCCCAGCCGACACCGGCCGAAAAGCCGTAGACGCAGCTTTTGCCAAAGTCGTAGTCGCGTTCGACCATGAAGAGCGAACCGCCCAAAATCGCGCAGTTCACCGTGATCAACGGCAGGAAGATCCCGAGCGCCGTATACAACGGCGGGAAGTAACGGTCGAGCGCCATTTCCAGAATCTGCACGATCGCCGCAATCACGCCGATGTAGATGATCAAACCCAAAAAAGTCAGGTCGGTATCCGCCAGGTCGGAGCTAATCCAGGCCAGCGAACCCTTCTTCAGCAGTTGGGTGTAGATCAAGTTGTTGACCGGGATCGTGATCGTCATCACCGCAATCACCGCGGCGCCCAGACCAATCGCGGTCTTCACGTTCTTGGAGACGGCGAGGAACGTACACATCCCCAGGAAGAAGGCGAGCGCCAGGTTTTCGCTGAAGATCGCTTTCAGTGCAATATTGACGTATTCGTCCATGGTTTAGCCCTCCATCTCCACCTGGTCGGGACGGAACGTCCGCAGCACCCAGATGATCATACCGATAAGGAAGAAAGCGCTCGGCGCCAACAGCATCAGGCCGTTCGGCGTGTACCAGCCTCCGTCAGAAGCGGGCTGCAAAATCGTGAAGCCGAGCAACGTACCGGAACCGAACAACTCGCGGAAGAACGCCACGACAATCAGGATCATGCTATAGCCGAGTCCGTTGCCGATGCCGTCCAGAAAGCTCATGCCGGGCTCATGCTTCATCGCATACGCTTCGGCGCGGCCCATCACGATACAGTTTGTAATAATCAAACCGACGAAGACCGACATTTCTTTGGCGACGCTATACGCGTACGCCCGCAGAACTTGGTCGACGATGATCACCAGCGACGCGATGATCGTCATCTGGACGATAATGCGGATGTTGCTGGGGATGAACTTACGAACCAGGCTGACGCTAAGGTTCGAGAAGCCGGTCACGATGGTCACGGCCAGGCACATGATCAAGGCTTTGTCCATTTTGGACGTCACCGCCAAGGCCGAACAAATGCCGAGCACCTGCAAGGCGATCGGATTGTTGGTGAACATCGGCGCCAGCAGAACGTCTTTTGCGGTCTCTTTAGCCATTGAACTCTCCCTTTCGCACCTTTTCCAGGAACGGGCCAAAGCCGCCTGGACCGAGCCAGTAACGAATCATCGTGTTTACGCCTTTAGTAGTAATCGTGGCGCCCGAGAGGCCGTCGATGACCGAACCCAAACCGTCGTTTGCGGAACCTGCTTTAACGACCGAGACCACGACCGTGCCGTCGTCGTCAATCGCCTTGGTGTCTTCCCATTGGGCCTTCCACATTTCGTTGTCGACTTCGCCGCCGAGGCCCGGAGTTTCGCCATGCTCGTAATAGGTGAGGCCAGCGATCGTTTCGGTATCGCTTTTCAAAGCGACATAGCCGTACATCGTCGACCACAGCCCCTTGCCGTAGAACGGCAGGACGATGGTGGCCAACTTGTCGTCTTCCTCAATCAGGTAGACGAACGAGTACTTTTCCCGCTTGGGCAAATCGCCAAGACGTTCGTCTTTGGGGGCGTCCTTCGGAATCTCCTCCGACATCCCTTCTTTCCCCAGCGACTCTTTCTGATTGAAAGTCTTGATGTCGACCGGAGGATTCTCGATGTTATCGACCCGCTCGCCGGTGTCGAGATCGATGATGATCTTCTTCACTTTCGAATCGAAGGCCTTAGCGACGTCGTCGTTGGTCGCATCTTTGTCAATCAATTGGGCCGCCAACAGAATGTTCCGCTGACGATCCAGCTCCTTGTTTTCTTCCTGCTTGCTCTTCAGTCCGACAGCAACGCTGGAGACCAGAACCGAGCAAACGATGCAGAGGACGGCGGCCACAAGGAATGTTCCGCCAACGCTATCACGAAACTGCATAGCGAGCCATCCTTCTGTTAATGTTTCCTTGAATCACGAAGTAGTCGATCAGCGGCGCCGTCATGTTGCCGAATAGAATGGCGAGCATGATCCCTTCGGGGAAGGCCGGGTTGATGCCGCGAATCAAAATCGTCAGCACGCCAACCAGGATCCCGTAGAACCACTTTCCTTTTTCAGTCATCGCAGCTGATACCGGGTCGGTCACCATGAACACGCAACCAAACGCAAAGCCGCCAACCACCAGATGCCACCATGGCGGCAAGGCGAACAGGGCCGAGGTTTCGAGCCCGGTCAGGCTGGCCAAGTAGAACGCACCGGAAGTTCCCACGGCGCCCAGCACGGTCGCCGCCATGATCTTCCACGAACCGACGCCGGTCAGGATCAGAAACGCGGCGCCCAGCAAACAAGCCAGAGCCGAGGTCTCGCCCATGGAACCGGTGATTGTGCCGAGGAACGCGTCCATCCAGGAAATGCCATGACCGTCAACCGATTGCAGCACCGTCCCCAACGCGACGTCGGCCTTGTCTTTGTTTTCGGCCAAGGCGCCCAAGGTGGTGGCGCCGCTGAATCCATCGGCGGCGACCCAGACGTTACCGGTGATCTGGTTCGGGTAGGCGAAGTACAGGAACGCACGAGCGGTCAAAGCCGGGTTCAGGAAGTTCTTGCCGGTACCGCCGAACACTTCCTTACCGATCAACACGCCGAAGGCGATACCGAGTGCGACTTGCCAAAGCGGAATCGTCGGCGGCAAGGTGAGTGGAAAGAGCATCCCGGTCACCAGGAAGCCTTCATTCACTTCGTGACCGCGAATGATCCCGAAGGTGACTTCGATGATACCGCCGACGGTCATCGTAACGATGTACACCGGCAGGAAGTAAATGGCGCCCAGGATGATGTTGGCCAGAAAGCTGTTCGGATCGTGGGTCATGCCCAACGACGTAAAGACGCTTTCTTGCCAGCTTTCGATCGCGGTCCCCGCTTCAGCGTGAATCGCCGAGTTGGCCTGATAGCCGGTGTTCCACATCGCCATCAGGATGCACGGCGTCAAAGCGATGACGACGAACACCATCATGCGCTTCAGGTCGAGACCGTCGCGAACGTGGGTCGAGCCGTGCGTCACTTCACCCGGCGTAAACAGAAACGTATCGCCCGCTTCGTACAGCGGGTAAAGCCGTTCGAATTTGCCCCCCTCCTCAAACATGGGAGCGGCGCTATCGAGCATCTTGCGTAAAAACTTCATGATTACCCCTCGGCCTCAATGCGGGTCAGGTTCTTCCGCAGGGCGCTGCCGAAGTCGTGCTTGCCGGTGTCGACGTAGGTGCAAAGCGCCAAGTCTTCCTCTTCCAATTCCAAGGCGCCCAGCGCCTGGGCCGATTCCATATCTTCGACGACCAGCGACTTTAGCAGCGCGGTCGGCTCGATATCGAGCGGCATTACTTGTTCGTACATTCCCGACGGAATGATCGCTCGGTGACTCCCTTCGCTGCAGGTCGTAAAGTCGTACGACTTGCCGCCGCCGGTCAGGGCCGACAAGAAGACCGGCTTCACCGAGAACTTACCGAAGCCGAGCGTCAGCCACCCCATGAAGTCGCGGCTGTCCCCTTCGACCAACACGGAGATCTGATTGTGGTAGCGGCCCAGGAAAAGGTTCGGATCGGCACAGGTGCGTCCCCCGAAGACCGAACCGGAGATCACCCGCAGATCGCCATCTTTCAGCTTGCCGGCGGTCAGTTCCGTCAAGTCGGCGCCCAGCGTGGTCTCGATCAGGCTCGGCGAGTTGACGGCAGGACCCGCCAGCGACAAGATCCGCTTGACGTCGAGACGCCCGGTCTTGAACAGCGAGCCAATCGCCAACACGTCTTGGTATCCGATGTACCAGACGAACCGCTCGCGACCCGCCGGATAGAGACAGTGAATGTGCGTGCCGGGCAAACCAGCCGGATGCGGTCCCGCGAACTCGACCACTTCGCCGAACTCAAGGTCATCGCCGGGGATGTCGGCGCCGGAAGCGCGACAAACGAACATCGGCCCGTCGGTCAGCTTGCTCAGCGCCTCCAGACCAGCGGTGAACTCCGCCTTCCGTTGACCAATCACTACCGCCGGATCCGCCGCCAGCGGGTTGGTATCGATCGCCGTGACGAACAAGGCCAGCGGCGTAGCGGTCGGCGAAGGCGTCTTGCCGTAAGGACGCTGCCGCAACGCCGGCCAGAGCCCAGCGGCGACCAATCCTTCGACCACCTGCTCTCGAGACAACGACAACAGCGACTGATCGCCATGCGCGGTGAACTCGATTTGGTCGTCCCCTTGCTTTTCGACGACCACCGACAGGAACCGACGCTTGGCGCCGCGATTGACCGCGACCACCTTGCCGGCCGCCGGCGACGTAAAGAGTACGCCGGGGTTCTTTTTGTCTTCAAACAGCGGCTGGCCAACTTTGACCGCGTCCCCTTCGGAGACCATCATTGTCGGCCGCATGCCGATGTAGTCGTCTCCCAGAAGTGCGACGCGGCTGACTGCTGCAGCCGACTCGATAGTCTGTTGAGGACGACCCGAAATCGGCAGGTCGAGCCCTCGTTTCAACGTAATAGTTCGTGGCATCCGCGGCTCCGAACGGGCAAATCTGGCCCTGGAAATTACTGCGTATCGCTGCGTTAAGGAGCGAGCAACTTTACACTGTGAAAAGTTTCACAATGTAAAAGTCATGCAGGCCTGGGAAGGTTGTTGAAATCGTCTGCGGCGAACGAATGGAAGCTCTATGTTAAAGGTTCGCCGTGAAGAAGATGCCACCCCAGGCATGTCCGAAAATTGTCTCGCTATCTTCGAAATAATATCGGCTCGGGACTGAGTCGCAAGGGGAGAATTCCTCGCCATACGTTTCCCAATCGCATTCCAAGATGGCGCAACTCCCCGTTTCTCGCAACATCAAACGCGTCGAACGTTTCGCAGACGATACGCGGGAAAATACAGATCCGTTAAAAAACAACGACAAAAACCTCTTTGCCGTAGCGCGAGAGCCGCGAGATTACTCCCCAGAACCCATTAATATTTTTTCATCTTGATGCAGCGCCGAAGAGACAAGCACGCGCGAGGCGCCGATCGTTCGCTGCCAAGCGATTTCTTTCAGCGAGCGGATCCCGCCCCCCGTGATCCACTCAATCTCTTCATATTGCGACGCCAGCTCGCGGCACAGCGTCTCCGTCCCGGTTCCCCGCCCTTCCCCAACTTGAACCAGGTCAAGCAACACCACCCGCCGGACCCCACAATCGACCGCCTTTTCCGCGATTTCCTCGGCGCGAATCGCCCCACCGACGATCTTCAGCGGGCGTCCATGACGCAAATCGAGACTGAACGTCGCCCGACCGCCGAACGCGTTAGCGATTTCCCGCAAATCTTCCCAACGACCAAGCGTTTCGAGCCCGACGATCAGCGAGGCGATCCCCTCCTCCCCCAAAACGTCGAGCACTCGCTGGCAGTCATTCGCAAAGGCCAGGTGGGCATCCAAATGCAACTGCAACCCGGCGCCGGTGATTTTCCGCCAGCTTTCCCATTGCGGCGACTGATCGACAATCGCGTCGAGATCGGCCACGTAGATGTCTCGGAATCCAAACCGAGACGCCATCGCCGCGGCGACATCGCCTGGGTCGGCGCTGCTGCACAAACGACTCTCGATCGGGCGATAACGGTTGCGCACTCCGCCGACGCCGCGCACCACCAATCCTCCCTGGAGATCAATCACCGGCAGAATCGCCGCTTGCAAATCAGAACTTGAATTCAATCGACTGGTCAGAATAAAGGGGCATGTGGCGGTAGTAGACCTCCAAGATCATCGCCGCCAGGCAGGTGGTGTAGAGTCTTCCCCCTTCTTCCAGATAGGGGTCGTCAAATCGCCAGCTACCCGCATCATACAAGGCGTTTGACTGCGTCTTAATAAGGTAGTTACTCAGCTCATCATTCCACTTCGTCCACGCCGGGCCGCCATGATGGGCCATCACGTTGGTGGCGTAGTAGTTGTAGTACATATCGAACTTTGACGGCCCTTCCTTGGCCAAAAACTTCGCCCCCCGCGTCAATCGCGGATCCTCGCGTTTCCAGCCCAGATACATCCGGCACAACAACCCAATCGCCGACGTCGACGGCTTTTTGCCCGGACGTTGATAGCCATAGTTGGCGCCGCCGTCCGACTGCACCGTATCAAGAAAGTGCTCGGCCATCCCGATTCGCGGCGAAGAAACCTGCAGGCCGCCAATCAGCGCACTCTTGAGCGCCATCAGCTGCCAGCCGAAGACCGACGTATCGCCCGGCTCCCCTGGCTGATAGCGCCATCCGCCCCCAGAGTGCTGTGCGAACTCGATGAATTTTACCGCCTCCTGTGCGTCTTGCTTCAGGTCGGGATCTTCCGTCATTGCGTACGCCTCGCACAAGGCGATCGCCGCTAATCCGTGGCAATACATGCCAAACTGTGTTCCCCCCGTCATATCGCCCCCATGATCACTGACGATCATGTGCGTTCGCAGGTAATACAGGCCGTTCGCCACCGTCTCTTGGTACGGACTCTCCCGCTGATGCGTATATCCCTTCCCCAAAAACGGCAGCAGCGCTAAGCCGGTCGCTCCCATGATCGCATTCGCTGACCCCGGATCGGTTGCCCGCGCTCCTTGTGGCCCGTTGCGATGATTGAAGTCCCAGTGGCCATCTTTGTTCTGTTGGGCGGCGATCCACGCCAAGGCTCGCTCCACCGCGTCTTGCGTCGCCGGAGAACCGCCTCGTTGCTGCAACAGCCCAGGCTGATTGGCGGGGTCGCGCCCGTCGAACCCGCCCGCCCCCGCAGGCGGCACGTAGGTCAACTGCGCTGATTCAGAGAACATCATCGCCGGCGACGGGATCGCGCTGCTGGGCGCCTCCGACGGCGCCGTCTGAGCCAACTGCTGCGCAAGCTCATTCAGGGCGAAGGTCGAATCGTTGATAACGTCCCCCTGAATATCAGCCACCTCTGGCTGCCACTTCGGGATCTCCTCCAGCGGCACGACCGGATCGGCTTCACCGACGATAATCCCTGGCGGCCCTTCCTGGCGATCGTCTCGCAAGATCCACAGCCCCAGCGCCAGCACCAACAGCAAGTGGAACAACAGGCTGCTCATCCAGCCGGCCGATCCCTTGAATCGCCGCGACAGCCACTGCACCAGCGCACTCTCCTTCAGCGCCCCTTTCCGGGGCGCTGAAGTCTTCGCGACGCTCGTCGAGGCCGTTAGGATGCGCATCGGTCACTACATTCGGAAAATTGCCTACGCCCCGCATAATCGGCGCGCACTGCCACGTTTACCGACAACTATAGCTTGGCCGAAAGTGCGCGATGCCTGCAAACAATGCGAAAAGAAAGCCAGGAACCGCAGCAGATCCCCCCCGAAAAGCGCCAGCCTGACGGCCCCACGAAAAAAGCCGCCCCCCGACGGGGAACGGCTCTTCGGTTACGCAATTTGCAGCCTCATCACTTTACAGCGGGAAGTCTTCTTCCGAGGCGGTGTTCTTATAGATCGGCAGGTGGCGGTAGTAGACCTCTAGCGTCAACAGCGACAGCGAGGTGTTGTACAAGCGGCCTCCCTTGTCGGTGTGCAAACCGTTGAAGTGCCAGCTACCCGCCTCCGCCTGATTTTCAGGAACTTGCGACTTGATCAGGAAGTCGCGTTGCTTGACGTTCCACGCGCCCCACTTCGGCCCGCCGTAGTGACGCATCACCTGCGTGGCGTAGTAGTTGTAGTACATGTTCGCATTGTTGCCGGTCGAGGGACCTTGCTTGGAAAGATAGGCGACCCCCTTCTCCAGCGCCGGATTATCTTTCTTCCAGCCCAAATACATGCGGCACAGCAGCCCGACCGGCGTCGTCGCCTTTCCAGCGCCAGGATCGACGTAGCCATACTTGGCCCCGCCATCGCTCTGCACCGAGTCGAGGAACTTCATGGAGCCAGCGATCGTGTTCCGCGGCACTTCCAAGTAGCCCATGTGACCGCTCTTCAGCGCCATCAACTGCCAGCCGACCACCGAGGTATCACCCGCCTGTCGCGGTTGATAGCGCCAGCCGCCCCCAACGGGATCTTGGCACGAAACGATGTAATTGAGCGAAGCCTGAGCCGGTGCCGCCAAGTCCTTGTCTTGCGTCATCGCGTACGCTTCGCACAAGGCGATCGAACCGAGGCCGTGTGAGTACATATTGCCGTTCGATTCAGCCAGGCTTCCTTCACGCCCGCGAACCTGCATCAAGCGAACCAGCGAGGTCAAACCAGCGCCGACTTGCTTTTTGTACTTACCTTCTTTGTGCGTGTGCCCCGATCCCAGGAACGGCAACAGCCCCATGGCGGTTGCGGCTCGCGGCGAGTTGCTGAACTCACCGAAGTTCTTCGATTCGCCTGGCTTCTTGGCGCCGCGACGATGATCGAAGTTCCAGGTACCGTCAGGAAGTTGGTGATCGGCGATCCACTTTAGTCCAGCGACGACCGCCGCCTCGCTACCGCCGTTACCGCCCCCTTCGCTCAACATCTTGGTCCGCTGCGCTTGACCGCGGCCGCTGGTGCCGTTGCCGGTGATGCCCGCGTCGGTCGTCATCATGTCAGTGAACGGAGCAGTCTGATCGGCAAAATCGACCAGATCCATTTGCGTTGGCGCCGCTTCCAATTCCTGGAAGTCGGAAATGATGTTTTCTTCCGAGATGACCGCGTCTTCCATCTGCTCTGGCGGCTTGTCGAAATCGAGCTTCATCTCATCGATCGGCTCGAACTCCTCCATCTTAAACTCTTCGATCTCCTCAGCGTCGGCCGTATCGTCGACAACGATTTCCCGCTGCTGATTGACGCGCTGCGCCACCGGCAACAACACCAAAATCAAAATCAGCAGGAAGTGAACGACCAGGCTGACCAGCCACGACGGAACCGCCGTCAGCAGAATGAAGCGGCTACTTACGCCCGAACGAACTTCTTCTTCATCCGGCTCGAGGTCATTTTGAGGAGAATCGGGAGTCGCCATGTCAATTACCTTCGCTCTACGCCAAATGCGCAGAAATCAGTCCTTGAAGGAAGAAAAGAAAGGTCGAAAGCAGATTTGCCGCCGGGAAAAGGGACGCCGCCATTAAACGGCCGACGCCAATTATCGCATCATTAACTCAATTTTAGAAGGATCCAATTGCCGCCAAGCCCCCCTAACAGGGGAAATCACGCCAATAGTCCTGCTAAGGGAGACATTCGTTGTCACCCTCGTCGAATATTCCACAGCTCTTAAGCGATTGCGAAATTGATTTGTACTCACCGCAATTGATGCTTCATTTGCCCGGAAAGGGACTAGCGGGCTCCCCAGGCGATTCGGTATATTGCGGGATTCAAGCATACAAGCTAGGCATCGCCCTAATTCACTCAAAGCTGTCCAGGGACCCGGCGTCATGGCCAAAAAGAACAAGAAAGCGGAAACCGTCTTCCTCGTCTGCGAAGAATCAGGCGACTACAACTACACGCTGAAGCGCAAGCCGGGTGGCGAAAAGCTGAAGCTGAAGAAATATTGCCCCCGTCTGCGCAAGCACACCTGGCACAACGAAAAGAAGAAGTAGTCTCGCCCTTCTGTCGAGACTCTTTGGCTGCAAACCGCCGAATTGGCGGTGGTTCGTTGATTTTTCGGCCAGGATGCGTCAGACTCACGTCCGTCTCGATCCCTTCGCCACGGACTGGAGTTTTCTTTCGCGATGGAAAAGCGCTGGCGCATTTTTCCCCACGACGCCGCTCGCATTCGGCAGCTTGAGCAAACCGCCGGCGTTCCGCCGGTCGTCGCCCAACTGCTACTAAGCCGCGGGCTCACCGACCCCGGCGCGGTTCGCGGCTTCCTCGAAGCCAAATTTTCGGACCTGCGCGATCCGGAATTTTTGCCCGGAGTCACCGCAGCCGCCGAGCGAATCTACGCCGCCGTGGAGGAAAAACGCCGCATCACGGTCTATGGCGACTACGACGCCGACGGCATCACCTCGTCGGCAATCCTCTATCGCTGCCTTCAAATCTTGGGGGCCGATGTCGGCTACTATGTTCCCAGCCGGTTTGACGAAGGGTACGGCCTGAACAGCGAAGCGCTCGAGAAACTGGTTCAGCGCGGAACCAAGCTGCTAGTCACCGTCGACTGCGGCATTGCCAGCGTCAAAGAAGCCGACTTCGCCAAAGAGCTTGGCCTGGAACTGATCATCACCGACCACCACGAGTTTGCTGATCAACTTCCTGACGCGGCGGCGATCGTTCACCCTCGCTTGCCAGGGACCAACTATCCTTTTGGCGGCCTCTGCGGCGCCGGCGTCGCCTTCAAACTCGCCTGGGCGCTGTGCCAAAAATCGAGCAATGCCCGTCGGGTCACCGATCGCCTCCGCAACTTCCTGCTGACCGCCGTCGGACTCGCTTCGATTGGCACGGTGGCCGACGTGGTTCCGCTGGTCGACGAAAACCGCCTGATCGTTCGCCATGGCCTTAACTGCCTCCGCGAGTACCCCGTCCCCGGCATCGAAGCGATCCTGGAGGTCGCCAAACTGGGCGACAAGAAGCAGCTGACCAGCGAAGACATCGGCTTTATGATCGGCCCCCGGCTGAATGCAGCGGGGCGCCTGGGCCAAGCCCAACTGGCGATCGAACTGCTGACGACCGACTCCCGCGAGCGTGCCCAAGCCCTTGCCGAATACATCCACCAGTTGAACGACAGTCGCGGCAGCCTCGAACGCAGCATCTATCTGGCCGCCCAAAAGCAGGCGAAAGAAGAGTTCGATCCGGTCAACGATCCGGCCCTCGTTCTCGCTGGCCACGGTTGGCACGTCGGCGTCATCGGCATCGTCGCCGGCCGCCTGGCCGACAAGTACAACCGCCCGGTCGTGCTGATCGCCCTCGATCAGGCTGGCGTCAAACCAGGCGCCGGATCGGCCCGTAGCGCGTGCGGCCTGAATCTGCACGAAGCGCTAAAAGCGTGCGAGCATCACCTGCTCGGCTGCGGCGGCCATGCCGCGGCAGCCGGTTTGCAGATCGAAGCGGACAAGATCGACGCATTTCGCGCCGAGTTCGTCGAATACGCCGCGGCGGAAGTGACCGACGAGTCGCAAGTCGCCGAGATCGCGATCGACGCCGAAGCCCCGATCAGCCAGCTCACCTACAAGACGGTCAACCAGATCGAAATGCTTGCCCCCTTTGGCGAGGGCAATCGCCGCCCGATTATGTGCGCCAGCGGCGCCAAGCTGGTCGACAAACCGAAACGAATCGGCGGCGGCGAACGCCACCTGGCCGTCCATCTCGAGCATCATGGCGTCCGCATCCGAGGCGTCGCCTTCGGTCAGGGCGACTGGGCCGAACCGCTCGCCAAACACGACGGCCTGCTCGACATAGCCTTCCAGCCGGTCATCAACAACTTCCGCGGCCGCAGCAACGTCGAACTCCAGCTAGTCGACTGGAAACCACACGCCGGCGACACGCCGCTTGCGTAACGACGCACATCGAACAACCTCCACCACTTCTCCCCCAAAAAACCGAAGAACGAGCCGGCCGCCAGAAGTCGTTGCCGCAACGAAAGTTACGCCCCCAATTTTTCTGCGAACCAAGCCGCCCAGAACCGCCTCCTGCTATTGACGCTTCGGCATCAGACATCTATAAACGGACTTTCGACCTGGGGATTTATCCCTAACAGGTAACTTTCCAAAGGGCCAAAGCCCCAGCGGAAAAAATCGGGGCGTGGCTCAGCCTGGTAGAGCGCTGCGTTCGGGACGCAGAGGTCGCACGTTCAAATCGTGTCGCCCCGACTTATTTTTCTTCGGCGATTTCTTGCTTTTCGCCGCTTGCTTCCAACCATTGAAACGCCAAATGCACGTTTCAATGCACGAATTGGAGAGCAAGCCATGCCGCGGCAGCCCAAACCCTTCTTCCGCAAACAGACCAAAAAGCTGGTACTGCAGCTTCGCCGGTCGTCAAATTTCCCTCGGCAAAGACCGAGAAGCCGCCCATACCAAATTCCACGAATTAATGGCCGATCAGCAGCAGGTCAAAAGCGACCTGACCACGCTCTACGAGCTATCCAAGGCCTATCTCGACTAGTGCCAGGAAAACCGCAAGCCAGCCACCTACAGTCGCCATCTCTACCACCTGAAGTCCTTCATCGAAAGCGTCGGCAAACAGCTTCGCCCGTCGCAGTTGCAAGTCCATCAAGTCAGAAAATGGCACGAGGGCCTCGGCATCGGCTCGACTGCTCAAAACGACGCCGTGGGCATCGTCCAACGCATGCTCAATTGGTCCGTTGAACAAGAATATCTCCCCCGCAACCCGATCGCCGGCATGAAGAAGCCACGGCGAAAACGCCGTGACGTCTTTTATACGGCCCAACAGTGGAAGCAAATCCGAGAAAACACATCTGGCCCGCTCGTGGAATTGCTCGACTTTCTCTACCTAACCGGTTGCCGCCCTCTCGAAGCCAGGTCGATCGAGGCCCGTCAGCTGCACGGTGATCTCGTCATCTTCCCCGCAGATGAATCGAAGGGGAAACACGAACCGCGGGTGATCTACCTGGTGCCGGATGCAAAAGCCATTCTCGATCGTCTTGCCAAGGATCGCCCTGCCGGAGCCCTGTTTCGGAATCAGCGAGGCCGGCCCTGGACCAAAGATTCGATCAAATGCAAGCTGACCCGCGTTAGTAAAGCGGTCGGCTTCCGCGTGATCGCGTATGGCGCCCGGCACTCGTTTGCGACGGAGGCACTGACCAAAGGGGGCGTCGATCCGATTTCCGTCGCTCACCGCCTCGTGAAGTTCGGGGCAAAGCTGGGAAAGGCGGTTCACGAGATCGTCACCATTGTGGGGCCAAGTACAATTCTCCGTTGGATTCGCGAATCGAAGAAGCCGGGCGGCGTCAAGCAAGTTCGAAAAGGACGCCCCCGAACCAAAGAGGAGATCCGCGAACTGATCATTCGGTTCGCCCGAGAAAACGACTGGGGGTACACCCGGATCATGGGAGAGCTCAAGAAGCTTGGCATCAAGCCGCCGTCACGCAACACCGTGAAGAATATCCTCAAGGAGAACGGGCTCGAGCCAGGTCCCAAGCGCGGGGAAGGAACGTGGGACGAGTTCCTGAAGATGCATGCCGCCACGCTCTGGCAATGTGACTTCTACGCCAAGCGGGTGCTGACGCTCAAGGGCTGGCGGGATCTGTATTTGCTGATTTTCCTGCATGTCGAATCCCGCCAGGTCTACATCGCGCCGTCAACGTTTCATCCCAATGAAGAGTGGGCCATGCAGCAAGCTGAAGCGTTCTTGGAGCACGTGAAGTCAGTTGACCTACCCATCGAAACCTTGATGCATGATCGGGACAAGAAGTTCACGGCCAAGGTTGACGACGCGTTCCAGGCCGCGGACATTCGGGTCGTGAAATCGGCCTACCGATCACCCAACACCAACGCGTTCGTCGAACGGTTTATCCAGACGCTGCAGCGCGAATGCCTGGATCATTTTGTGGTGTTTGGCGAGCAGCATATGGACTACTTGGTGAAAGAATTTGTCGGTTTCTATCACGCGGAACGGCCGCATCAGGGGAAAGACAATTCTCCGCTGGAAGGTCGAACGAGCCGGAACCCGATGTCCTGTCGATCGGTGCGGTCGCCTGTTGTGAACGACTTGGCGGAGTGTTGAAGCACTACCATCGTCAGGCGGCGTGAAGTTGTTGGCTGCGTCTTTGATCTTTGCGACGTTCTATCGCCAATTCTTGCCGCCCGCTGCGGCGCTGATCGTTGAGCGATCGCACCGAACCGTGTTTGGCTGCTGAAAAACTGCCGCAACTTGGAACTCCGATTGGCTTGGAATGGCGGATCCAAGTTGACCACGCGTCGGCTTATTTTCTCACTTCTATTTTTTGCACAGGACGGTTGACGCCCCACTTTTCCATCTTGGAGAATCAAACGGTTGACAAGCAGTGAACGCATGTATACATTCACTAGCGAGGTTACAACCATGACGGACATGCCCACCGAAACTCGCCTGGAAACGATCGCCCATCTGCAGCGGCAAATTGGGGTTTGTGAGCGCGGAGCGTGGGGCGCCGCAGAAGTTGTTTCGACCGGATGTACGGCGATAGATCAACTTTTACCAGGCGGGGGAGTTCGCCGCGGCGGCCTGATCGAATGGATTGGTCAGTCGCACGGCGGCGGCGGCGCGGGGACGTTGTCGCTGATTGTGGCCCGCCACGTTTGCCCGGCGGAAAAGACGGTAGTGATCATTGACGCCGAGCGGCGGATTGCGCCGGCGGCGCTCGCCAATTTAGGTTTCGATCTGGCGAAAGTCTGGATCGTGCGTCCTCAAACGAAGCAGGAGGCTTGGTGGACAGGCGAAGAAGCGCTGCGTTGTGCAGCGGTCGGTCTGGTATGGGCCGACATTCAGCAATTACCAACCACGCAATTTCGCCGCTGGCAGCTAGCGGTCGAAGCTTCGCAGGGAGTTGGTTTTCTGTTGCGTCCCGAATCGGCGCTGCGTCACACGTCGTGGGCCGATGCCCGACTGGCGGTGCGCACCGTTTGCTCGCACGACGCTTCGCCTGCTTACCAGGTCGAAAGCGTCTACAGTCACGGACGAACTTCACGCTCCAAGGCTGGCGTTCAGATCAACCGATTTACGGGGGCGCTGCATGAATCGGCCAGCCACCTGCCAGCCAACATCCACGCGACGAATTCTTTGTCTCTGGTTTCCTGAGTGGCCGGTGCAGCGGCTGATCGCCGCCCAGCCCGATCTGGCGACTTCGCTGGTGATCGTCGCCAGTGAGAACCACCGGGGACAGTTCGTCTATGCCTGCAATCGCGTTGCTCGCCAGCGCGGCGTCCGCCCTGGCATGCCAATCTCCGAAGCCCGGTCACTGGCCCAGCGACAAGATCGCCTGACGATTGAGCCGTGGCAAGCCGACGCCGATCGACAGGCCTTGCAACAGATCGCCGTTTGGTGCGAGCGTTTCAGTTTTTGCGTCGGTTTGGAAGAAGTCGAAGCGCCGCAGTGCTTGTTGCTCGACGTCACCGGCATCGCTCACTTTTTTGAAGACGAACCGTCGCTGGCCCAGCAACTGCGTCAAGCGCTACAGCAACGACGCCTGGAAGGACGGATCGCCATCGCCGAGTCGCTCGGCCAAGCGTGGGGCGCTGCGCATTGCCTGGCGCATGCCGATCGCGAAGCGGTCATCCCCACCGGTCAGTCGCTTGATCAACTGCCGTTGGCGGCGATTCGTTTGCCACAGACCGCGCAGACGAAACTACAGCGGCTCGGCATCTCTACCATTGGCGAGTTGCGCCGACTCGACCGGGCGTCGCTTGCCAAACGTTTCAGCACAGAGGTTCTGCTGCGACTCGATCAATGGAGCGGCCAACTGCCGGAGTTGATCACTCCTTGTCGCCCCCTTCCCAAGTTTCAAACAGAGCGGCGCCTGGAAGTGGGCGTTACGCAAACGGCGGCAATCGAACAGATCTGGACGTCGCTGCTGACGCGACTGCTTGACCTACTCAGGCCGCGACATCTCGGCCTGCGGGGAATCCTATTTCTAGCTTTGCAGGAAGATCGCCGCCGCTGGGAGAAAACGCTGCGTCTGTGCGCAGCGACCGCCGACGAGCGGCACCTGCACGAGCTATTGCGGCTGAAGCTGGAAAAGTGGCGACTGACGGCGCCGCTGGTCGAGCTGTCGCTTGAAGCGCTCGACGTTGCGCCGCTGACTGCGGCACAACAAGATTGGCTGCAGGGAGAATCGCAAGACGATGCTCGGCAATTGTCAACGCTGATCAATCGGCTCAGCAGTCGCTTGGGGGAAGAGTCGGTCGCACGGGCACGACTGCTCCCTGATCCGGTACCGGAGCACGCGACCGGCGATTGCAGTTTGCAAGAGCAAGCGACGCTTTCCGCGGCGCCTTTCACGCCGTCGTTTCAACCGCTCGATCGGCCGACGGCGCTGTTTCGCGAACCGCGTCCGGTCGACGTTATCGCCGTGCTACCCGACGGCCCGCCGAGCGCCCTGTTTTGGAAACATACGCGGTTTGACGTCGCCCGCTACTGGGGCCCCGAGCGGATCGAATCGCGATGGTGGCGGCAAGCGTATGTGCGGCGCGATTACTACTGGATCGAAACGACCGCTGGGGCGCGGCTGTGGGTCTTTCGCCGCATGCAGGATGCGCGGTGGTTCTGGCAAGGAGAGTTGCTCTAGCCATGCGTTACGCCGAGCTCCATTGTCGCACCAACTTTTCCTTCCTCGAAGCGGCCTCGCATCCTGACGAACAGGTAACGACGGCCCAAGAGTTGGGGTACGCGGCGCTGGCGATCACTGACCGCAACACGCTGGCCGGAGTCGTCCGCGCCAACACCGCCGCCAAAGAGCAGGGTCTAAAAATTTTGATCGGCAGCGAGATTATGCCGGTCGACGCTCCGCCGGTCGTCCTGTGGGCGAAAGACCGCGGCGGCTACGCCAATCTCTGCCGGCTGATCACCCTGGGCCGATGTCGGGCGCCCAAAGGAGAATGCCACCTGACGCTCGCCGATATCGCCGCGCATACCGCTGGCCTGTTGGCAGGCGTCGTCCCGCCTGCCGAACATGAACGCCTTTCGCCAGAGGAGATCTTCCCGTATCGCGAGATCTTCGGAAAATCGGCCTACCTGCTGGCCGAACTGTTCCGCGGTCCGCATGACGAAGATCGCATCGATTGGCTGATCCAACTTTCGCAACAGACAAACTTGCCGCTAGTCGCCGCCGGCGGGGCCCTCTTTCATTCGCCCCAGCGCAAACCGCTGCACGATGTAATAACCGCCATTCGCCATCGGACGACCGTGGCGTTGGCGGGTCAATACCTGCAAACCAGCGGCGAACATCATCTACGCAGCCGCGACACGATCACCCAACTCTTCGCCAGGCTGCCAGAAGCGGTCGAGCGAACGCTGGAGATCGCCGACGCCTGTACTTTTCGCCTGGATGAGTTGCGGTACGAATATCCAGAGGAACTGGCGCCGCAGGGCATGACTCCGATTCAGTACTTGCGGCAACTCACCTGGGAAGGCGCCACGCGGCGCTATCCGGCTGGCGTCCCTGACAAAGTCCGCGGCCTGGTCGAGCATGAACTGAAGCTGATTGAAGAACTCCATTACGAACCTTACTTTCTGACCGTGTGGAACTTAATGCGGTATGCCCGGTCGCGCGGCATTTTGTGTCAGGGGCGAGGATCGGCGGCGAACTCAGCCGTTTGCTTTTGCATCGGCGTGACCGAGGTCGATCCTGATCGCATCAACGTGCTGTTCGAGCGGTTCATTAGTCGCGAACGGGACGAGGCGCCCGACATTGACGTCGACTTTGAGCATGAACGTCGCGAAGAAGTGCTGCAGTACGTCTACGAAAAATATGGCCGCGACCGGGCCGGCATCACTGCGGTGACGATCACCTATCGCCCCCGCTCGGCGATTCGCGACGTCGGCAAGGCGCTTGGACTATCGCTTGACCTGGTCGACCGCCTGGCGAAGAACGCCGATCATTACCGGGCGGCGACTGACTTTCAGCAGCGCTGCAAAGAGGCGGGGCTCGACGGGCGCAGCGAAGTCGGCCAACAGTTTCTCTACCTGGTGCAGCAGTTGGTCGGCTTTCCGCGGCATCTGTCGCAACATACCGGCGGCATGGTCATCACCCGCGGTCCGCTGCATGATCTAGTGCCGATCGAAAACGCGGCGATGGAAGGGCGGACCGTTGTCGAGTGGAACAAGGACGACCTCGACGATCTCGGCATCTTGAAGGTCGACTGTCTGGCGCTCGGCATGCTGACGGCGATTCGCAAATGCTTCACGCTGATTGAAGGTTCAACCCAGCGACAATATACGCTCGCCAATGTGCCGGCCGAAGATCCGCAGGTTTACGACATGATCTGCCGCGCCGATACGATCGGCGTCTTTCAGATCGAATCGCGAGCGCAAATGTCGATGCTGCCCCGGTTGCGGCCGCGTGAGTTTTACGACCTGGTAATCGAAGTCGCCATCGTGCGTCCCGGGCCGATTCAAGGGGATATGGTGCATCCCTATCTTCGGCGGCGATCTGGCGAACAAGCGGTTGAATATCCCAATTCCGCGATCGAAGCGGTGCTGGAAAAAACGCTCGGCGTGCCGCTCTTTCAAGAGCAATGCATGCAACTGGCGATCGTCGCCGCCGGCTTTACGCCGGGCGAGGCTGATCAGTTGCGCCGCGCGATGGGCGCCTGGCGACGTCCTGGCGTGATCGACCAGTTTCGCAAGAAGTTGATCGACGGGATGGCCCAGCATGGCCTAACCGGCGACTTTGCCGAGCGAGTCTTTCATCAGATCCGCGGCTTTGGCGAATATGGCTTTCCCGAGTCGCATGCCGCCAGCTTTGCGCTGCTGGTCTATGTCAGCGCGTGGCTCAAATTTCACTACCCGGCCCACTTTTGCGCCGCAGTGATCAACAGCCAACCGATGGGCTTTTACGCGCCGGCGCAACTGATTCAAGATGCCCGCAACCATGACGTCGTCGTGCTGCCGGTCGATGTGAACCATAGCGACTGGGACTGCACGATCGAACAAGGAGCGATCCGGCTTGGCATGCGGATGATCGGCGGTCTGCAGCAAGCGTCGGGCACGGCGATCTCAACGGCTAGGCAAGCGTGCGAGTTCCGCTCGCTGAGCGATTTCGCCCGCCGCACGGCGCTGTCACAGGCGCAGATTTTGCAACTGGCCGAAGCCGACGCGCTGCGCAGTTTGAATGGCGTTCGCCGCGATGCGTTGTGGGGCGCGCTGGGCGTGGAACCGCGGATGCGACAGAAGACGCTCTTCGACGACCTGGCGCCGCCGGCCGAACCGGTCGCTCGCTTGCCGCAGATGTCGGCGGAAGAAGAAGTCCACGCCGACTACCGCATGACCGGGCTCTCACTGCGCGCCCACCCCCTTTCCTTTCATCGCGAAGGCCTGACGCAGTTAGGGATCGCTGCGACCGCCGAACTAGCCCGGATGCCCAACAACGCCCCGGTCAAAATCGCCGGCATTGTGCTGTTGCGGCAGCGCCCCAGCACCGCCAAAGGGATCACCTTTGTAACGATCGAAGACGAAACCGGCGTCGCCAATCTGGTGGTGCATCACAAGACCTGGGAACGGTTCCGGCGGATTACGCGACGTTCACAGGCCTGGATTGTGTACGGCAAGGTCGAAAAGAAGGATACCGTCATTCACGTGCTGGTACGACGACTGGAAGACATGACGGTTCGCCTGCGGGCCCTACCGGTGAAGTCGCGCGACTTTCGCTAAGACGAGAACAAACGGTCGCCAAGCCCCCAGAAATAGCGTTTTCCGCCGCTAACCAAGATCCGCCGCCTACGACCGGAAGGTATGAATACTTACGGACCGACAACGACTGGCGCCCTAGGTTAAAGGGATGCCGCTTTCCGAACGACGCCATCCTCACCGACTCGCCCCACCCACCTGGAAGGAACAACCATGACCCGCAAGCAAGCCTCCGAGTTTCAACAGGAAGTGCTCGACCTGTACGACGACTACGCCCACGGAAGACTTTCGCGGCGCGACTACGTGCGCAAGCTGGGCGTCTTTGCCGTGGGGGGACTGACGGTGGAGTCGCTCCTCTCCAGCCTTTCCCCCAACTACGCCTGGGCGGAAGAAGTTAAACCGGACGATCCGCGGATCAAAACCGAGATGGTCTCGTACGAGTCGAAGGATGGCGGCGGCACGATCAAAGGGCTGCTCGCCAAGCCAAGCCAAGGAACCAAGTTCCCCGCCGTGCTTGTGATTCACGAGAATCGCGGGCTCAATCCATATATCGAAGATGTCGCCCGCCGACTGGCCGTCTCCGGCTTTCTGGCGTTTGCTCCCGACGCACTGACGCCGCTCGGCGGTTATCCCGGCAACGACGACGATGGCCGGGCGATGCAGGCCAAACGGGATCAAGGCGAAATGATCAACGACTTTGTCGCAGCGGCGAAGTGGTTGGACGCGCGGCCCGACTCGACCGGCAAGTTGGGCGTGGTCGGCTTCTGCTTTGGGGGCGGCATGGTCTATCAGGTGGCGATCCGTCTGCCGGATGTGGTTGACGCTGGGGTTCCGTTCTACGGGCGGCAACCCAATCTCGCCGACGTGAGGAAGCTCAAAGCTCCGTTGTTGATTCAAAACGCCGGACTCGACAAGCGAATCCTGGATGGCGCACCGCCGTTTGAAAAGGCGCTGAAAGAGAACAACAAGACGTTCGAGTCCTTCGTCTATCCCGAGGTCAATCACGGCTTCCACAACGACACCACCCCGCGCTTCGACGAAGCGGCGGCCCAGTTGGCCTGGAGCCGCACGCTCGAGTTCTTCCACAAAGAGCTCGATCCGAAGTAGCGTAACTTCACAGCCGCTTGCTGCTACTGGCGACGCCGCATTGGAACGGCGTCGCCATTTTTTTTGTGCGCGCCTCTGCTCCTCGGAGAACGCCGTAAAGGCAACAAACGGCAAGTTGCGGCAATCTCCGCTGGTGGAATCAGGGCACGGCATCGTCTACCCTGATTGGCGCTGGCGGACAAACTTCCGCTCCCCTTCCCCGTTCACTCCCGAAGATGACGGTGCAACCTCACCGACCGACAAAGGATCATCGCCCGTGGCAAACCGATTTGAACGAGCTAGGCAGGAGTTAATCGCTACGCCGGCCCTGGTGATCGATTTGCCGACGATTGAGCACAACCTGCAGCGATTGCACTGCTACGCCAAGCAACATGGCCTACAGGTTCGCCCCCATACCAAGACCCACAAGTCGCGACGGCTGGCCCGGATGCAGATCGAACACGGGAGCGTCGGCCTGACGGTCGCCAAACTGGGAGAAGCGGAGGTGATGGCCGCCGAGTCGAACGACCTCCTGATCGCCTACCCCGCGATCGATCCCGATCGTCGGCGCCGCGTTGCCGAGCTTGCCAAGTCGCACACCATTCGCGTGGCGGTCGATTCGTCGTATGGGATCAGCGTCTTGGCCGCGGCGGCCGAAGCGGCAGGCTCGACAATTGGCATCCTGATTGACCTGAACATCGGCTTTCCTCGCACCGGCGCCGCTACTCCGAAGATCGCCTTAGAACTGGCCCAGCAAGTCGCCCAGGCAGGCAAATCGCTGCGGCTGGACGGGATTCTGTTCTATCCCGGTCACGTCTGGGCGCCCGCCGATCAGCAGGCCGAAATTTTGACGCAGATTGATCAGCGTCTAGCCGAAACGATCGCTCTTTGGGAAGCGCACGGGCTGACCGCAAACATCGTCAGCGGCGGCTCGACGCCCACCGCGTTTCAATCCCACATGATCCGCCGCCAAACCGAGATCCGACCCGGCACCTATATCTACAACGACATGAATACGGTCCGCGCCGGCTATTGCACGCTCGACGACTGCGCCGCAGCGGTGATCGCGACCGTCGTCAGCACTGCGGTTCCCGGCAAATGCGTGATCGACGCCGGCAACAAGACGCTCACCAGCGACCGCAATGTGCTGCAACCAGAAACGGGCTTCGGGCATGTCGTCGAATATCCTGACGCACAGATCGTTCGTCTTAGCGAAGAACATGGCGAAATCGACTTCGCCGCTTGCGATTCGCTGCCCCAACTGGGCGAGCGAGTCACGATCATTCCCAACCATATTTGCCCCTGCGTTAACCTGCAGAACCACGCCTACCTGCAAACGGCGGACGGAATCGAACAAGACAGCGTCGATGCCCGCGGCCTGCTGACATGATCTAGATACCTGCCTTCCCCTGCGACTCAAACACGAAGGACTATGCGTGAGACCAATCTTCGACGCCCACCTCGATTTGGCCTGGAATGCACTGCAGTGGAATCGCGACCTGACGCAATCACTGGAAGAAATGCGTCGCCATGAAGCCCACATGACCGACCATCCATCGCGCGGCCACGTTACCGTGACGCTGCCAGAAATGAAGCGAGGCGGGATCCAAGTTTGCTTGGCGACGGTCCTTACCCGTTCGAAACCAGAGGTCTGCCCAGAGCACGGTTTTTCCCGCGTCGATCTCGACTTTCGCAACCAGACGATCGCCCACGCGACCGGCATGGGGCAAGTCGCCTACTATCAACTGCTCGACCAGTTGGGCGAGATCAAACTGATTCGCACGGCCGCACAACTCCAAGCCCATCTCGTCGCATCCGCTGAAAGCGATGTGGAACCAATCGGCGTGATCCTGGCGATGGAAGGCGCTGATCCGATTTACTCGCCAGAGCAGGCCGAGATGTGGTGGGATCTCGGTCTCCGGCAATCGCCAATTCTCCGACGACCAGATCCGTGCGCTCGTTGCCCGCGGCGCGGTGATCGGCATGGCGTTTGACGGCTGGATGCTCAAGCCAGGCTGGGTCCGAGGCGAGACCTCCCCAGCGTCGATCTCTGTGAACGCGACGGCCGACCATGTCGATCACATCTGCCAGTTGGCCGGCAACACGCGTCACGTTGGCATCGGCAGCGACCTCGATGGAGGATTCGGAACCGAGCAAACGCCGCACGATTTAAACTCGATCGCCGACCTCCAACAGCTGGCGACGACGCTGGCCAACCGGGGGTACGCAGACAACGATATTCGGGACATTTTTGCCGGCAATTACCTACGCCTGTTTCTAAGCAGCTTGCCCTAAACGGGGGAAAATCGAAGGCAATCCCGATATCCACCAAAGAGACCACAACCACGTGCCCCCAACAAGAGTGCGTGGGCTTTTTTTGCCCAAAAGTATTGCTGTCGACATTTTCGCCGATATCTTGACGACAAAAACAAGTCGTCACTGACCTCAAACCGAGCTCCCGCCACCTTCGCGAAAGCCGAATCTTATGACCCGCCTACTTCCGCTAAGCCTATTTTTCGCCGTGTCGCTGCCCCTTGCCGCTTTGGCCGGGCCACCCCAAACCGTTTTTGTCCAGGAGACCGGCCCCAATAATCCACGCAACTCGGAAGGGGCGTTTGTCACGCGAAAGGATGGATCGATTCTCTACGTCTACACCCGGTTCCGAGGCAAACATGCCGGCGACAACGCCCTTGGCTATCTCGCCAGTTGCATTTCGCAGGATGGCGGTGCGACCTGGGAAGAAGTGGATGAGCCGCTGGTCCCCAAGATCGGCAAAGAAAATGACATGTCGGTTTCCCTGCTCCGGTTGCAGGACGGTTCGCCCTGATGCCCGGTACGTACGACATCCAAATCGAAGGGTTCGAGGGAGAGGACATGCCGGTTAGCGAGCCGGGCCAACCAGCCAGCCAACGCAAACAGATCTTGCCGGCTCAGTACAACAGCAAGTCAAAGCTCGACCCGTTGACGGTTAATCAAGGAGATCGTCCAAAGCAAAAAAATTTCGAGCTCAACTGACCAACTTCGCCTGACCAGACGCAGGCCGACCATCTTCGGATCGGTCTGTTTTGCAATCGCTAGAATTCTCCTTTGTAGAGCAGCGCACGTATGCCAACTCGCTTGATATCCGCCATTTGCACGCCGCTTCATCCGAGCGGCGACCTGCACGTCGCGGGCTGGTGGTGCTGACCCCGTACCTGATGAAGTTCACCGAGTCGGAACTGCTCCAGTACTATCTGCAATTGGCGGACGCCGCCAACAAGCCGGCATTCCAAATTCACAGCCGCAACAGCCCCGACGGTTTGGACCTGGCCCGCGTCTTTCCCGGCACGCCGCATGGTCGCCCTACCGAGCAAATCGCTTTCGCCGTCAACGAATTGATTGAATCGGACGACTATCTGATTGACTTGCATACCGGAGGTCAGGCCCTCAATATCTCGCCGCTGGTCGGCTACATGCTCGTTCCCGGTGAAGCGGTAATAGAGCAGCGTCAAATGGCTCATGCCTTTGGGCTGCCGATCGTATGGGGAACAAGTTTGCGTCTGGAGGGACGCTCGTTGTCGGCCGCACGCGACGCCGCCATGCCGGCGATTTACGGCGCTGGAGTCGCCGCCTACGTCGACGGTTGCCTACGGGTCATGACGCAGCTCAATATGCTTTCAGCGACCGCAGAGGCGGAAGAGCCTTGCCGCTGCGTTGTCGAAGATGACCGCGATGCGAGCGGACACCTGCAGACCAACTATCCCGCTCCGATCGCCGGCTACTACGAGGCGACTGCGCCCATCGATGCGAGGGTCGCTCCTGGAGATGAGCTTGGACGCATCTTTAACACGCAGCGTCAGAATCCAACCATCGTCACCGCAACCCAGCACGGCCGCCTAATCACCCGTCGCGTCTTGCCAGCCGTCGCGGTGGGCGACTGCCTGGCAGTGATTTTGGAATTTCCTGCCGATACGGAGTCGCGTGATGCCTGGTCTATTTTCACGCGGCGCTGGCTCGCTGCGGCGATGCCGACGCGAAAGTAGCGCTGCAGGCCGATCTGCACCATGCCGATCCGGCGATTCGCGTCTACGCCGCCGAGTTCTGCGGGCAGGCTCAAATCTCGGCGGCGATTCCAGCCCTGACGCAACTGCTGGAGGACGACAACCTCGACGTCCGCATTCGGGCGGCGCAGTCGTTGTTGGCGCTTAGCAAGGAGGCTTAAGCGTCCTTGCAAACCTGACGCTGTTCCCCCAAGCCGGCGATCGATAGGGTCATCACGTCTCCCGCCTTCAAAAACCGCGGCGGCTTCATCCCCAGTCCAACGCCCGGCGGAGTGCCGGTCGAGATCAGGTCGCCCGCTTCCAGCGTCATAAACTGCGACAGGTAGTGAATCACAAAGCAAGGATCAAAGATCATCGTCTTCGTATTGCCGGTCTGCATGCGCTCGCCGTTGACGTCGAGCGTCATCGCCAGGTCGCTGACGTCGGCAATCTCGTCGGTCGTCGCCAGGAACGGGCCGAGGGGATTGAACGTATCGCAGCTTTTCCCCTTCACCCACTGGCCGCCACGTTCTAGTTGAAAATGACGCTCCGAGACGTCGTTCGAGATGCAGTAGCCGGCGATATGCTCCGCCGCTTGCTCGACGCTATCGAGATAGCGCGCGTCTCTGCCGATCACGACCCCCAGTTCGACTTCCCAGTCCGACTTCTCGCTCTTCCGGGGAATCAACACGTCGTCAAACGGCCCGACGACGGTGTTCGTACCTTTGAAGAAGATGATCGGCTCTTCCGGAATCGCCATCCCCGACTCTTTGGCGTGATCCGCATAGTTCAAACCGACGCAGATCACCTTGCCCGGGCGGGCGATCGGCGCTCCCCAACGCACGTCTTCGGCGATGTCGGGATACGAATCGAGCGAACGCGCCGCTTCGGCCAACTTGGCCAAGCCGCCTGATTGAAAGAACTCGCGATCATAACGCTCAACGACCGAGCTGAGATCTTTCCGCACGCCAGCGGCGGTAAGCAGCCCTGGCTTTTCTTTGCCCAGCGGGCCGAATTGAATTAACTGCATCCCATCGTTTCCTTCATCGACGCATCAATCGCTTCCATCACATGCTCGAGAACGGCGTCGTCATGCTGCGTTCCGACATACCAGCGAGCGTCGGGCAACAGTTGCACACCGTTGTCGAGCATCGCCGCTCGGAAGCGACCATAGGTTTCCATATCGGTGCGGGTCATCTCGCGATAGTCGCGCGGCGCCTGCTTGACGCCAAAGTGTACCGAAAAAACAGTTCCCACGCCGCTCACCGCCGCATCCAGGCCATATTTGGCCGCCGAGGCGGTCAACGTCTCGGCGATCGCTTTACCGTGAGCGTTCATTCGCTCGTACGTGCCTGGCTTCCGTAGTTCGCGAATCGTCTCGATCGCGGCGACGATGTTGAAGGTCGTGCCGTTGTACGTGCCCGAGTGAATCGTCCGCATGTCGCGGAGGACTTCAAACATCTCGGCCCGGCCGCCAACCGCTGACATCGTGAAGCCGCCGGCAAGCGCCTTGCCGTAGACCGACAGGTCGGGCTCTAAGCCGAAGTACTCGCGTGCTCCGCCCAGCGCGATCCGAAAACCAGTGATCACCTCGTCGAAGATTGAGACGGCGCCATACTCGCGACAGAGCTCGATCAGCGTCTCCAGGTACTCGGGCCGCGGCATGCAACTGCCCGAGTTGGCCAAGACCGGCTCGGTCAGCACGCAGGCAAATTCGTGCCCATGTCGGTGGAAGAAGTCTTTGAGGGCGTCGATGTCGTTCCAGGGCAACACCATCGTGTCGGTGAATTCGCTCTCGGGTTGCCCGCCGCAGGTCGCTTGCGGCAAGGTCGAATCTACGATCTTCGGCCGGTACGAAACGAGCACGTTGTTCAGCCAGCCGTGATTGTGCCCTTCAAACTTCAGAATCTTGTCGCGGCCCGTATGAGCCCGGGCAATGCGAATCGCCGACTGAATCGCTTCGGTGCCGGTGTTCGAGAAGATGACCTGCTGGACGCCGGGAACCGAATCGACGATCAGTTCGGCCAGTTCGATTTCGGCGATATGCTGGCAGCCGTAGGTGTACCCCTTTTCCAACTGACGCGCGACCGCCGCGTTGATGCCGGCATGGTTCGAGCCGACGATCAGCGGGCCCCAGCCCAGCGTGTAGTCGGCGCGGCAGTTGCCGTCGACATCATAGAAATAGCGAGATCGCTTGCATGGCGCTCCGCTGCAGGTCGAATGCCAGGTCATCTCGGTGCATGAAGGTCGTTTCGCCGAAGAGCAACCGCGTCATGGCGGCAAGACTGAATACGACATGAGTCCGACCGCCATCGTCCAGACTAAGACTGGGCTCACGCTGCAAATCACCACGCACCGCACCGCCCCCTGGTCGCTGCGACAACTGACGCACTGCGATCTGGCGCCGACCGATTTCCGAATTATCGTCGCCAAAGGGGTCAACGCTCCGTTGGCCGCGTACGCCGACGTTTGCCCCCACTTCTTCCGGGTTGATACGCCGGGGGTAACGACCGCCAATCTCTCGCGATTGGACTATGCGAAGCGGCGAAATGAGATGTATCCGTTCGAACTTCATGCGGTTTGGCGATAGCCTCGCCGATCTCAGCTTGACTTGACGAGCCCAAGCGGTTACCCCGTAAAGGATAGAGAAGTTCTTTCCCTTTACGCTTGCCGCCGCATGAACGCCAGCTCGCCCGCCGTTTTCACTCTCTCCGCCGTCATCGCCGCCTGGTTGCTGATGACGACGCCCAGCTATGCCCAGCTGAATTTCGAGCACGAGCCGATCAACTACGGCGCCAACCTGAGAGACGATCCGATTGCGCAGTTGCAGCAAGCGCTCGACGACGGGAAAACCGAGCTGAACTATTCTGACGAGCATGGTTATCTCGAAGCGGTGTTGGAAGAGTTAGGAATCTCGCCCGAGTCGCAGGTCCTGGTTTACTCGAAGACCAGCTTTCAGCTATCGCGCATCACGCCGCGGCGCCCGCGGGCGCTCTACTTCAACGACCAGACCTACATCGGTTGGGTCCAGCGGGGCGACGTGCTCGAAATCATGACGACCGATCCGCAGCAAGGCGCCGTCTTCTACACTCTCTCGCAAGAGAAGGACAAGAAGCCGAAGTTTGTGCAGGATCAGGGTCAGTGTCTCTCGTGTCACGCTTCCAGCCGTACACAAAATGTCCCCGGCGGGCTTATTCGCTCGGCATTCGTTAATCCGGCCGGTCAGCCGCACTATGGGTCCGGCACCTTCACCACCGATCACAGCAGTCCGTTTGAAGACCGTTGGGGCGGTTGGTACGTCACCGGCACGCATGGCGACATGCGTCACATGGGGAACGTCATCTCCAAGGATCGCGACTTCCCCGAGAAGATCGATCGCGAGGCGGGCGCCAACGTGACCGACCTATCGGAACGTCTCAAAACGGATCCTTACCTGACTTCGCACAGCGACATCGTGGCGCTGATGGTGCTGGAACATCAGACGCAAATGCAAAACTATTTGACGCTCGTCAACTTTGAATCGCGGATGGCCCAGCATCATGATCAGGTGATGAACAAGGCGCTCGAACGACCGGCCGACTACGTCAGCGATACGACCGAGCGGCGGATCCACAACGCCTGCGACAAGTTGATTCGGTACATGTTGTTCGCCGACGAGTTCCCGCTGACGTCGCCAGTGGAAGGCACATCGCAATTCGCACGCGAGTTCGCCGCGGTTGGTCCCCAAGATTCCAAGGAGCGATCCTTGCGCGATCTTGACCTGCACTTGCGGCTGTTTCGCTATCCCTGCAGCTACATGATCTATTCTCCGCAGTTCGATCAATTGCCTGACGGCGCCAAACGCTACATCGTCGATCGGCTGCAGAAAATCTTGACCGACGGCGATCCCGAGTTCACGCATCTAACGCCGCAGGATCGGGAAAACATTCGCGAGATCCTCGCCGAAACGAAGCCTGATCTCTGGAACTCCGGTTCGTAACAGTCGCGCCGATTGGTCGAGCGAACCATCCTCCTCATAAACGGTTCGCCCCCTATGATTGCATCCGCCAGTCGAAATATGTCCGTTCCTGCGGCAATCGTCCTGGGGAGAAACTCGAATTTCTGTCGATTTTTTCCCGTAAAGCGAGATTCGTTTTCCGCTATGCGAAGAGAGATGACAATCCTATTCGCGGAGGACAAAGCCATGCCAGACGGATCACGAAAACGACGTTTTTCCTGCGACATCGCCAAACGAACCTGGTACGCCCAATGGCGCTCCCTTCGCTTCGCCCGTCGCTTTGGTTAAACCGCCGTCCACACAATCCCTCGGTTTCAACTAGCCGAGTACGCTCGATCCTCTCAACCTATCGAGCCGCTCAAACAGCACCCTCGAGCTAGTACTTCTCGCGAAACCTAACCGGTTCGAATCGCCTCTTCCAGGTTTACCGCGAACCTCCCCTGCCCGCTTCTTCTCCTGCTGGCGCAATTGAGTACGTTTCCGCCTGTTCCTCTGCGACCGCTTCCACCATGACCTCTTACCGTCAAATCCGGGCCGACTACGATCGCGATACGATCGTAGTCTATCAGGCCTACAACGATGCGATCGCCAATGCGGCGCTCGCCGCGGGTCGCTTCACGGCGCCCTTCTCCTTTCAACGGATGACTTGGATCAAACCTTCTTATCTGTGGTTGATGGAACGAAGCGGTTGGGGGACGAAGTCGAACCAAACGCGCATCCTGGCGGTACGAATTGCCCGCAGCGGTTGGGACGCGGCGCTACGGCAAGCAGTTCTTACTTCGTATCACAGCGGCATCCATCGCTCGCAAGACGAATGGCGCCAACTGTGCCAACAAGCGATCGTGCATGTGCAATGGGATCCGGAACGTTCGTTGCGGGGAAAAAAGCTGGAACACCGCTCGATCCAAGTCGGCGTCGGCCGCCACTTGATCACCGAGTTCGCCGAAACGTGGACGCGCGAGATCGTCGACCTCACGCCGCTGACCGCCAAGCTGCGTCAGTTTCGCCAACAAGGCGACTACGACAAAGCGAAGCGTCTGCTCCCCCGCGAGTCGATTTACCCAGTCGACCAGGCGACGGCCGACCAGCTTGGAATCGAGACATGAGCAGGAACCTCAAGTTCTGCGGCAGATATTTCAGCAAACAATTTCATCGAATGCGAGCGTTTGGACGTTTAGAATAAGAGGTCTTCAACCTTGATCACGACGCTAGCGCGAAACAAGGTTCGTACCCCGATTCGATTCTTACCACCCGCTGGAATATGAGCGAGTTTCTGCAAGCCGCCCAGGCCTTTCAATCGGGAGACCCCGCGGCGGCCGACCGTCTGTTTCCGTTGGTTTATGACGAACTACGCCGGTTGGCTTCGTCCCACTTGGATCGCGAAAAACCTGGTCATACGCTGCAACCGACTGCGCTCGTGCACGAGGCCTATCTGCGTTTGCTCGGTGGCGAAGAGCCGCCGACTTGGAACAGCCGCGGGCACTTCTTTTCGGCGGCCGCCGTCGCCATCCGCCGCATCCTGATCGACCATGCCCGCCGCAAGCAAAGCCAGAAGCGGGGAGGCGAAATGGAGCGTCAGGCTCTGGACGACGTCGTCGCCGCCTTGCCGGAACCGCGGGAAGATCTGCTTGCCCTGGATGAAGCGCTAGATCGCCTCAAACAGATCGATGCCCGGGCCGCCCAGGTCGTTGAACTCCTTTACTTCGCGGGGCTTACGCTATCGGAAGCGGCCGCCGTTATGGAAACCTCCCCTCGCACGACGCGGCGGTTATGGGCCTATGCGCGAGCCTGGCTGCGCCGCGAGCTTGAAGAGCCAGACGAGCAAAAACTTTGAACAATTTTGGCCGCGACGCCCGGCCAATTTCGCACGTTACTGTAGGCCACACCTTCCCTTCATCGCCAATCCGAAGGCCCGATCGTAACGCCCATGAACGAACAATCGATCTTCTCCAACGCGCTGGACATTGCCGACCCACAAGAGCGCGGCGAATTCCTTCGCCAAGCTTGCGGTGACGACAACGCGCTTCGTCAACGTGTCGAATCGCTGCTCGCAGCGCACCAGCGGTCGGGCGAATTTCTCGACGTTCCGGCGATGCGACAATACCGTGCCGACGACGATTTCGACGCCTCGGCGCCGACCAGTTACGGGTTCGATTCGCCCGGAGGCGACGTAAATCTTTCGTTCCTGCTCCCCTCCTCGCGGCCTGATTCGCTGGGCCTGTTGGGACACTACGAAGTGCTGGACGTCCTGGGACGCGGCGGTTGCGGCATCGTCCTGAAAGCGTTTGATTCCAAGCTGCAGCGGATCGTTGCGGTCAAGGTCATGGCGCCCGAGCTGGCCGCGACTTCGCCGGCGCGAAAGCGTTTTCTCCGCGAAGCCCGGGCGGCCGCCAGTTTGGTTCATGAAAACATCGTCAGCATCCATGCGGTCGAGGACGAACCGCTGCCGTTTCTGGTGATGGAGTATCTGGCGGGCGGAACGCTGCAGGATCGGATTGACGAAACGGGTCCGCTGGATCTTGCCGACACCTTGCTGATTGGTCGCCAAATCGCCGAGGGTCTCTCGGCGGCGCATGCTAAAGGGTTGATCCACCGCGACATCAAGCCGCACAACATCTTGCTCGACTCCACTTCTCGTCGCATCAAGATCACCGACTTCGGCTTGGCTCGCACGGCCGACGACGCCAGCATTACGCAAAGCGGCGTCATCGCCGGCACTCCGCTCTACATGTCTCCGGAACAGGCACGCGGCGAAACGCTTGGCCCCGGCAGCGATCTGTTTAGTCTCGGAGGCGTCCTCTATTTGATGTGCAGCGGCCGACCGCCGTTTCGCGCCTCGACCACGATGGCCGTCTTGAAGCGGGTGATCGAGGCTGAGCCGCGCAACATCGCTGAGATCATCCCCGATGTGCCTGCGTCGCTGACCGACGTCATCGCCCAGCTGCATGCCAAGGATCCGGCCGATCGTAATACCTCGGCGGCCGAAGTCGCCCAACAGCTGAGCGACTTCGAGCGTCAACTGGCGTCGGTCGGAAGTCTTCCTCAGCCGGCCAAACGCGTTCCGTCCACGCTTTCCGATCCAAGAAGTCGCGATCGCCGCACCAGTAATCGATGGCCACTGGTCGCGGCGGTCGCACTTCTGCTGGCCGCAGTTCTCGGCGTTGGCTGGAGCGAAGCGGCAGGCGTGACCGAAATCTCGCAAACGGTCATCCACCTGTTTACCAGTACCGGTACGCTCGTCGTTGAGATCGACGATCCCGGCGTCAGCGTCCAACTTGATGGCGAAGATCTGGTGATCTCAACGCCAGGCGTACAGGAACTTCGTTTGAGTCCTGGCAAATACGAACTGCAAGCGCTGAAGGATGGCCAGCCGGTCGGTCGCCAACTGGTGACGATCGCACAAAACGGACGACAAATTGTCAAGGTCACTCAGGAAGGACCGCAGAGCGCTGTGGCAAATCCACCGGCCTATCATCTGCAACCGCAAGCGGACGACGCGCCAGTCAGTCGCGAGCCCTATTTCAGCGGCGAAGCCGGCGGCATTGGCGACTGGGAAATGGAGGGGGACGAGCTTGTGCAACGGAAGCCAGGCAAAGCGGTCCTGCTGTTCGGCTCGCGTAACTGGACCGACTACGACGTCTCGGTCGAAGCGCGCGGCTTGTATGCCGGACCGAAGTCGGAAGGGAGCGCACTTTTCTTCCGCGCTCAATCCTACGTCAACAACTGCGTCTTCATTACCGGCAGCTATGGCGGCACGATCAACGACGTCACCAAACGGGTCCAGGGAAATTGGGCGCGGATCGGATTGCCGTATGGCGTCGAACATCAGTTCCGCCGCTGGTACTCGCAAAAGGTTGAAGTTCGCGGCAACCATATTCGCTGCTTTGTCGATGGAAAGCTCCTGTTCGATTGCCGCGACGATTCGCATCCCCGCGGCATGATCGGCTTGGGAACGCAGAACACGCCGACCCGCTGGCGAAACCTGAAGGTCACTGCGCCCGACGGAACGGTCCTCTGGTCAGGCTTCCCGGATGTGCCGACCGGCGAATACAAATCGACGGAAACCTGGAATGATTTCCAACTGGCCAACTACGCCCTCTCGTGGGAAGGGGCGAGCATCCAAACGCCAGACAAAACCTATCGCCATGGCGATGAACTAACCGACCAGACGATCGAGCTGCGCGAAATCGCGATTGACGCTCCGAACGAACTTCTGACCAGCGACCTCCAGCCGTTGGTCGTCGCCAAAAACCTGCGTAAGCTAACGCTCCAATTTCCTCAAGTCACCGACGCGGCCGTTCCCGTTCTTTCGCAACTGCAACAGCTCACCGAACTGGACCTCCGTGAAACTGCCATTTCGCCACAAGGATATGAGCAGCTGAAACAAGCCCTGCCTGACTGCAAGATCGAGTATCAACCGCCGCCATCTCCAGTCGAGCCAGCCGCCAACGAGGCCGGGCTCTAGCCGCGGCTGCAATCGGCCGAACTGGTCACTGGTTTGCGCCTATGGGCAAATCCATTGCCAAAGCTTGCAAGCGGCGTCTGGTCAACCTAATCTGGCGGCATGAACATCACCTCCAAAATCACCGCCGCGTTCGCTTTCTCGCTTCTTTCCCTTGGCCTGGCTGCGGCCGAAGAGCCGTCGTCGACATCGCTTCCCAAAGCGACCATCGACGGAACCGGCGATGGTTGGCGATCGCTGGGCGAAGCCGACTTTCAAAACGTCAATTGCTACGACGATACCTGGACCTTCAAAAACGGCGGCATTCAGTGCACCGGCCAACCAGTCGGCGTGATGCGGAGCAAAAAAGAGTTCACTAACTTTGAACTCGTACTTGAGTGGAAGCACCTCAAATCGGCCGGCAACTCAGGCTGCTTCGTCTGGACGATTCCGGCCGAAGTCGACAAGCTGACCAAGCCGGGCTTGCCGGCGGGCGGCATCGAAGTGCAAATTCTCGATCATGGCTACAAAGACGCCTACAAAAAGTCAACCGGCAAGGAAGGCGATTGGTTCAGTACCAACGGCGACATCTTCGCAGTCGGCAAGTCGAAGCTGAAACCTTTCCCGCCGCTCTCCCCCAACGGCTTGCGCAGCTTTCCTTCCAAGGAACTGAGCAAAGGCGTCGGCGAGTGGAACCACTACTACGTCCGGGCGATCAACGGCGAAGTCCGCCTGTGGGTCAATGGCGAAGAAGTCTCTGGCGGCAAAGACGCCGTGCCGGCCACGGGCTATCTCTGCCTGGAATCGGAAGGAAGCCCGATCGAGTTCCGCAACATCCGGATTCGCGAACTGCCGTAGGGAAGAAAAGCTGAAAGCGGAAAATTGAAATCAACGGGGCGCGATCAGTCGCGCCTTTTTTTGTGCGCGGATGTTCCCTTCCGCCCCGGCGAATTGTCAACGAACGAGTAATTGACGACCGGCTGGACCGGACCGTTTCGTTTTTTTCTGTAGGGTGCGTCTGGACGCACCAGGAACCACAGCCCAAGCGCACCACAACAACCTCGCGTGGCAACGCAATCTGCAAATACCGATGCGTTTCCACGCGTTGGCGAAAAAGCGTTCTATCGCAGGTTCGCGGTGCGTCCAGACGCACCGTTCCAAAACTGGACCGGACGATTCAATTTTTTTTGCGCGAGGCTGAAAACTGGACCGGACCGCGGCGTTTTTTTGCGTCGAGATAGTGGACTGGACCGCGACAAATTTTTTTCGCCCCTGATTTCGCTCTCCAATGGACCATCGGCGCGCACCGGTATCGCAGTTGCAACGGCTTGCAACGCGCTCGGGGAGAAACTCCACCATTACCGACAGCGATTCGTGTTCGCCGGCGGGTCGCTTCGATCAGCGCGCAAGTTCTCCCTTATTTCGCAGAGCGATTTGCGCGACGATCGGGTCGACTTTTCATCCCTTCCTGACTGTGGGAGAAAGCCGACAGGCTGGCAAGATCTCAGCACGTCTCCACGTACCGGCGTCACTACGATCCTTGAGAAACGCGCATGGAACAAGTCCACGGCATGCCTGTACACTTTTATACTAAAAATCGAGGCAATTCGGCAAGCAAATTTCGGCGAAAATCAGAGCGGACCAATCGACCAAACTCCGCTCCAATCCACTCACGCGGCGGATGAGGAAATCCCTTTCCACAGCGCCACTGCCAGTTCAGCGGCTTCCGGATTGTCAAAATAGATCGACAAATGGACATACCCGTCCGGATCAGCGACGAAGCAGTAGAGGGAATGGACCTCCAGGCCGTCCTGATCTTCGGTCAGGCGATAGGCGATCCGCAGCAGTTTCCCCTCTTTCAGCTCTTGGTAGTCGAATGCGGCTGGATCGCGTTCGGCGGTCAGGTCGCGGAGCAGTTCGGCCGACGAGTCGTACTCTTCTGGGATTCCCCAACAGCTGGCGTAGATCGTAACGCCGGGGCGCCACAGGACCATCTGGCCATCTTCCTCGATCCGCTTGTTCAGACGCAGCGGTAAGTCGATCGACCAACGGTCGGTCAGCGCGCAGGGGCCTGCCTCTAGAATAGGGAAGTCAGGATGGAGCAGTTCGTCCGCTTCAAAGGGACTGTCGACGGCGATCAGTTCTCCTGCCGCTCCTTCGCGGGCATAGGCGCTGCCGATTGGCGACGCCAGTAGCGGGATCACGTCGCGATCGTAGTTGGCGATCGTGTTGACGTCGTAGACCTCCAGGTTGGCGGCGGTGTTGACGTAGTCATCCGATTCGTCGCCAGCGAAAAACCGCCAGCCGCTATCGCCGGCGTTCTCGGGTGGTTCGCGATACATATAGCCAACCGAGTGGCCGTCGACGGTGATCCGGTCGGTCGCGATGCAGCCACCCTCTCCTTCGACGAGCGATTCGATCTGATCCGCGGCCAGGCGAAACTTCTTTGCGGTCATCAACAATCCAGTCTGAGTTTTTGCGAAACGCCTACTCGCTGCAGCAAGGGCAGAGTTCTGGCACAAAGATGGTCAACGTCGCCGAGTAAGCGGTCTCATCGTAGTCGACCGTCTTCTCATCATGGGCATGATGATGCGCCGCCACCAGGTACTGATCGCCGGTGGTCGGCGTGAACGAAGCGATCCCCTGGGCGTCGGTCTTACGCTCATACGTTTCGTCAAAGCCAGGCTTCAAGGTTTGACGACGCGGCACGAACGAGACGACCGTATCGGCCAAAGGCTTGCCGTGAAGTAGCAATTGCACGGTGATCAGTTGCCCCGGTCCCATCGGCGCAACCGGACTAACCTGAGGCACAAGTTCGAGCGGGTGTCCCTGCGGCTTGTCGTAGCCAGGCACGTTTTCCGGGACTTTGTCCAAACTGTCTGTAACAAGGAAGTACGTTTTTCCGCTTTTGCGAGTACGAACTGGATGGCCGTGATTGACGACTTTGTCCAGGGTGTGGGTGACGAGATAGAGGCCAGGTTTCGCAGCCGCGAATTTGCCTTTCCAGTATCCCTCTTTGGGCGCATAACCGACGTCAACCAGCTCGGGAATAAGGTCAAATTCCTTACCACTAGGGTCCGCAATTCGCAGCCGACAGCCGGTCAAATCGATCTTGCTCGCCAGTTTAAAATCGCGATGATCATTGCCGTGGTTCCCGAGTTTGAGATCGACGTAAATCGCGTCTCCGGTTCGGATCACGTTGGAGTTGGTTTCGACCCATGTGTCGTGCGCAAACAAAGGCGTAGAAACGCACAATACGCACAAAAGTGTTCGCACGAACATCTGCGGAATCCCTCAATTGCCGAGAATTTCTACGGCCAACCTTGAATTACAGCCGTAGATTAAAAATGATGTACTATTCGCTATATGATACCTGCGGCGCCGATCGATGACGATCCGCCCCACTACCCACCAACAAAAAATGCCTACCACACTCGCTCCCGCGCCCCCAAAGCACGAGGAGTTCTCGATCGAGGAATTGATCGACGCTTACGAAAAGGGCCCTTCCGAAATCCGCGACGCGATCGCCGGCATGACCGAAGAGGAAATCACCGCCACGCCGGTAGATGGCATGTGGAGCACGCTTGAGGTCGTTTGCCACCTGGCCGACTGCGAGCAATTTTTCGCCGACCGGATGAAGCGTACCGCGGCGACCGATCGGCCGGAGTTGATTGAAGTCGACGGCTTTCGTTACAACGACGCCATGGACTACGCCAATCACAATCTGGACGAAGAGCTGTCGCTGATCAACGCGACTCGCCGGCAAATGGCCCGTACGTTACGCCTGTTGCCGCGTGACGCCTGGAACCGCGAAGCGACGCTTCGGGAACTGGGCACTTTGACCCTCCGCCACCTGGTGTTGCATGCGATCAATCACGTGCACCACCATTTGGAGTACGTCAAAGAGAAACGCAAAGCGATGCGTCGCTCTCGCTAAATGAAAAAGCATTAAGAAAGGTGGTCGCCGTTAGCGGCCACCTTTTTTCCTTTCGAGTGATTCGCGGTTTGGGAATCATCCCCGCCGCGGCGAGATTCTCCACTCGCCCAATGGCTTCCCGGCCAACGATGTCGCCGTGACGATCAACTGCTTGTCGTCCGCTTTGCCCCGCATGATCGTCCCGCTGCTCAAGCTCGGTCCGCCGCCGACAATCTGTCGATAGGCCCGCTCATGCGTCGGCTCGTCACATCGAAAGCGATGGGTATGTCCGCAGAGCAATAGTTGGGCGCCCGCCTTCGCCAAGTGTGGATGCCACGCCTTTTTCGCCTGTCGGCAATAGCTGGCATAGCCGTCCAAGGTATCGCCCGGGTTATCCCCCGGCAGGCCCCACAGCGGAATTTGGCGAAAGACGATCAGATAAGGTGCGTCTGCGATCTCGGGCCGCTGCGACCGACGTCGCCATCGCCGTCGTCGCGCCGGCGCCAACGGCCAGGCTCGACATCTGGGTAAGAAACTGACGCCGATCGGCGTGAGAGGAAGACTGGCTCATGAGGTACGATTCCGAGAGGGACTTCAAGGCGGGCGGCGCAGCTGCGTTTCCTTCGGTGTAACCGCCCGCAGCGGCGACGTAAAGACTTTCCCCCTAGGCGATCTGGCGGATCGCACCCATGTGGTACGCGATGTGCGCGACCGAGGCGAAGGCGCCGGTCAACATCATCTGGTTCCACTCATGCGGCTGTTCGCAGGCCGCCAGCCAGAGCCTCCCCATGCGCTCGATGTCGGTGATCATCGCGTGCCACTCCATGTCGCGGATCTCCTCGACCTGCCAGGCGGCCGACCAATCGGCGGTGGCGAAGGCGTCCGGAGAACCTTCAAGCGTCGCCTCGATCAAGGAGAGGTGATATTGCAGATGCGCCGCATGGGCGACGATCGACTTGCGGCCCGGCGCCGGAGGAGTCGACGCCTCGAGCGCGGAATAACGATGAAGCAGCCGAATCAGGCCGGGGTCATCGCGATTGATAAACCAACTACCTGCGGGGTTGCCCCCTTCCAGCGACTCGCTCAACAGCGTCGTGAGCGAACTGGCAATCATGTCTGCAGAAACCATCGTCGTTACTCCGCCCCAAAAAGCTGGATAACTACGTCGTCGCCGCAACTTCCTGCGAGGGCATTCGACTTTCGGCCAGGGTCGTGTCGATATCCAGCTTCATCGTCACGCTCCAGCGCCCTTCTTTGTCTCCTTGGATCCACCAATGCGGCATCATCGCCACGCTTTGGTGAACCAGTTCAAAGCCTCCCTCCGACTGGCTGACCGTTTCAATCGGGAAGGTCCAGATACTGGTCGGCTGGTCGGCCTCCCAACGAACGTCGACGCCCAGCCACTGGTCGGTCAAGCCAAACGTCGTTACCTGGTGCAAATCCAACCGTTGCCCCAGTTGTCCCAAGCGCTCGCCCCCTTGATGAAAGAAGCGATCGTCGGCGCCAGACGGCATGCCGGCGAAGTTCATCTCGACCGCAAAGTGCATCGGCTGATCTTGCGGCACCCCTTCGATCAGATAGGCGATCTCCAAGGTCGAACTGCCGGCCGACATGGTGACCCCCTTGGTGATCTTCAGCGGCACGCCCCACGCGTTCCCTTCGCGGCTCATCTGAACCTGAATGCGATCGGGATTGCGGCGAATCTTCGCCTCGTAGCCGCCATGGACAAAATCGCCTCGCTCCATCGCTTCGCCGCCAGCGACTTGCTGCGCGGGGACGTCGTTATCAAAGAAGTGATCGATCAGGCATTTGCGGGGATAGTCGTCATACTGCAGGCGTTCGTCGAGCCCGGCTTGTTTAAAGACGACCCGGTCGTGAATGCTGGCGACTTCGCCGCCAGCCGAGGAGGGACCCGCCAAGACTTTGCGGTGGTACGCTTCTGCGCGGCGGGTGAGCGTCGCCAACAAGTTGTGGCAGATGGTGCGAATGTCGAGTTCGTACAACATGCCGCCTTGCGACGGAGCGAACAAGGCGAGCAGCTTTTCGTCGACCAGCTTCACCTCGTGGCGAGCGTCAAAGTTAAAGTCGGCCGCCTCGGCGTCGACAAACGGAACCTGCTGACCGGTCGCCAGGTCGATGATATTGTCGGCAGCGATCAGGTGGTTGTAGACGGCGTTACGCAGGTGGGGCAGATAAACGCCGCCGAACGCGCCATGCCAATAGCTGCAGTTGCATTGGCCGCGATAGAGCTCAGTCTGGGCGTAGGCGAGCGCGCCCTGATCGGCATCTTTGTTACGCCGGGCCTGATCCAGCCGCTTGCTGACCGACATCATGCGGCTGTACATCTCGTCGGTTTCGGGATAGCGAATCTTGAAGTTCCGCCAATAGCCGCCTCGGACGAACTGCTTGATGCGAGGCCAGTTCGGCTCGTGCTCCAGTTCGTGCACCAGGTCTTCGTAAGCGACCTGCTGCGAAACCGGCAACACCCACTCGGTCATTTCGCGATAGCTTCCTTCCGGCAAGAAGACCTTGCCGACCGGCGGCAGCGCTTCGATTGATTCTGAAAGCGTCGTGGTGTGGAGCCAGTCCTTGTTCGCTTCGAGCGCGGTAAAGAAGTTGTGCAACCAGCCGCGATCGTAGACGTGCGCCTTGGTATCGGGCCACGTGCCGAACTTCTCGCCATCATCGCCAAAGACGACGACGCTGCCGGGATGATTGTCGGCGACGCCGCGCAGGTAGTCGATCGTCTCGTGCGGCTCGGCGAACGGCAACAGATACCGCATCCGCTCGCTGCCGGGGAAGATCGAGAGAACCTGCCCCGCTTCTTCGGTGACGTAGTAGCCGTACAGTTGGTCTTGCTGGACGCCGGCGTTCTTGAAATGAAAATCGTCGAGCAGCGTGTAGCGAATGCCGGCTTCGGCGATGTCGCTGGTGAGTTGTTGCTCCCAGACCCGCTCTGGCATCCACATGCCGTTGATCGTTGCGCCGAGACGATTCTCGAGCCACTCGGTGTAGCTGCGAATCTGGCCAACCCGATCGCGGCCCGGGATCATAGTCATGATCGCTTCGTAGAAGACGCCGCCAAGGATCTCGATGCGGCCCGAACGAACATGTGCAGCCAGGCGATCGAGATACTCGGGATGATGCTGGTCCAGCCATTCCATCAACGGCCCGCTGGTATGCAGCCCAATTTTGATCGCGTCCGAAAAGCGATCAAAGACGTCCAGAAACGGCAGATAGCTGTCCTGATACGCCTGCTCAAAGACCCCGTCGAAATTGCCGATCGGCTGGTGATTGTGAAGGACAAGGCAGAGGCGGATCGAGTTGCTCATCGCTTGGTCGCTGCAGAGATAGAGGAAGACGACTGCGGTTTAACGAATCGGCCAGACCGATCCTACTTCGCCAATCGCATCATCTCCGCAGCTCGTTCAGGCGGAACGGGATTGACGAGCATCCCTGTTCCCCACTCAAAACCGGCTTGCGTCGTTGCGCGCGGCAAAATCACTAAACGCCAGTGATAGTAGTCCTGCGCATTTATGTCAAACGGTGACGTGTGAATCAGATAGTTGTAAGCCGAGAATTCTAACGCTTTTTCGATCTGCGCCAGGCAGCGCTGAGTAAGCTGGGCAAGCTGTTCCAATCGAGCAAGATCGACCCCGCAAAAATCGCTACACGCTCGCCGCGGCAAAATCCAGGTCTCCAATGGCACTCGCGAGGCGAACGGGCAGAACGCGACGAACTCGTCATCGGCGTAGACGATCCGCTCGGCCGCCGCCAGTTCGCGTTCGATCAGTTCGCTCCAATACGAACGACCATGCTGGCGATAGTAGTCGCGACTGGCGTCCAGTTCCTGTTGCACCTGCCTCGGCGTTCCCTCGGTCGCCATAATCTGACTATGACTATGTTCCAGCGAAGCTCCGCCGGCAGGGCCGACATTCTTAAAGACCTGCGCGTAACCGAACCTCCCCTCCTCTTTCAACGCGGTCATCCGCGCTTGGTAGGCGACGAAGGTGAGCCGGGCGTTCTCGGCCGGCAGATCGGTAAAGCCGGCCAGATGCTGCGGCGATTCGATCACGACATCCTGCCAGCCGTGGGCCGACTGACTGGGAAAGAAAGGATCGTCCGGGTGCGTTTCGCTTGGCTCCCCCGACATGTCGAACGCCGGAAAGCGATTCGGCACGACGCGGACCTGCCAGCCAGGGCCATTGGGGGCGGAGTCCGCCGAGCGGGCCGCCCATAGCTCCGGCGGGGCCGAAGCTTCGGCGCCTTCGCAGAACGGGCAATCGAGATTCTTGGCCGGTGGGACGGCATGATCCCATTGATGAGGGCGCTCGGCGCGGCGAGCGGCGATGACGACTTCGTAGCCCAACAAAGGTTCGCGGCGAATTTCGCTCATACGACTCTTTTGCGCATCCTTGAGAATCTATCTGAGGTCAGCCGCGATCCAGGTCGCGATCGCGGCCATCCTACAGCAACAGAGCGAAGTGCGCTACCGCTTCTTTTTGCCGTCGTCGACTTTGGCCCGCTTACGGGCGACCGTCTCTTCAAACAGACGGACGTATTCGGCGGCGGAGCGTTTCCACGACCAATCCTGGGCCAATCCGTTCTCGACGATTTTCTTCCAGGTCGGCTTGTCTTGCTGATACAAGCGACAGGCTCGCTGCAGCATGTCGGCCAGCGCGTGCGAGCTGTACTCGCGGAAGGTAAAACCGTTGGCCATTCCGGCCGCCAGGCTATCTTCGTCGGCGTCGGTGATCGTATCGGCCAGACCGCCGGTCTCGCGGACCACCGGCACGGCGCCATACCTCAGGCTATAAAGCTGATTCAAGCCGCACGGCTCGTAGAGGCTTGGCATCAGGAACATGTCGGCGCCCGCTTCAACGCGACGCGCTTTCGCTTCGCAGAACTCGACCTTCACGCCGACTTTGTCGGGATACTGCTGGGCAAGTTGCGAAAGCTGATTTTGATGCCCCGGTTCGCCGGTGCCGAGGATGACCCACTGCGTGTTCTTGGTACGAGCCCATTCCTGAATCACTTCCGCGACCAGGTCAAATCCCTTTTGATCCGCCATTCGACCGACCATGCCGATGACCGGCGCCTGGGGATCGGTCGGCAAATTGAACTCTTGCTGCAGCGCCTTCTTACAGGCCGGCTTGCCCATCTCCCAGTCGGAAAGATCAAAGTTGACCGCGATGGCGTCGTCGGTCTTCGGATCCCACTTGTCGTAGTCGACGCCGTTGACGACGCCCGACAAGACGTTGGCCCGATCTCGCAACACTCCTTCCAGCCCACAACCAAGCGGGCTGCTTTGAATCTCTTGGGCGTAGCGGGGACTGACGGTGCTGATCGAATCAGCGAAGACGATACCGGTCTTCATGAAGTTCAGATGGCCGTAGAACTCCATCTGATGCATGTTGAAGTACTTCCAGTCGAGCCCGGTCAGGACCATGTCCCAGTGCCAGAAATTGCCCTGGTAGGCCATGTTGTGAATCGTCAGCAACGTGGCGACTTTCTCGTAGCCCAGCGTCGCGGCGTACTCAATATCCAAGTAGGCGGGGGCGAGTCCGGTCTGCCAGTCGTTGCAATGGACGATGTCCACGGGCAGTTGCAGCAGTCGGATCGCTTCGAGGATCGCCCGCGAGAAAAAGACGAATCGCTCGCAGTTATCGTGATAGTCTTCGCCGTCTTCGCGATAGAGCTGAGGACGGTCGTAATACTCGTCGTTCTTGACCAGATAGACCGGGATATCCGTATCGGGCAGATAACTCTTTAGCAGTTGGCCGCTGACGACCTTGCTTCCGATCGGCAGGTCGAAATAGATTGGCAGCTCTTCAATCGGCTGCCCGCACGTAAAACATTGTCGGAACGCGGGCATGATGACCGCGATATCTTGGCCCAAACGACGCAGCTCCAGGGGTAGAGAACCGCAGACATCTGCCAAGCCGCCGGTTTTGGCGAACGGGTATACCTCACTGCTGGCGAGTAGAATATTCAAAGTCGCCAAACTCCTGGGGCGGGGCTATCTAAGGTGGAGACAGCAAAGTTGCGAAAAACAATAACACATAAACACGCGCCGATTTAAGACAACGGGAAAGATTGGGGGTTTCCGTCGCCTGCGCAATTCATGCGATCTGCAAAATATTCAACGATTGTACTAGCATGTCGACAAACTCAAACCGCTTTTGGCTAAAGTGTTGCACAGCATTGGTTTACTTGCAAATGCTTCTCTTTTGACGCCGTGGAAGGGGGCAGGTTACGCAATCTGCCTGCGTATTTGAACTTACGCCCGTGGGGAGGGCACTAAGCTTGTGTATGGCGACTTTGGACCAAGTCCCATGGCTGATCCAGGCGGGAGTGATTCTTAGGGCGTTAATATACCGTTAAATCGATTCCTTGCGGCATAACCCCGCCTTGGATTCCCCTCGCTGACCAGTCGAACTTCAAGAAAAATTTTTCATGAAAATTCGCGGACTTGATGTCGAACAACTGACCTCCCTCTATTTCGACCGGATCCACCGGGCGGCGCTGCTGATGTGCGGCAACGCCTGGGATGCCGACGATCTAGCACAGGAAGTCTTTTTGATCGTCGCCAATGACCCGACCAAGTTTGAAGGACGCAGTAGTCCCTACACCTATCTGTACGGAATCCTGCTCAACCTGGAGCGCCGATTACGTCGTAAAAGGCGAATGCATCAGGAAAAAACCGAAAAACTAGCCCAACGGCAGGATACGTCGGCCGCTGCCGCCGCAGCGGACGTGCCGGTGGTATCGGAAGAATGGAAACGGAGCCTCTGGAGCGTCGCGGCCGAGCTGCCCGATGGCCAACGTCAGGCGATCGTCCTCCGCTTTGGCGAAGAACTCCCCTACCAGGAAATCGCCGACATCCTCGGCTGCCCCTTAGGAACGGTCAAAAGTCGAATTTTCCATGGATTGGGTACCCTCAGAAAATTAGTTGCCGAAAGCCCCGGCCAACTGCGCGAGGTTCCTCGCGAACTTGGAGATTCACGATCCGATGCCATCTGAACCCCGAATTTTTGATCCCGGCGATTTTGACGACGATTTGCCCGAAGTCGAATTGCCGGAAGTCGACCTAACCGACGAGGCGTGGGAAACCGCCGCGTTGCCTGACGACCTGTTGATGCTGGGCGATCAGCTCCGCTGCGATGCGCTCCGCCTGGACGAGTCGCACCGCGCCGATCGCGTGCAGCGCGAACTGCTGCAGCCCGAGCGGGCCCAGCGCGCCGAGTTGGCAGCCCCGCCACGTGGGCCTTCCGCCTGGACGGCGCTGCTCTGGATGTTGCCGGTAGCGCTGATGACTGCGGTGCTCGTTTACAACGGTCGAGGGGCATCGCCCCCCAGCCCGCCGACTCCGTCGGTCGTCGCGACGCCGCACGTCGCGCCGCCGCTCGATTTTTCGCCCAACCTCCACCAGGTTTCGCTGCCGGCGCCCCAGCCCGTTCAACAAGGTCCCAGCGCCGCCGAACTGGACGCATTGCTCGACTTGATGCCGAGCGAAACCGGCTCGGTCGCCGTTTCGCTGTAGTAACGCCCAGCCCAAAGCGCCTATGAAATTGTCGTCGACAATTCGATTCGCAGCACTTCTGCTGGCGTTCGCCTTCGCTGCCCAGATCCCGCATCTGGTCCACGCCGAAGAGCTGCCGCAGCTAGAAACCGCAGCGAAGAAGCTGGCCGACGCCACCGTCACGGTCCGGATGATCGCGCTGCCCGCAGCCATTCCGCAAGGCAACGCCGATCCGCTCGCCAAACAGCCGAAGTCGCCCGCTCGGGTGACCGTCTGCACCGGCGTGGCGATCGCTCCGCGGCGAATCGTCACCTGCCTGCGCTACGAAGCCGGCAGCCGACTCCGCATTACGCTCGCTGACGGACGTCAGACCGACGCCCAACTGAAGGTTGTCGATCACTTCTCAACCCTTGCGATTCTAGAACTCGATGCGTTGGAAGTCCCGGCGATTCCCCTGTCGCCGCAAACGCCCGCGGCGGGTCGCTGGGTTGTCTCCGCCGCTGGCTGGGGCGCTGCCGAAGCGGTGCAAACCTTCGGCCTGATCGGCGCGACCAGTCGCAAGATTCCTGGCGCCGAACTGCCGCCGCTGTTGGAATGCGATCTCCGTGGCGCGGCGACTGCCGCGGGTTCAGGAATCGCCAATGCCGACGCCACGTTGGCCGGCATCGTCGTCGCGGTGCAAAAGCCGCAGAACGACGTCCCGCGAACTTACGCCGTGCCGAGCCAGCATATCGAGCGACTGCTCGCTTCCGAAGCGGCCGATAAAGTCGTTGTCTTGCAGCGCCGGCGTCCGACGCTCGGGCTGACCCTGACCGCCGGGCCAAGAGCCGAAACGGTGATCGTCGAACGGGTCGAAGAGAACGGCCCCGCCGCCGCGGCCGGCATCGTCAAAGGAGACCAGGTCCTGGCTGTCGACGGGCTCTACATTCGCTCGGTTTATCAAGCCATCGGCCCCGTTCTCGCCAAGCAGCCGGGGGACAAGATTCGCCTGAAGGTGCTACAAGGCGAAAAGCTGGCGACAATCGACGTCACGCTCGGCGGGGGCGTGGAGTTCCCGAACAACATCGCCCTGCTTGGCCCCGACCGTCGTCTGCTAAACGATCCCCGGATCGAACTGGCCCGCATCGCCGCCAAAGAAGCGTCACCGCGCGATCCCTTGGCCGTCCTGGAAGCGGCCGGCGAAGAAGAACAACCGGTCGATCCGCGGGACGAGCAGATCGAGATCTTACAACGCGCGATCGATCGCTACGCCAAACTGATCGAGTTCTACCAGCATCAGCTCGATGCCGAACGCGAGAAAGTGAAACAGCTGGAAGCGAAAGACTAACTCGAGGCGCGAGCCGAGGGAATGGAGTCGAACGCCATCGGCGAGTTTAGACCGTAGAGCGAGTCTGCGTTCGTCGCGAGGCCCGGAGGGCCATCCCAACCTAGCCCAGGGCGGAATCGCCAACGGCGATGCAGCCCTGGGCAACAGCATCGATAAACGGCGAAAGCCCCTGCGGGGCGATCCATGGAAGCGCGGTCGAGTCTACCGTCAACGACTCGACTATCATCTTGACCTGGGGCTGCGCCGCGAAACGCGACTTCGCCCTAGGCTAGATTGGAACGGCCCTCCGGGCCTCAGACGATGCTGGGCACTTTTCTGGAGACTCTTCATATCCCAACGTCCACTCGCGACCACATTCCCTCGGCTCGCGCCTCGGGTACCAGGTATCCACTGCTGGAACAAGCCAGCAGTGGCACACGAGTACACGCTTTCGATCGTCCGAAAGCGGCTTACAGCAAGCCTTCCAACTCGTCGACCAACCCTTCAAAGTGGGTCAGGGCCGTTTCGACCGCTTCGGGTTGCTCCATATCGACGCCGGCGTCGCGAAGCAGGTCGAGCGGATACTTCGAGCAACCACCTTTGAGGAAGTTCAGATAGTCGTTCAATTCGCTCGGTCCGCCGTTGAGCACGCGTTTGCTTAGCGCGATTGCGGCCGACAGCCCGGTCGCGTATTTGTAAACGTAGAACGCCCGGTAGAAGTGCGGAATGCGGAAGCATTCGAGCGGCAGTTCGTCGTCGATTACAAAGTCGGGACCGAAGTACTTCGACAGCAGTCCATGATACGCCTCTTGGAAGGTTCGCACCGTGAGCGGTTCGCCCGCCTCGCACATGGCGTGGGTGATCTTCTCAAACTCGGCGAACATCGTCTGCCGGATGATCGTGCCGCGGATCGCGTCGATGTCGCGGTTGATCAGGTAGGCTCGCTGCTTGTCGTCGCTCGCATTCTCTTGCAGGTACTGGCTCAGCAGCTGCTCGTTGAACGTACTGGCGACCTCGGCGACGAAGATTGTGTAGTTGTAATACTGATACGGCTGGTTGCCGGACGAGTAGTAGCTGTGCATCGAGTGACCCGCTTCGTGGGCGAGCGTAAAGACGTCGTCCAGCACGTCGGGCTTGTAGTTCATCAAGATGTACGGGGCGCCGTCGAACGTGCCGCAGCTGAAGGCGCCGCTCTGCTTGCCGGCGTTCGGATAACGGTCGCTCCAGCGGGCGGCCGTCAAGCCATTTCTCAGCACATCGCAATACTCGGTACCCAGCGGAATCAACGCGTCCATGATCGCTTCGACCGCTTCGTCCCACGAGTGCCGCGTCTTGATTTCGCTCAAGATCGGCACATAGGTGTCGTAGTGATGAATATCACGCAGCTTCATCTTGCGGCGACGCAGATCGTAGTAGCGATGCAGGGCCGGCAGATGGTTGTGGACCGATTCGATCAGGTTGTCGTAAACCGATTGCGGCACGTCGTCGGCATACAGGGCCTGATGAATGGCGCTGTCGTAACCGCGAACCTTGGCGTAATAGACGTCACGCTGGATCGAGCCCGATAGCGTGGCGGCCAGGGTGTTCTCGTGCCCCTTGAACTGGGCGTAGTATTGATGGAACGCCGCCTTGCGAACTTTGCGGTCAGGCGAAACGAGAAACTCGATAAAGTTCGAGTTCGCCAATTCGACTTCTTCGCCATTTTCATTCTTCAGCGCGCCGAACTTCATGTCGGCGTCAAGCAACTGACGAAACGCCTGGCTGGCGGCCGACGACATTTCGCTTTGCATCGCCAACAGGCGTTCTTCTTTCTTGCTAAGCGTATATTTTTTGTAGCGCGTCATCCGCTCGACCATCAGTCGATACGGCTTCATCGCTTTCTCTTTCAACAGCTCGCCCAGACGTTTGGCCGGAATCGCCTGGATCTCGGGCGAAATGTAACTAGCGGCCTGACCCAATTTGCTGGCGACCGCCTGATAGCGGGCGATGCGGCGCTGCGCTTCATCGTCGGCCTGGTTCTCGGTCGTCTTCAAAAAGGCGTAGGTGCCAAGTCGTTCGGCGAGGCGATCGACCGCCAGGTCGAATTTGAGACAAGCGGCCAGCGAGGCGCCGTTTTCAGCCAACGTCCCTTTGAATTTGTCAAAGCCCGCTTCTTTTTTGGCCAACTTGGCGAAGTCTTTTTCCCACGCCTCCGGCGACTCATACAGGCTCGCCAAATCCCAGGTATCCGCCGGGGCGACGTCGGCGCGTTGGGGAAGCGATTTCGACTTGGTTTTCGCGGACTTCTTCGCAGTTTTCTTCTTGGCGGCCATCAGGTTCCTCGGCAATTTAAAGCAGGTCTGGTGGCAATCGTACCGCTACACGCTCGCTGCGAAAAGAGTGAACCTGGCAAAGAATTACCGTTTCTCGATTGAAGTGCGGCAGATTCTCTTCGGCCGACGACAAAAATACCGAGCGTTGTTTACGATCCAGGAGCAGCGAGTTGTTGTTTTGACAATCCGCCATGGGGCGATGTCGGATCTTGGGCCAGAAGACGTCGATGTTTGATGTGACGTGAACTTGCGACCGCAGTCTCTCGCTCGCGCAGCGATCTTGAGTTGGCCTTACCCAATGATCTCGCGTTTATGATTGACGTAGTCCCAGATCACGTACCTATCCAGATCTCGTCCTGCGGTGAAGAAGACTCTTCCTTTGCTGGTCTGCGCCAGGCGATAGGCGAACTTCACATCTTCTTCCGTTTGCGACCAGCTGGGGATCAGGAAGATGTTGACCGTGATCCCTTCCCGGGCACACAGGGCGCCTTCGCGCAGCGTCGCCGCTTCGGTCGATGGGTCAGGCGGGTAAAGCAAGAACAGCTGCGATCCTTCAAAGTGGGCCGTTGGCAATCCGTCGGTGATCAAGATGATCTGGCGGTTGGGCGTGTCTTGATTGGCCAAGAACAGTCGCGACTGCTGTAGGGCGTGCTGGATATTGGTGAAGTGGGGCGGGATTCGGTATTCGCTGGCGTTGGGGTCGCTCATGTCGGCCCGCAGGCGAACGACCGGATCGTGCAGCGTGACGGGTTTCGGCAACAACCCGATCACGTCTCCCGGTTTGACCGGCTTAGCGAAGGAGTACATCTCGAGCATCTGCAGATAGTCGCCGGGGTACTCGCTGCGGATCAATCCTTGCAGCGCGAGCGCCATTCGCTTCACGTTGACGTACTGCCCTTCGTACCGCATCGAGCCGCTCATATCCATGATCACGGTCGTGGCGCACTTGGGGCTGTTGCGGGTCTTGTGGATCTCGATATCTTCCGGCTTCAGCCGCAGCGGTAGCTGACCTTCCTGACGCAGGATGGCGTTGATCATCGACTGCGGGATGTCCATCTGCGTAATCGAGTCGCCAAACTCGTACGGCTTGGTCTGCTGTAATTCGACGGCGCCTTCTCCGAGGATCGGTCCTTGATGGCGGCCCGTTCGCGAAGCTTCCAGATTCGAGAAAATCTTCTCCAGCAGCTTTCCCTGAAAGATGCGAAACGCTTGCGGCGTGATCTGGAAGGCGCCCTGATTGTTGCCGGTCAGTCCTTGCTGCTCGGCCATGTTCTTGACGTATTCTTCCAGCTGACGCTGCAACTCCATCAACTGCTCCATCTGGCCCGGCTCGGCAAACTGCTCCAGTTCCGACATGTCGATCACGCCGATCTGCGCCGTTTCCTTCGCCTCTTCCAGCTGCTTCAGCAGTTCGTCGATTCGCTCCAGCTCTTCCTTGATGGCGATCGCTTCCGGCACGGTCATCGACGTTCGCCCGGTGAAGTCCCACTTCGCCGCCAGTTCGTCAACTTCGTACTTTTCGCCCAAGCGTTCGATTAAGTGAACCAACTCGCCGGCCAGCGGTGATCGGGCGTCATCGGCCAGGTACCAGAGACGCTCTAGCGAATAGATTTGCTCTTGGTCGACGGCGGCTCGGGCGGCGTCTCCCAGCTTTCCTTTCGGATAGTCGATCTGCTTGGCGGTCTTGTAGTAGTTCTTGCGAGCCTTCTTTTGGACGCTGTCGGTTTCGTACGTTTCGAGGATCTTCCGCTTCCGCTCCTGGAGCATCTTGATCAGCGCATCAAGATTGGGCCCCAGACCGGCGATCTGGCTCGGGTCGAGCTTGATCGCACGGGCCAGCTCTTCCGGCGTCAGCTCGCGCATCTCGCCGTACATCAGCATATGTTCCATCGCCGGCGAGACGAGGTCGGGCGGTTCCTGCGTTGGGCTGGGGAACCGCTGCGGATCGTACTTTTGATAGGTGTGGATGACGCCGCCGGGGCGGTAGGGTTGTTTCATCGATAGCCCTTGGTTGTTAGCAGGGCGAAGACATGCTCTTTCCGCGATGACGCGGTAAGAGCATGGCACCAGGCATTGTTGCTGTACTACTCAAACTCGTACTCGATTCGCCCGTGCTGTTGCGAGCGGGAGATGCGATCTATGGCGTGCAAACCGGCCAGGACAAACTCGACGCAGGAGGCCCGCATCGCTTCGTTTTCCGAGGCGTTCAGCTCAAACGCCTTGTCCCAGATCGGCGGCACATGCTTCAGGCGATCGGCGTATTGGCTCGAAGGGAGCAAGTCTCCCACTTCGATCTTCACGCCGCGGCTGAAGATATCGCCGATCGCTTCCAGACCGTGCTGTTCGACGTATTCCTCAAAGACGATGCGGACCGCCTCGGCGACTAACGCATCGAGGACTTGTCGCTCGGTCATCTGATGGCTTCCCATCATGTCGAGTTCGAGCTTGCCGAGTGACGACGAATAGAGATGCCCCAGGTCCGACAACCGCACGACCGCCGGCTTTTCGCCAACGATCACGCCGCGATGCCGCGCACTGGCGACCGCAGTGCGGTAGTTGGCGATACTGAACCGGGCGCTGACGCCCGACTGATGATCGATGTACTTGCTCTTTCGCCCGCAGACGGTGATCTGCTCAAGGATCTCGCGAATGAAGTACGGGACCACCACCGGATAGTCGCCATCCAGGTCAACGGCCGCTTCCTGCTGCATGATTTGGATGCCGAGATCGCGTTCACGCGGGTAGTGCGTGTGAACCACGGTGCCGATGCGATCCTTCAGCTGCGGAATCACTTTGCCGCTGCGGTTGTACGTCGCCGGGTTGGCCGAGAAGAGGAGCAGCAGATCAATGTCGAACTGCACGGGATAGCCGCGGATCTGCACGTCCCGTTCTTCCAGCATGTTGAACAAGCCGACCTGGACCAGTTCGTCCAGCTCCGGCAGTTCGTTCATCGCAAAGATGCCGCGATGCATCCGGGGAATCAAACCAAAGTGGAGCGCGTCTTCGGTCGACATGCTCACCCCGCCAACCAGCTTCGCCGGATCGATTTCGCCGATGACGTCGGCAAACTTGGTGCCTGGCGCCAGGCGTTCGACGTAGCGATCGTCGCGACTCCACCAGGCGATCGGCACTTGGTTTTCGTCATGGGTGGCCAGGTAGGTTTTGGCAACCGACGAGATTGGGTGGTACGGATCTTCGTGGACCGGGCAGCCGGGGATGTCGACGTACGGAATCTCTTCGTCTAAGAACCGCGAGATCATCCGCATGATACGACTTTTCGCCTGTCCCTTTTCGCCGAGAAACAACATGTCGTGCCCTGCCAGTAGGGCCAGGTTGATCTCGGGGATGACCGTATCGTCATAGCCGACGATGCCGGGAAAGAGCGTCTCGCCGGCGGCGAGCATCCGCACAAAGTTATCGCGGATTTCATCTTTTACGCTTTTCGATTTCCAACCGCTGTCGCGCAGCTCGCGCAGCGTGTGCGGCTTGTGGGCCCGCGGGGCCGATTCAGACGCCATGAGATTCCTGTGGCAAAGATTCGTAAGTGATCGCGTCGCTGGGCATTATAGCGCGCGGCGTCCAATCGCCAACTCAACAGGAAACTTCGGCCCGGCGTCAGGTTCACATGTTGGTCAGGTCGTCGATCCGCGTCCCGCCAAACAGGGCGTCCAATGCGGACGATAATTGCGGCGCGTGGTCCGTATTTTCCGCGTAGATCCGGCAAATCTTGCGACTGATCGGCAGGCTGCGAAAAATTTGATCACTGGTCAGCGGGCGCACCTGGTTGTGTGCGGCGTCGTACAGAAAGTTCTTTTGGGCGCCGGCCGTTTCGTGCCGGAAGATATACCGGCTGACCGCCACCTTCAGCGGCATCTCTTTCAGCTCCGCCGGCAACCCCTCGCGGATCGCCACTTCGGCCATGCGGTCCGAACGCAAGATATTCGACTGCTCGGTGGTCGCGTCATTGAACCCAATCGACCGCTCGCAGACGAACTTCCACTGGATGTCGCGCGCCAGCAGTTGGTCCCACCGCTGTCCCAGAGCCCGCAGTTCGCCGCTGTCGCTTTGGCTCCAGCGGGCCACATCGACCAGCAGCGAGAACTCGGTCAGCTGGCGATAGCGATCCAGATCGGTCGACGGATCGCCGGGGAAGAAATGGTCGCGGCTGTCGCGGAACAAATCTTCCAGCATCTTGTCGATCGCCATCACCTCGCGATGGAAGTAGACGTTGTGGAACAGTTCGGCCCGGACGTTCATAAACCGGATCAACGCCCCCATGCCGCGATGATGGATCGTCAGTCCCTGGGGCGTGAAAAAGCTGTAGTGGAGCAGCCGATCCAGATCGTACGAACGGCTGCTGTAGCCGGTCATGTAGGCGTCGCGGAGCACGAAGTCCATGTTGTCGATCGTGTAGATGCCGCTCAGCAGACTGCGCAGGTGAATCAGCCACTGCGGATAGGCGGCTTCCTCTTCTTCCCGCGGACGCTGAATCAGCCAGGCGATCTGCCCCGGGTCAAGCTGCTCATCGTGCGCAAGCTCGCTATTGGGGTTCCGCCGCAGCTGTGACAGCATGCCAGCTAACTTTTCTTCAATTATTTGGGCGCCAAGTTTCTCGTGCGTCAGACCATATTGCGACAAAAAATGACTGTCGAAAAAATGGCCAAAGGGACCGTGCCCGACATCGTGAAGCAGGCCCGCCATCCGCAGCAGCGTTTCGACATACCCGCGGCTGGGCGCTTCAGGACACGACTCTTTCAGACTGAGATAGAGATGCTTGACGGCTCGGCTCGCGAGGTGCATTACCCCCAAAACATGCTGAAACCGGGTATGTTCCGCCGTTGGATAGACCCACCAGGCCGTTTGCAGCTGGTGAATCTGCCGCATTCGTTGCACCCAGGCAGAGTCAATAATATGGCGTTCGGTCACCTCCCCCGGTTCGCCATCGACGACGAAGGGGATATAGCCATGGATGGGGTCGCTACAGAGGCTTTCGCTGGAATAGGGATTCATTCGGCCGATTATGAAACTTGTCCTCGGTAGCGTCCACCGGGTTTGCCCCAGCCAGTTAGGTTGCATAAACTGCGCAGGCGATTCAGAATCATGAATCCGGAAAATCCGTCACAAGCCACCCGTTTTGTGATAGAGAAGCCAACTGGCGCCCGTTTCCTGTCCACACATTGTTTTGTTTTGAGAACGCCCCTGCCGATAAATGAAAAGTGCGCCATGGGCGATCGTCAGCGCACTCGCAAAATCAGGCAGAAAGCACAGGCGGAGGAATAATAGAAGTGAAATTTCGCATGCCACTGAGTCTCCGTTTGGTACTTTGCGCAATTTGCGTTACCGCTTCCTCGACCTTGGCTGTTGCCGCCCCGCCGGCTGCGGACCTGCTTCCGGCCACGACGAAGGGTTTCGTCTCGCTTCCCGACTTTGACGAGCTGAGCGCTCGCTTTGACGAGACCCAATTGGGGGAACTGGCGCAGCACGACGACATGAAACCGTTCGCCGATGACCTGCTACAGCAGTTCAAGGACCGTCTGTCGGACGGCGGCGTGAAGCTGGGCATCAAGATCGACGACTTGAAGGACGTCTACGGCGGCGAGATCGCCTTCGCCCTGCTGCAGCCCGAGGCCGATCCGATCGATGAGAAAACGGGCAAACCGCTCGATAATCTTTCGCACGCGATGATGCTGATCGTTGACATCACCGGCAAGCGAAAAGAAGCCAACAAGCTGCTCACCAAGATCGACAAGAATCAGGTCGAACAAGGCGCCACCAAGTCGACCATCAAGGTCGAAGGAGTCGACGGCGTCAAATACGTCTTCCCAAAGAAGAAGGGGGAAGTCGAGGCCCGCGTCGCTTACTACCTGATCAACAAAGATCAGCTTCTGGCCGGCGACAACCTGGACGTGATCACCGAACTGGTCAAAGCCCAAGCCGCCGGCAAAGCGGCCGAGCCCCTCTCCGGCTTCACGCCGTATATCGAAGTCCAAACCCGCGTCGACAAAGCGGCGGCAGGTCTGGCGCCCAACATTCGCTGGTTCATCGAACCGTTTGGTCTGGTCGAAGTGCTGCGAGCCCAAGCGGGCGGTCGCAAGAAGCGCGGCAAAGACCTGCTGAAGCTGCTGCAAGAGGAAGGCTTTGAAGCGATCCAAGGTGGCGGCGGTATCGTCAACTTCAACGCCGGACCGAACAAAGAGTTCGATATCCTGCATCGCTCGTTCGCCTACGCTCCGACCGACGAGAACGCCGAAGCGGGCGCTCGTTTTGTTCGTGGCGCCCGCGTCATGGACTTCCCCAACGGCGCCGCGATCGCTCCGCCGGCCTGGATTCCGCAAGACCTGGCGACCTATCTCGCCTTCCGCTTCGACATGCAAGACGCCTTCAAGTACGTCAAAACGATCGTCAACGCCTACGCCGACGACGAGATCTTTGACGAAGTAATGTTGAGCCTGAAGGAAGATAACCTCGGCCCGCAGGTCGACATCCCGCAGGACATCATTCCTTACTTGGGTGAAGAGGTAATTTTGATCTCGGACTGCGTTCAACCAGTGACGACCGAAAGCGAACGCCGTTTGCTGGCGATTGAAATCACCGACGTCGCCCAGGTGAAAGCCGCGGTTTGGAAGATTCTGAAGAACGAACCGAACGCCGAACCGCTGAAACTGAAAGACGCCGACGGCAACGAACTCGAAGCTTGGAAGCTGGAAGAAATCGAAGAAGAGCTGCCGACCCTGACGATCGTCGGCCCGACCATGCCAACCGCCTTGGTGATGGCGAACGCCCAGGAAGAAGAAGCGGCGAAAATGCCCAACATGGCGATCACCATTCATGACAAATGGCTGTTGGTTTCGTCGCATGTCGGCCTGCTAGAGAAGACGCTGCAAACCAAAGCCGATCTCGCGGCGGCCTCCGACTACGTTCGGGTCCAAACCGCCCTGACGTCGCTTGGCATGAACCAGGTCAGCTTCCAACAGTTCGGCCGCACCGACGAATCGTTCCGCGTCACGCACGAGATGCTTCGCACCAATCAGATGCCGCAGTCGAAGTCGCTGCTGGGCGTGGTGATCAACCGCATCTGGGCGATCGGTCACGAAGACGAAAAGCACCGGATGCAAGAACTCGACGCCTCGAAGCTGCCGGCGTTTGAGAAGATGGCGCCTTACCTGGGCCCGGCCGGGTTGTTCGTCACGACCGAAAACGACGGCTGGATGGAAACCGGCGTGACGCTGCGGAAGTAGTCGCTATCAATCGGTTAGCCCAGACAGCTCTCGCTGTCTGGGCCGATGAAGTCGGCAGGAGGCATCGATCCGCGGCCGATATTCAAGCGGCGGAAGCCATGCCAATCGACGTCGCCAACCACCGCGTTCTTCCAACCGCAAATTGATGCTTCTTGCGGCTGCGCCGCCCCGATAGCGAGAGCTATCGAGGCTAACCAATAGGGCGCCATCTCCCACCCGCTGGCTAGAATTCCTTGCAATCTGGCCCACTGATCGGGTAGCATGAACTTCGCGTCATCCCTCGCCGCAAACTCACCGCGGCGCCCTTCCCTTCCCGGCTCTCCCAATCCTGCTCACCCACCGGCGCTTTCGAAAGGATCCCTTGCGATGCCGTCGAAGCTGTTCGCTGTCACGCTGCTGTTGCTTTGCGCTGCTCCTGTGGTCGCCGAGGAAGATCGCCAAGTCAGTTACTATCGTGACGTCCGGCCGATCTTTCAGGCACACTGCCAAGGCTGCCATCAACCGGCCAAGCAAGGGGGCGACTATGTCATGACCAACTTCGCCCAACTGATCGCCGGAGGCGAAAGTGGCGAGGCGGCGATTGTGCCGGGCCAGCCCGCCGACAGTTCGCTGACCGCCTACGTCACCCCGACCGACGGCAAAGCCGAGATGCCGAAAGGGAAACCTCCCCTCTCAGAGACCGATCGCCATACGCTCAACTTATGGATCGCCCAAGGCGCCAAAGACGACACGCCGGAGTCGGCCAAGGCCCAGTTTGATCAAGATCATCCGCCCGTCTATTCGCTGCCGCCGGTACTGACTTCGGTCGAGTACTCGCCCGATGGAAAACTGCTGGCCGTGTCGGGTTATCACGAGGTGCTGCTGCATCATGCCGATGGCAGCGGCATTGCCCAGCGCCTGGTCGGCATGTCGGAGCGAATCGAGTCGGCCCGCTTCTCACCCAATGGCGACAAGCTGGTCGTCGCCGGCGGTTCGCCTGGTCGTATGGGCGAGTTCCAGATGTGGGACTTGCAAAGCGGCAAGCTTGACTTCTCGCTCCCCGTTTCGCACGACACGATCTATGGCGGCAGTTGGTCCCCCGACGGCCAGCAAGTCGCCGTCGGCTGCGGCGACAACACGGTCCGCGTCTTCAGCGCGGCCACCGGTGAGCAACAACTGTTCAACGGCGCCCATGAAGACTGGGCCCTCGATACGACCTTCTCGAAAGATGGTTCACACCTGGTTTCGGTCAGTCGCGATATGACGATGAAGCTGTACGAGGTGAAGACCGAACGCTTTATCGACAACATCACCAGCATCACGCCGGGGGCGCTCCAAGGGGGGATCGCGGCGGTGATGCGGCATCCGACCGAAGATCAACTGCTGATCGGCGGCGCCGACGGCGTGCCGAAGATCTACAAGATGTTTCGTGAGAAAGATCGCAAGATCGGCGACGACTTCAACCTGATCCGCGCTTTCCCCGCCATGCCGGGCCGGGTATATGATGTCGCCTTCTCGCCCGACGCCACGCTGGTCGCCGCCGGTAGCAGCAACGATCAGCAAGGGGAAATCCACCTGTTTAACGCGGCAGATGGCAAACTGCTTCGCAAGCTGGACGGTCAGCAAGGGCCGGTCTACTCGCTCGCTTTCAGCCCTGACGGCAAGCAATTGGCCTCGGTTGGCTTTGACGGCGTCGTTCGCGTTAACCTGGTCGAAGATGGTTCGCTGGTGCGCCAGTTTTCGGCCGTTCCCCTCACCGGGCAACCTGTTTCGGCCAACTAAATAAACTTCCGCTCCGTTGAGCCTTGGGCTTAGCAAGGAAACGCATTCATGAAATCGCGCATCCTCTTCAGCATGCTATTGCTGGTCACGCTCGCGCCGTTCGCTCGCGCCGAGAACACGATTCCACCCGGCAAGCAACTCATCAAGGTCGAAGCCTGGCCCGCGCGGATCGAACTCGATTCGCCCTTCGCCTACGCCCAGGTGCTGGTGACCGGCACGCTCGACTCGGGCGAGATCGTCGATCTGACGCGGGTCGCCCAACGGCAGGATGAGTCGACGGAGTTCACGTTCACGCCGGCCGGGCTCGTTTCGCCGTCCGCCGACGGCGAGTCGCAACTGGTGCTGAAATATGGGAAGCACAGCGTCAATGTTCCCGTCGTCGTCCGCAACCAGGAAGCAAAGATCGCCGCCGACTACATCCGCGACGTGAACCCGGCGATGTCGAAGATGGGCTGCAACCAAGGAACCTGTCACGGGTCGAAAGATGGTAAGAATGGCTTCAAGCTCTCCTTGCGCGGTTACGACCCGATCTACGATCACCGGGCGCTCGTCGATGATGTCGCCGGCCGACGCTTCAATCGCGCGGCGCCTGATCAAAGCTTGATGCTGCTAAAGACCAGCGGCGCCGTGCCGCATGTCGGCGGCCAACTGACCAAGCCGGGCGATCGTCGCTACGAGATCCTTCGCAACTGGATCGCCGGCGGCGTGCAGTTGGATCTCGATTCGCCCAAGGTCGCCTCGATCGAGATACTGCCGAAGAACCCGGTGATTCCGCTGCCGAAGATGAAGCAGCAGTTCGTCATTCTCGCTACTTATGCCGACGGTACGGTCAAAGACGTCACCGCCGATGCGTTTATCGAAAGCGGCAATATCGAAGTCGCAGTCGCCGACGCGTATGGCGTGTTGTCGCTGTTGCGGCGAGGCGAAGCGGCGGTGCTGGCCCGCTTCGATGGCGCCTATGCCGCAACCACCGTCACGGTGATGGGGGATCGATCGGGCTTCGAGTGGACCAGTCCGCCAACCGAAAGCTATGTCGACCAGCTGGTCTACGACAAACTGCAGCGGGTGAAAGTGCTGCCGAGCCCGCTCTGCAGCGACGAAGAGTTCATCCGCCGTGTTTCGCTCGACCTGACCGGGTTGCCGCCGACCGCCGAGGCGGTGATAGAGTTCTTGGCCGACAAAGCGCCAACGCAAGCGAAACGAGAAGCGCTCGTCGATCGCTTGATCGGCAGCGCCCCATTTATCGAATATTGGACCAACAAGTGGGCTGACCTGTTGCAGGTCAACGAGAAGTTTCTCGGCGAGCCTGGCGTCCACGCGTTTCGCGATTGGATCAAAGCGTCGATCGCCCAGAACAAGCCGTACGATCAGTTCGTGCATGAAATCCTGACCGCTTCGGGCTCGAACATCGACAACCCGCCCAGCGCCTACTACAAGATCCTCCGCGATCCGGAAGGGGCGATGGAAAACACGACGCAGCTGTTTCTGGCGGTTCGCTTCAACTGCAACAAGTGCCATGACCATCCGTTCGAGCGGTGGACGCAGAGCCAGTACTATCACCTTTCGGCCTTCTTCGCTCAGGTTGGCCGCAAAGAAGATAAACAGTACGCGGGTCAAAAAATCGGCGGAACCGCGGTCGAAGGGGCGACGCCGCTGGCCGAAGTGATTTACGACACCGGATCGGGCGAGGTGAAACATCTGCTGACCGGCGACGTGGCTTCGCCCGAGTTCCCCTACCAAGACGACCTGGTTGAGGACGCCGCCAGCCGCCGCGCCGAGTTGGCCGACTGGATGACTTCGCCACGGAACCAATACTTCGCCAAGAGCTACGTCAATCGGCTGTGGGGTTATCTGTTTGGCGTCGGCATCATCGAACCGATCGATGACATCCGCGCCGGCAACCCGGCCGTCAATCCGCAGTTGCTGGATCGGCTGACGCAGGAATTCATCGACTCCGATTTCGACATGCAGGCGATCTTGCGTCGCATCTGCACGTCGCGGGTTTATCAACATTCGGTCGAAACGAATCGCTGGAACGAAGATGACGCGATCAACTACTCGCATGCCCTGCCCCGCCGGTTGCCGGCGGAAGTGCTGTACGACGCAATCCATGCCGCGACCGGCAGCATGCCCAAACTGCCTGGCGTTCCGGCCGGCTTCCGGGCGACGCAGTTGACCGACGTCTCGGCCCGCATTCCGTTTCTGGACGACTTCGGTCGTCCGCCGCGGGAAAGCTCGTGTGAATGCGAACGCTCGGGCGGCGTGATGCTGGGCCCAGTCATGAAGCTGATCAACGGCCCCACCATCGCCGATGCGATCGCCGACCCCAACAGCGAACTGACCAAGCTGGTCGCATCGACGCCCGATGACGCGCAGCTGGTCGAAGAGCTTTTCCTACGGTTCTTTGCCCGAAAGCCAACAACCGCCGAACGCGATCTGGCGATCCAGACGCTGCACGAATCCATTGGCGATTACGAAGCGGCCCAAGAACAATTGGCCGCGTACGACGCCCAGCTGATGGCCGGCATGGCCGACTGGGAAGCCGGCGTAGCCCGTACGCCCGAGTGGACGCCACTGGATGCAACCGGCATGAAGTCAACCGTCGGCGCCCAGTTCGAGTCGCGGGAGGACCAGTCGATCTTCGTCAGCGGCAAGCTCGCAAAAGGTGAATACGAACTGGTCTTTCCAACCGATCTGACCGGCATCACCGGCGTGCGGATCGAGGCGTTAGCCGACTCGAACCTGCCCAGCGGCGGACCTGGTCGGGCCCCCAACGGCAACTTCGTCCTGAGCGAGCTTACCCTCTCGGCGACCAGCAGCACTGACGCCGCCCAGTCGGTCGAAGTGCAGCTTAGCGGCGGCGAGGCCGACTTCTCACAGCAAGGTTGGGATGTCCGCGGGGCGATCGACGGCAATCCCGGCAGCGGTTGGGCGGTCAGCCCGAAGTTCAACCAGAATCACGTCGCCATCTATGAAACGGCCGATGACGCCGGCTTTGCTGAGGGGACCAACCTGACGGTTCGGATGAATTTCCAGTACCCCGATAGCAATCACTTGCTCGGCAAGTTCCGCGTGTCGGTCACCACCAGCCCGCGTCCGCTGCATCTAAAGAGCAGCTTGCCGGAAGAGATTCAGCAGATCTTGGCCGTCCCTAGCGCCGATCGCAGCGAAGAGCAGACGAATCGCCTATCCGAACACTATCGGTCACGCGACGTTCGGCTGAAACAACTGCAAGACAAGGTTGCCAAACTGGCCGAACTTGAGAAGAATCAACGTTTGACCGGCGTACAAGACCTGGCTTGGGCGCTGATCAATAGTCCAGCATTTTTGTTCAACCGCTAGTCTGCGCCCAGGTCGCACGGAAGGATTCGCCGGATGCGTACCACTTGGCTCTCGATTGCCTTTGGCCTGGCCGTCTGCACGCTTGCGGCGGCCGAAGACTGGCCGCAGTGGCGTGGTGAAAACCGCGACGGCGTCTGGCGCGAGGATCGCATCCTTCGCAAGTTTCCGGCCGCAGGGCCCGAAGTGCTGTGGCGAGCGCCAATTGGCGCCGGCTATAGCGGCCCCACCGTCTCTGCCGGCAAGGTCTACGTCACCGATCGCCTGGTCGAACCAAAGCAGATCGAGCGAATTCATTGTTTCGATCAGCGGACCGGGCGAAAGCTGTGGTCTCACGAATATGACTGCCCCTACATCGGCGTTGGCTATCAGGCCGGCCCGCGGGCCAGCGTCACGATCGACAACGGCAGCGCGTTTGCCCTCGGCACGATGGGGGACTTGTTCTGCCTTGATGCGACGTCGGGCCAAATCCTTTGGCAGCGTGATCTCGACGCCGACTACAAGATACGGATGCCCGCCTGGGGCATCGCCGCCGCGCCGCTCGTCTACCGCGATCGCTTGATCTTGCAGATTGGCGGCGCAGACGGCGCTTGCATCGTCGCCCTCAACACCCGAACCGGCGAAGAAGAGTGGCGGGCCTTAAACGATCGGGCCGGCTACTCGGCGCCGATCTTGATCGATCAAGGAGGCAAGGACGTCGTCGTCTGCTGGACCGGCGATAGCGTCGCCGGGCTCAACGCCCAAAACGGGACCGTCTATTGGCGGATACCTTGGGCGCCGAAGAACATGCCGATCGGGATTTCTACTCCGGTCGTCAATCGAGACCGCTTGTTCCTCACTTCGTTTTACGACGGTTCGTTAATGCTGCAGTTGGGACAAGAGGAGCCAACCGCCGAAAAGCTGTGGCTGCGGGTTGGGCCAAGCGAACGCGACACCGACGCCCTGCAGTCGATCATCAGCACGCCAGTCTTTACCTCGAGCGCCATCTTCGGTTGCGACAGCCATGGCGAACTCCGCTGCCTGGACCCGAACACCGGCGATCGCATCTGGACCGACCAAACGGCGACGCCGCCGGGCCGCTGGAGCAACATTCATTTCGTGCGTAACGGAACCCTCTATTGGCTCTTCAATGAGAAAGGGGAATTGGTAATCGCCGAACTCTCTCGCAAGGGCTATCGCGAGCTCGATCGAGCGGCGATCATCGCTCCGACCACGGCCCAGCTTTCCCGCCGCGGCGGCGTTACCTGGGCACACCCGGCGTTCGCCGATCGGGCGGTTTTCGTCCGAAATGATGAGGAAATCGTCTGCGTTAGTCTCAAGCGCTAGCAGTCCGTTGATTTTCTCGACGGACTGCGTGATCGTACGGACGCGATCCAAAAATAACGACGTAAGTCGTTATTTTGCGAGCCGCGAAGAGCTATGCTCTGAGCCTGGCGAGGTTGGAAAATGCCACGAGGGCATTTTTCAACAGGCAGCTAGTTTTTCGCCCGTTTTTCTGCAGCTGTTCGCCCCGCTTCGCCCGATTAGAATCGTAGGGTAGAAGAGAACGCCGTCGCGAAAAAGCTGCAGGTTGGGCGCAGCGGAGCGAAACCCAACAATGTGCTTGCACGCAAAGGCGGGTTGCGCAAGCGAATCATTTCGACGACAAATCGGCTAACCCGTACGCGCTTGCTCCACCCACCCTACATTTTCGGCGCTGCACCCAACCGACAAATCAAAAATCACCTGACTGACAACAAGGCGGACTAGCGCGTGTGCGGCATCACGGGAGCGGCTTGGACCGATCCACAACTTGCGGTTTCGGCCGATGCGCTGCGGAAAATGACCGACAGCATTTCGCATCGTGGTCCCGACGACGCTGGCTACTATCATCGCGACTTCCAATCGCGCAGTCCCTATCCGCCGCTGCCTGGCGTCGCGCTGGGACATCGCCGGTTGTCGATTATCGACCTGGCTGGCGGACATCAGCCGTTGGCCAACGAGGACGAAACGGTTTGGACCGCCTTCAACGGCGAGATCTACAACTTCCACGCGCTACGCAGCCGACTCGAAGGCGCCGGGCACACCTTCCGCACCCACAGCGACACCGAGACGATCGTCCATCTCTACGAAGACGAAGGCCCCAGCTGCTTTCGTCACTTCAACGGGATGTTCGCCATCGCGATTTGGGACCAGCGTGAACGACGGCTCGTCTTGGGACGCGATCGCTTGGGGCAAAAGCCGGTCTACTACTATCATCACGCGGGGCGGATCGTCTTCGGCAGCGAACTGAAAGCGCTGCTGGCGTTGCCTGACGTGCCGCGCGAAGTCGATCCTTCGGCGGTCGACGAGTACCTGACCTATCAATATGTTCCGCACCCCAACACGATCCTGAAAGGGATCAAGAAGCTCGCGCCCGGCGAAGTGGCGGTCTTCAGCGACGCCGGCCTGCATGTCGAGCGTTACTGGAAGCCTGACTTCACCCGCGAAGATCGCCGCACCGCGCCGCTACAAGACGATGAGCTGCGCGAGTTGTTCGACGACGCCGTCCGCCTGCGGATGCAAGCCGACGTGCCGTTGGGGGCGTTTCTCTCAGGCGGCGTCGACTCGTCGCTGGTCGTCTCCTCGATGCAGAAGTTCAGCGATCGCCCGGTAAAGACTTTCTCGATCGGCTTTCCGCAGAAGGAATATGACGAGACCAGCTTCGCCCGGCAGGTCGCCAATCACCTGGGAACCGAGCACCACGAGTTTCAGGTCACGCCAAGCGCTCTGGAGATCTTGCCGCAGCTGACCTGGCACTACGACGAGCCGATGGCCGATAGCTCGGCGATCCCGACCTGGTATGTCTCGCAGCAAACCCGGGCCGAAGTGACCGTCGCCCTCAGCGGCGACGGCGGCGACGAGCTGTTTGCCGGCTATCGACGCTACAAAGCGGTCGGACTGGGCGCGATGATCGATCGACTTGGACCGCTCAAGCAGTTGCTTGGCGCCAAGATGTGGCAAAACCTCCCTTCCAGCGGACGGCAGAAGTCGCGATTGCGGCAAGCAAAGCGGTTCTCCGAAGCGATCGCGCTGTCGCCGCAGCGGCGGTATCTCGACTGGATCGGCATCTTCAACGAATCGCGACGCGGACAACTCTACACCGACCAGTTCGTCAACCAACTCGGCGACAACGATCCGTTCGACTTTTTGAAGACCGCCTGGCTGCGATCGGGCAAGCGTGACGCGATCACCTGCGCGTCGCTGGCCGATCTAGTCACCTACCTACCTTGCGACTTGAACTGCAAGGTCGACATCGCCTCGATGGCGCACGCCCTGGAAGTACGGCAACCGTTTCTCGACTACCGGTTGGTCGAGTATGCGGCCGCTTTACCGGTCGGTCGCAAACATAGTCGCGGCCACGGCAAGCAAATCTTGCGCAAGGTCTTTGGCGATCGCCTGCCGCAGGAAATCTGGAACCGCCCCAAGATGGGCTTCGGCGTGCCGCTCGACTATTGGTTCCGACACGAGCTAAAGGAACTGCTGACCGATTCGCTCCTTTCGGAAAAGGCCCTCAGCCGCGGGCTATTCCGCGAAGAGACGGTCCGCGAGCTGCTCGATGAACATATGAGCGGAAGCTTCGACCACAGTGCACGGCTCTGGGCGCTGCTAGTGCTAGAGCTATGGCAACGCGAGTGGATCGACGGCAAATAGTAGCCCGACGCGCGAGCGAGGGAAATGCGGTGCGCGTCGGGCTACGATCGCTGCTTACGACGAGGCGCTGCGGTAGCTGAGCAGCGCCTTCTTAAAGACCCATCGCGATCCCAGGATGCTGCCGGCGGTGGCGATCACAGCGAAGATCGCCAGAAGCATGCTGTTATACATCATCGATTGGCCCCCATCGTCAACTCCCAGCGGCTTGGCCATGATGCGGGCCGGGACGTTCACCACCACCAAAATCGGAATCATGAAGGTGAAGATGAACTTCAGCGTGCCGCCGATGCCCCCTTCGTAGATTTCCATCGGGTAGCGGGAAAAGCTGGTGATGTAGAACCAGAAATCGTACAACGATTGGTTGCGGCCCAGCCAGATGCTGGTCGCCGCCAGAATGATCATCAGGCTGTACAGGATACCGACCCCGCACAAGATAAACAGCGGGTAGGCGATCATCATGTAAGGGGTGACTACCAGCGGGTTCTCGGGCCGCTGCGTCAAATTCCACAGCGAAATGCTCAGCAGGACGACGCCGAAGAAAAAATTCGACATCGACGGCCAGTTCACCTTTTGAAACGAAATTAGGAACTGCGTGTCGATCGGTTTGAGCAAGGCGAAGTCGAGACGCCCGGTGCGAATCAGCTCGGAGAATTCCTGCGCATTCGGCATAAAGAACGTCTGCATCAAACTGTTGATAAACAGCGTCGTCGACAGGAAGACGAAAAACTCGAACTTTCGCCAACCGGTGTTGTCGCCGATCTCGGTCGTAAAACTGAAGATCAGCAGATAGAACCCCAGGTTCATCAAGACCCACGACATGCTCGAGGCGCACTCAATGAAAAAGTTGCTGCGATAGCTGAGGTCGCGGATCAAGCTGTTGCGCACGAAGGTGTAAAACACGGCGCCGTAAGCCGCTCGTTCTGACGCCATATTAGCCTCCGTATCCGCTGTATCGCTTGACGCCGTAATGCATCGCCAACCGACAGGTGAAAAAAAAGAAAATCACCCAGGCCAACTGCACAATCAGGCCGATCACCAGTTCGGTTCCTTGGATCTTCCCCAGGAACACCGCCGCCGGAAAATAGGCGAGGTACATCAGCGGCAACCCTCGCACGATCAAACCCCACGGTCCACTGACGTTGTCGAGCATGTCAAGCGGGAACATATGTCCCGAGAGGAAGAAGTTGAACAGCATGTAGACGAACAGCAGCGAACTGACCTCCAAAAACCAGAAGCCAATCATGCCGATCGTCGCTTCTAGAAAGAAGCCGAGTGCGAAGCTCATGATCAGCGACGCAAAAAACGCAGCCAGAATATGCGGCGGCGGCCAACCGCTAAAGAAGTCGCGGCACAGCCAAAACACCAGGGCGAATGGCGCCGCGGCGACAATGTAATAGGTCAGCTTGTGCGCCAGCCGATTGAGAAACATGAACGAAATCAGGTCGAGCGGCTGGATCAAGTATTTCTTGATCTCCCCTTCGCGAATCTGCAGGGCGATGCCTGACGCCAACCCTGGCATGCTGCTAAAGGCGCGGCTGACCGTCGATAGCAAGTAATAGGCGACGATATTGTCGTAGGTATAGCCGGCGATCTTGGCCTGGCCGCCGTCGCCGTCGTCGCTCATGTGGGCCTGGATCGAACCAAACACCGCATACCACAAGAAGACCTGCGTCACGATCGGCAGAAATCGCATCAGCGTGCCGAGCATGAAGTCGCCCCGATAGACGAGCTTCTCGTGAAAGTTGATTTTGAAGATTGCCCACCAGGTTGAAGCGCGGGCCGCCAATTCGCTCATGACGTAGCTCCTTCGCTTGGTTTTAGTGGGTCGCGGCCGGCTCAGAACCAGTCGTCTCCGGCGAGGCGTCGCCTCGCGATAGGGAGAAGACGTCAGCAATCACCTGCTCCAGCGGCGGGTCTTCGACGCTGACGTCGGCCAGTTCGTACTGATCAAGAATCGAGCCCAACACCCGACCAACCGCGTTGCGATCGACCTGAATCTTGGCGCGCGGCGATTGAATTTCCAGCACGTCGCCAAAGCGCGCCAAATCGCCCGGCACTTCTTCCTGATCAAACTGCAGCGTCACGATCTTGTGGCCGCCAAAGCGGTCGATGATGCCGTTGAGCGAACCGTCGTAGATAATCTCGCCGCCGGCGATCACCACCACTCGCTTGCAGAGGGCGGCAATGTCCTTCATGTAGTGGCTGGTCAGCAGGACGGTGATTTCTCGCTCTTCCTGGTAGTGCTTCAGGAACTGCTGGATGTTGTGCTGGGCGACCACGTCCAGACCGATCGTCGGTTCGTCCAGGAACAACACGTCGGGCGAGTGGAGCAGCGCGGCGATCAGTTCCATCTTCATCCGCTCACCGAGCGAAAGGTTGCGGACCGGCTGATTCAACAGCCGGCGGACGTCGAGCAAATCGGTCAGCTCATCCTCGGTTCGCTTGAATTCCTGCTCGTCGACCCGGTAGATCTTCTGGTGGAGCCGGAAACTATCTTGCGCCGGTAGATCCCACCAGAGCTGGTTTTTCTGGCCCATCACCAAGGCAAACCGCCGGCGATACCCATTTTCGCGCTTCCAGGGGACGTATCCCATGACGTTTGCGCTGCCGCTAGTCGGATTGATGACGCCAGAGAGGAGCTTGAGGGTGGTCGTCTTCCCGGCGCCGTTGGGGCCCAGAAAAGCGACGAATTCCCCCTGATCGACGGTCAGATCGATACCGCGAACCGCCTCGACGGTCTTATGTTCGCGATGAAACAGCCCTTGGATCGAGGCCAAGAGCCCCTCTTTTTTCTGGTAGACCTCGTATGTCTTCGTCAGCTGCTGGATTTCGATAATTGGGGGCATGCTTCGATTGTAACTCTGACGGGTCATAGAGGAAGTGCGGGAAGCCCGCGGACAAATAGGAGGTCTGCCCGAGGGCCGCTCGTTCGCGTTGTCGGTTTTCGGCGTGTGGGCTATAATCGCCCGCCATTGGGAGTTGGCGTAAGGAGCGCAAACTCTGACGTTTTTTAAGGTTACCGTTCCCGCACTAGCAGACCCCACATGATCCGAATCGGATTAGGGCACGACACTCATCGGCTTGCCGAAGGAGGCCCGCTGCGGCTGGGAGGAGTCGATATTCCGCATGACCGCCACATGGTTGGTCATAGCGACGCCGACGTTTTGATGCACGCGATCACCGATGCGTTACTGGGCGCCGCCAATTTGCCCGACATTGGCGAGTGGTTTCCGAACAGCGCCACGGAAAACAAGGGACGCGATTCGGCCGATTTTTTGCGTTTCGCCAACCACAAGATCAACGAACAGATGTGGCGGATCATCAACCTCGACACGGTGATTTTCGCGCAGGAACCGAAACTTTCGCCTTACAAAGACGCGATGCGCACCGCCCTGGCGGAGATCCTCGACATCCATCCCGAGCAGATCGGCATCAAATCGAAAACCGGCGAAAAGGTCGGCCCGGTCGGCCGCTTAGAAGCGATCCAAGCCGAATGCGTCGTCCTGCTGGAGCGGATTGACGAGTTTATCTGAAGAGAAGAATAGAACACGGAGCACACGGCAAGAGTCACGGAAAGACGCGGTAAGAGGGGGAAGGCATGCTTGTTGATCAGCAGCGGACTCAACCGATTATTGACGCTTTCTACCGAGTCTATCAGACGCTTGAATCCGGCTTTCTTCCGCAGAAATCAAAGTTCTACTTCGGCGGCCAATCACACCACTACCCCACAACCATTCAACTCACAACTTAAACAGGACCTGCGAAGTCACGAACCACGATTTTCCTTACCGTGTCCTCCGTTTCTTCTCCGCGTCCTCCATGTTCCATTCTTAACCTAAAAAGCCATGACCATTCGCGTTTACAACACGTTGTCGAAAACCAAGGAAGAGTTTCAAACGGTTACGCCGGGCAAGGTGGGGATTTATCTCTGCGGCCCGACCGTATATGCCGAGGCGCATATCGGTCATATGGTTGGCCCGGTTATTTTCGACACGATCAAGCGGTATCTCGCTTACTCCGGCTATGACGTCACGTTGGTCGTCAACATCACCGACGTCGACGACAAGCTGATCAAAAAGGCGACCGAGCGCGGCATCAGCATGGAGGAAGTGGCGAAGGAGAACATCGCCGACTACCTGCACAATCTATCGGCCCTGGGAGTCGACCAGATCGACAAGATGCCGAAAGCGACCGAAACGATGGACGGCATCATCGCCATGGTCGCCGAACTGATCGAAAAAGGGTTCGCCTACGAGTCGGAAGGGGACGTCTACTTTGAAGTCACCAAAGACGCCGAGTATGGCAAGCTGACCAACCGGACCGTCGAAGCGATGCAAGGAGAAGGTGGCGAGGCCGCTTCTCGCAAACGCTCGCCGGGCGACTTCGCCCTGTGGAAGAAAGCGAAGCCGGGCGAACCAAGCTGGAAAAGTCCGTGGGGAGAAGGCCGCCCTGGCTGGCATATCGAATGCTCGGCGATGAGCAAAGCGATTCTGGGCGAAACCTTCGACATCCACGGCGGCGGGCTCGACCTGATCTTCCCCCACCACGAAAACGAAATCGCTCAAAGCGAATGCTGCCACGCCAAGCCGATGGTCAAATACTGGATGCATAACGGTCTCTTGCGGCGCGATGCGGCGGCCGGCAAGATCGGCGGTCGCGCCGAACGCGAAAGCGATGCGGCCGAAGATGTCGGCGGCAAGATGAGCCGCTCCCAAGGCGCTGGCGGTCTGGCCAAAATGATCGACAGCCAAGGAGGCGAGCGGATCCGCTTCTTCCTGCTTCGCACCCATTACCGCAGCACGATCCTGTTTAGCGAAGAAGCGATCGCCGAAGCCGGCGTCGGCCTCGACAGTTTCTATCGCTTGTTTGAACGGTTTGAACGTTTGACTGGCGACAGTTTCTACAACATTGACGCCGCCAAAACCCGCAAAGATGGGGACTTCGACGCCGGAAAAGACGAACTGCTGTCTGCCGTCGCCAAACATCGCGACGCCTATCTCGAAAAGATGGACGACGACTTTAACACCGGCGGCGCCGTCAGCGAACTATTCGAAATCGCCCGTCTGATCAACAAAACGATCGATCAGAAAAAGCTGGAAGAGACCAAGAATCCGGAAGATGTGATCAGCGTCGTCCATGCGTTCACGGTCCTCCGCGAACTGGCCGGCATCCTCGGCATCTTTGTGAAGGCGCCCGAGAAGTCGTCAAGCGGCGACAGCGAGTTGGTCGGTCAGCTGATGCAACTGCTGATCGACGTCCGGGCAACCGCTCGCTCGAAAAAGGACTTCGAGATGAGCGACGTCATCCGCGATCGCCTGACCGAGATCGGCGTGACGCTGGAAGACCGCAAAGAAGGAGCGACCTGGCGTTTGGGTTAAGAAAAACCCGCTGGCGCCATAGTTTCCATCCCAAAGGCAGCCGGGGCGAACTCGGCGGCCTTTTTTGACTCTTGCCCAATTTGCTTTGTCATTCGCCATGGCCTACGGGGGGAGGTACAATCAAGCTCGCTTTTCTGACAATCGGCCCCGACCTGCTCGTCTCCTATGAAACGCATCTTCCGCTTCTCGCTGCTGGCCCTGATGGCCGTGGTGACTCTATTCGCCGTCGTCCTGGCCTACGTCAGCTACTACCGACTCCGTTCCGTTCGGTTTGAAAGCGTCCGGAGCGAGTTGCAAGCCAGCGGAGGAGCGTTGACGTTGAGGTCGGAACTAGAGGAAGAGCCGGGCTTGCCGGCGGAGCCTCACTGGACGGAGGGCCTATTGGGTCCCAACGCGTATGCCGAACTCGACGAAGTGACGCTCTTTTTGAATCAACCGCGGCCCGGGTTGGTCAGCCGCGTCATCAGTTTCGACTCGCCTGTTTGCCTGAACGCCTACGGCAAGGGGATTGGCGATGAAGACGCCGCCGCGATCGGGCGATCGGCGATCGAAGAGCTCGATCTCGACAGCACTTCGCTGACGGTCGACGGTTACGCGGCGATCGCCAAAGCGCAACGCCTGAGTCACCTGGCCCTGGTCGGGGGCGAAATCACGGCCGAGCATCTGGCGCCGTTGGCGCACAGCAGCAGCCTGAAAAAACTGACGCTGATCGACGCCGAGATGACGTCGGAGATCGTCGCTGCGATCGCCGACATGGCTGCGGTCCGCGAGTTGTTCCTGTATCAAACCCGCTGGGCCGACGCCGGAGCCTGGCAAGCGATTGGCGAACTTGCGCACTTGCAGACGCTACGAATCACGTCGTCCAAGACGCCGACCGACGTGGCGCCGCCGCTGCACAAGATGACCAACCTAGAGCGGCTGGCGATCGACCATGGCGAGTTAGCTTCGTTTGACGGCGTCCGCGTCTCGCCCCAGTTGGTGGAAGCGCTCGCGACGGCCGAGACGCTCGAAGCGCTCGATATCGGCTTGATGAAATGCGAACCGCCGCTGGAGGCCTGGCCAGCGATGGACAAGCTGACCAACTTAACGCAGTTGTCGCTGCTGAAAGTCCGCGGCATCCAGGACTTCTCCGCGATTGCAACGGCCAGTTCCCTAAAGTCGCTCGCCATTGGGGAAGGCTTTGACGATGCGTCATTGGCCGAACTGGCCAAGCTGTCGAAATTGACCCATCTGAGCGCGGGATCGGCGGCGATCACGGACGCTGGGATCGACGATCTGGCGAAGATCAAGACGCTGCGCGAAGTTACCCTCGGCCCGCAAGTGACGCAGGAAGGCGCCAAGCGACTGAAGGGGGCGCTGCCAAAGTGCAAGATCACGTTGGTCAACGGAAGCGGCAAAGAGACGGCGATGTTCTAGTGCGACTCCCAAGCGAGAGTAACGCCGCCCGAGCCAGATGCGCTCAACCGACGACGAACCTGGCCTGCTTGTGAACCCGCAATGCTCCAATTACAGTTGCGGCGGAACCCACGCCGGGATTCCCTCTGCTTTTTCCTGGGCATAGTAAGCCTGCCAGAACGGCTTGGTGGGCGACATTTTGGCGGTTTCGTTGACCATCATCGGTCGCGTCCCCTTCCACCAGGCGTCGTAGGCGGTCTTCATCGCGGCGGCGACGTCAGGATGCCCGTCGATCACGTTGGTCTTCTGCCCAGGATCGGCTTCCATGTCAAACAGCTGATTTTCGCCGACCAGGCGATACTTCTGGTTGCGGACGGCGAACTTTTCCCACTGGTACTTGTTCGGCTCGGCGCCGGTCGGCCAGCGACCTTGATGCGTAAACAGATAGCGATCTTTCCAATCGGCTTCTGCGTTTTCGACCAGCGGCAGTAGGCTGCGTCCTTCGACCTGACCTTCCGGCAGCGGCGCTCCGGCCAGATCGGCGATTGTGGGGAAAACGTCGATGTGCCCGGCGATGCGGTCGACGTCCCGGTTCGGCTCGATCTTCCCCTTCCAGTGAACGAAGAACGGCACGCGGACGCCCCCTTCGTCGCTCGATCCCTTCAGCCCCTTCATGCCGGCGTTGTAGGCGTACAGATCTTCGCCCTCAGCCGACTTGCCGAGCGGTTTGCCCCCCTTGCCGGAGACGCCCCCCGACATGCCGTTATCCGACATGAAGATAACGACCGTATCATCGGCCAGCCGCCATTGATCCAGCTTCTGCATTACGCGGCCAAGGTTCTCGTCGATGTTTTCGATCATGCCGTAGAAGCCGGCGGCGTTCTTGTCAAAACCAAGCTTGGTAAATCGCTCGGCGTTTTTCTCGGGAGCGATAAACGGCGAGTGCGGGGCGTTAGTCACGATGTAGGCGAAAAACGGGGCGTCCCGGTCCTTCTGCTCTTTGATCCAGCCGAGCGCGGCGGTGAAAAAGAGATCCGTGCAGTAACCGTCGGTTTTGACGAACTTGCCGTTGTGGCGAAGGGCCGGGTCAAAATACTTATTGCCGGGTGCGTCGGCGCAGCTGCAGTCGTACGCCTGACCGATGCCGCCGGCGCCATGAATGAACGCCTCGTCGAAGCCGCGGTGGTGCGGCTGGTATTCGTCTTCGTCTCCCAGGTGCCACTTGCCGAAGATGCCGGTCGTGTAGCCCACTTTCTTGAGCGTCTGCGGCAAGGTGACCGCGTCCAGGGTCATCCGTTCCCGCTCTAGGATCGTGTGGGTGATGCCGTTTCGCATTGGATGTCGACCGGTCATCAAGGCCGAGCGCGTCGGCGAGCAGGTTGGCGCGACCAGCATCCGGGTAAACCGGACCGACTGGTCGTACAACTTGTCCATGTTGGGCGTTTCGATCCAAGGATGCCCATGACGCCCGACCGGCGCGTATCCCTGATCGTCGGTCATGATCAGGATGATGTTGGGCTGCGAACGGGCCAGTTCGGCGGCGGAACTGACGCCTGGCAACAGACAGAGGGCGAACAGTGCGAGCAGAAACGGACGAAGTTGGGGCATGGGGCTTCTCGGCAGGAAGGATTTTGGCGAGATGAAACAGTTGCTTAGAGCCCCCTATTGTAGAAGAAATCGATGCCGACCGACACTTTTTTTCCTATACCGAGTCGCTGCGGGCGCGAACCAAGTTGCCGACCATCGGCGTCATCGCTCCAATAGGCGATTGAACAAATAAGAAAGAGAAAAGTGAGAAAGAGAATTCGATGAGCTACTACATGATTGACGTCGAGGCGGATGGTCCGATCCCCGGCGACTACTCGATGGTCTGTCTGGGCGCCGTGCTGGTGAAGCCAGGCCTTGAGCAAACCTTCTATTCGCAGCTGCGCCCGATCTCAGACAAGTGGATCCCTCAGGCATTGGCGGTCAGCGGCTTCTCGCGAGAGGAAACTCTCGCCTTTCCGACCGCCGAGACCGAAATGCAACGCCTGGCGGCCTGGATCGGCGAGACGACAAACGGCCAGCCGATGTTCATCTCGGACAACAATGGCTTTGATTGGCAGTTTGTGAACTGGTATTTCCACCACTTGGTGGGGAAAAATCCGTTCGGGCACAGTTCGAGCAACCTGGGATCGCTCTACAAAGGGATGCAAAAGGACTGTTTCGTTAATTTCAAGCGTCTGCGCAAGACGAAACATACGCATCACCCGGTCGACGACGCCAAGGGAAACGCCGAAGCCCTGCTACACATGAAAACGGAAATGGGACTGAAGATCCGGTTGGATTAACGCTCGCTGGCGATCACCCAAGCCGCTGCGAAACGCACGACGCGAGTGGTTTGTCGTCAAGATCGCGCCAATCCGCACCAGGGGAACGCCTGGTTTTCGCCCAAGTTTCCGCTTCTGACCAACCGATACCCGAAATAAGCGATGTTGTTTTCAGAAGGGGTAGCGATGACAGGTTTAGATCCAGCGGTTGCGAGCGTTTTGGCGGCGAAAGATGCCCAAACGAAGTCGCAAATCGGCTACGCGGTCGCGAAAAAAGGCCTGGATGCCGTCGAACAACAAGGCGAAGCGGTCGTTTCGTTGATCGAATCAGCGGGACGTATCGGCAAAGAGGCGGGCAAAGGGGGATCCTTCGACGCCTTTGGTTAATCGCCATGCCAAGAATTGGTCGCCTGACGACCAAACTTTGATCTTAAGCAAGGTCGCGACGAGTTCCTCTTCGCGGCCTTTGTTGTTTCTTGACCACAACGATCGGCAGCGCGCCAAACAACTTCGCGCAGCGCGTTGCAAGCGCCGCTGCGTTACCATCTACGACCATGGTGCGCTACCGCAGCGCTGCGCTTCGACGAAAAATTGCAGCGCTGCGCGCGCGAAAGTTATTGCCTTTCGAAAGAGCGCTCGTTAGTCTAAAAGAGTTAACTGAGTACGCGGCTCTTTAAAGACGAGACGCACGCGTGATGTCGAGAGCTTCTGATGAAGCGAATAAGTGACTCGCACATCCGTCTTGTCGCCCCCTTGGTGAGGCTTTGAATGTCGGACGTTTATCGCAACTATCTCGAGGCGCCAAATAGCCAGGGTTTCGCCCAGCTACAGGCCGAGGTAGCCGCGGAACCCGATTTTGATCCGCAAGGCGGTTTCGTTTTCGAGTTAGAAGCGGCTTGTCAGCGCGGCGATTTTCGCGAAACCTACTGGCGGACGACCGAAATGCCGTTTGCATGGGTAGCCAGTCCCGCCGCCCACTTCTTCGCTGGCGTCGCCGCCAACGAAATGGGTTGCTACGGCGAGGCTGAACTCGAACGGTTCCTCTTTCGATCGATGCTGGAAGGCTTGCTCGCCACCGGTGACGGGTCGCTTGACGCCCCCTACCGCATCACGCACCTGTCGGACGAAAACGACCTGCTGGCCTATTTCAGCATTACCCAGGGAACTTCCCCCGACGGCGCTCAGCAATTGGTGCGGAAAGGCGATCGATTGATTGACGTCATTCATGGCGACGACGATCAGTCGCTCCACTTTGATGTGACCCATTTGGCCGGCGCCCAAAGCAAAGCCCGCCGACGTCCCGCTTCCAAGTTCCGGTCGCTGTTGGCGAGTTCGCGGCTTGGTCTCGACAAGCAGGGTTTCGACAAACGGGCTGCATTCTAGCTCGCCACTGCGTATTAGATCGTCACTGATTGGCGACACTTTTCTCCATGGAAGGGAGATTTTCGATGACGTCTCCCGAACTGGTCGTTTGCGTACCAGGCGCCTGGAAGACCCGCAATGACCTGGTGATGTCGGTCGGCAAGCCAGACGGCGACTATCTCTACGCCGGCGTCGCGATGATGAACAAGGAGACCCGCGAAGCGGTCACGGTTCAGTTTGAAGAGCCCAACCCCAATCTCGGCAAGGCGTTCGCCATCGCCGGTCGCAGTTGGCTCGACGAGGCGACCTTCACCGAGATCGACCGACATAGCTCGTGCGTTTATCTGATCACCAAGGGGGGATCGGAAGAGACCGCCAAGAAGATGATGCTGGCCGCCGCCGCGCTGCTGAAATGCGGCGGGATCGCGATCAAGATCGAGTCGACCGGCATCGCCCACCCCGCCAAGAAGTGGGAAGAGTGGAGCGAGAAGGGCGACCTCCCCACGCTCTTTCGAGCCTACGTGACCTACATCGGCTCAGGCGACATCTTTTACTCTTGCGGCATGCACAACCTGGGATATCCCGATTGCGTCGTTCAGGCCGAGATCCAGCCGCAAACCGCCGCCGAGCTAATCGACGCCTTCCTCCGCTATCTGCTGTTCGACAGTCCAGAACTCGAAAACGGTCAGACCTTCAGCGTGAAGGCCGAAGCGCCGCGGTATAAGATCGAACATCAAGCGTGCACGATGTTCGAGCCGGATCATCTATTCCACAATCCGTACGGCGTCTGGAAGCTGACCCCGGCAGGATAGTCGGTTAGCAGGAAGCATCAATCCGCGATTTGCACACTCGCGGAGATCGTTCAGTCAATCGGCATTGAAAAATCCTCTTTGCAGCCAGTCGGGCGCCGATGCGCCCAGCGGCTGCGCCGCCCCGATAGCGAGAGCTATCGCGGCTAACCCACTCTTAGAGCGGTTTTCTTCCATCTGTATCGTTCTGGCTGGTTGCGACCGCGCTGGTCGGCGTTGACCTGCATCGACGAATCTTGAGGATTCGCCTGCTTCGGTCGCCTTGACCAGCTTGCCTCACTAACGCTAGAAACGCTACTGCTATCAGAAAAACGCTCTAGTACCGCTGCGTCGTGTTCGGATTCTGCACGATGCGGGTGTCGCCGGTTGGCGATAGCGGCGTGTCGGCTTGGACCCCTTGGCGAACGAGCGTCGCCACCCGGGTACTGACGCCGTCTTGGAAGTTATTCAGCGCCAGCGAGCGCTGATAGTTGGCCAAAGCCTGGCTGTAGTCGCCGGACTTTTCTCGCATGTTGCCAAGCGCGGCCCACGCCCGAGCATTGTTGGCGTCGATCGCCACCGCCTGGTTCAGTTGAGCTAGCGCCGTTTGGTCATCGCCGAATTCTTGATACAGACGCGCCAGTTCCACCTTGGGATCGGCCGAGTTTGGACTGCGCTGTGCCCAGCCTTCCATCAACGTGTAGGCGCTATCAGGCTGTTTCATATCGATCAGCAGCACGGCGAGTCCGCGATAACACTCCGCATGATCGCCGTTTTGATCAAGACAACGGTTATAAAGTTCCTCCGCTTGCTTCATCATCGCCGGGTCATTGTTGACCTTGGCCATCTCGTGATAGGTGGCGGCCATGTTGTAGAGAGCGTCGGCGTTGGTCGGATCATTGGCCAGCGCCTGCTGGAAATGATTGACCGCGACCATCGGTTGTCCACTTTGCACCGCCCGCACGCCGGCGACGTTGGAACTGCTGGAGGCCATCTGGCAACCGCTACAAGCGATCGCCAACAGCAGGCCGCCGCCAAAGAGCCACGTGGGAGTGATCGCCGATTTTTTTGATGGTTCGCTCACGTTGCGAGCCCTCGTACTAGTTTTGTTTGATCTATCGAGTCTTCGCCCCAATCACGGGGAGCCGACGACATGCCGGCGCAGGAAGGACTCTTCGCGCGTGGGGAGAGTAGAGAGATTTTTTTGTCACGACAAGAGAGAATCGCTCAAGAAACAAAACAGGAAGACCGAGGGGACGGCCTTCCTGTTTCGTGGTAGCAAGCAGTGATAGCGGCGGCAGGCGACTATTGGCCCGCTTCCGCCACCAGGGAAGCTTCTTCCGTTTCTTCTTCGACGACCGGCATTTCGCCGCCGCCGATGTTCTTTTGGTAGCCCAGACCCTTCAGCACTTCCAGCACTTCACTGCAGGTCGGGAACATTCGGCCGCTGGTTCGCTTGTAGGCGTCCAGAGCTTGCATGAATTCGATTTCGTCGTTGTCGTAGTCCCGTTCGCAGGTGGTCGGGTCGATCTGACGACGACGGGCAACCTTCGCACGGCGTTCGATCTGTACCGGCTCTTCCTTGCGGCGGCGATCGATCGTCACTTCTTTTTCGCCAGCCGGCTTTTTGGCGACCGTTTCTTCCTTGGCGGCGGCAGCTTTGGTGGCTCGCTTCTTGGGAGCGGCCGCCTTGGGGCTACGCTTCGTAGTCGTCTTCTTCGCAGGGGTGGTCTTTTTCGCAGCGGTCTTACGCGGGGTCGATTTGCTGGTTTGGGCTTTGGCCACGAGTAGGATCTCCAACAGACTCGAGAGGGAAGGAACGTGTCGCTTACAAAGTATGGGATCGGAGTAACATGTGGCTAAAATGCAACACCTAGGAAAAAGAAGCGGTTTGCGTAGATATACCGGTTAGTCCGGATCTTATGGATCAGGGGATCGCGCCCGATTACGCCGCAAGAAATCGGCAGAGAAGAAGCAAAACCCGCTAGATCGGGCCCAGAATGGAACCTATGGGGTCGGTTTTTGGGCAGAACCTCCGCAATCTAAGGGGCGCAATGACACCCCTTGGCTGTTGCCTAGAAGATCCAATGCCTACTTGGGCGGGTCTTCCCCGTCGTCCCAAAACTCGCGGGCGATCTCGTCGAGATAGTCGGACGGAAAGATCGAACCACCTAGCTGACTGCCGAGCTGGCGGATTTCGTCTTCAAACTCGTCGGGGAAGGGATTGTCCGGGGTCGGCTTCTTCGACGTCTCTTCGCTGGGCGCGGGATCTGCCGGCTTGGCTGGCGGCGGCGTTGATCGCTTCAGCGGCTTCAGCTCTTTGGCGATCTGATCGACGTCAACGTCGGAGAACTCCCGCATCCAACGGGAGACTTCCGAATCGGACGGGGGCGCCAGCGGTTTGGTCGGGATCTGGGCCGCTTTGTCTTGGGCGTGGCGTTTGCGACGCATCAGACTGACCCAATGGGCGCTGTCGATCGCCGTCGCCTTCCGGCGGCGAGCCGCCCTTTGCACGCGATGATCGCTCGAAACGACCGTCAGCCGACGGGGCGCCGCATGCCGTTCGATCAAGAACTCGATCATTTCGTCAGCGTCGGCGTACTCCGAGGCGAAGTGGACGACGATGTCATGGTACCGCACCGTCCGCGGCAGCCCCGGAGGCGCTTTGGCCGAGTCAAAGACGACCACCGTTTGACGAATCTCCTCAGAATCGACGACCGAGCGGATCAGCTCTAACAGCGCCAGACGGTCCTGCTCGAACGAACCGCTGCCATCGAGCGAACTAACCACGCCGGCCGCGTAGAGCAGGTTGTAGCCGTCGATGATGAGAGGCATGGTCGGTTTCGTACGAGACTAGATCGCCGTAAATGGAAGAACTTGTAGGGTGGGTGGACCAAGCGTCAATTGGTTCGCCACTGGAAGAAGGTCGTCCCGCTTGCGTAACCCACCTTTTTGCTTGCAAGCCGTCTGTTGGGCCAGCCCTCCGCTGCATCCAACCTACATCTTCTGCCGCTGTACGTCTTCCTCGATCTTCCCCTGCCCTTCTTCCTGAGCCAGGAAGAAGCTCTACATTTTGACCACGCCGCCGACGATCACATGGACCGCTTTGCCGGTCAGTTCCCAGCCAGACAGCGGGCAGTTCGAGCTGCGGGAGAGGTAGTTGGCCGGATCGACGGTCCAGTTCAACTCGGGATCGATCACCGTCACGTCGGCGTCGGCGCCAACGGCCAGCGTTCCTTTTGGAATACCGAGAATGCGGGCCGGCGTCGTGCTCAGCTTTTCGATCGCCTGGCTCCAGGTCAAATGTCCCGGCTGCACTAACTTGGTCGAGGTGAGCCCGAGCGTCGTCTCCAGCGAGACCATCCCAAACGGCGCATCGGTCATCTCGTGCATCTTCTTTTCCGATGCCCGCGGCGCGTGACCGCTGGAGATGACGTCGATCGTGCCGTCCGCCAGCGCCGCAATGCAGGCCTCGAGATGATCGGCCGAGCGGAGCGGCGGATTGACTTTGCAGTTGGGATTGAAAGAGCGGAGCGCCTCGTCGGTCAGCGAGAAGTTGCAGGGATGAATCTCGGCGGTGACGCCAACGTCGCGGACCTTCGCCCGGCGGAGGATCTCGATGGTCCCGCTGCACGAGACGCTCATCAGATGCAGCCGGCCGCCGGTCGCTTCCGCCAAGCAAATATCGCGGGCCGCCATCACCTCTTCCGCTTCGACCGGCAACGGCGCCAGGCCGAGGACCAGCGAAACCATCCCATCGTGCATCACGCCGTTGTGCGTCAGTTCGACAAGTTCCGGCCGATTGAGGACCGGCTTGTCGAACATCTGGGTATATTCGAGCGCCCGCCGCAACAGTTCTGGATTGCTAATCGGCTTTGAAGCGTCGCTAAAGCCGACGGCGCCCGCTTCGACCAGCGTGCCAATCTCGGAGAGTTGTTCTCCTTTGCGGCCGCTGCTGACGCAGGCGATCACATAGACGTTGCACTTGTCGGCACGGTTGGCCTGATGCCGGACATACTCGATGCCAGCCGGCGTATCGAGCGGCGGTTCGGTATTGGGTAGACAGGCGATCGACGTGAAACCACCGGCGATGGCCGAAGCGGCGCCGCTGGCGATCGCCTCGTCTTCTTCCCAGCCCGGCTCGCGCAGTTGCACGTGCATGTCGATCAGCCCCGGCGCGATAATTTTGCCGGTGACGTCAATCTCGTGGTCGGCCGATGCGTCGCCGGCGTCAATCGACGCCACAACGCCATCCTTCAATAACACGCTGGTCACGCGATCGATCTGTTGACTCGGATCGATCAAGCGGCCGTTTTTCAGCAAGATGGTCGACATGTTCTTTTCTACCGCGACGCTTTGGTGACCAGATACAACGCGGCCATTCGCACCGCCAAACCGTTATTCACTTGATGCAGAATGACCGACTGCGAACCATCCGCCACGTCCGGCGTCACTTCGACTCCGCGATTGATCGGGCCGGGCGCCATGATCAGGATGTCGTCTTTCGCGCGGCACATCCGCTCGCGATTCATCGCGTACAGCAGTGCGTATTCGCGGACCGAAGGAAACGGCCGCGTATATTGCCGCTCGAATTGGATCCGCAGCAGATTTAGCACATCGCAGCGAGCGACGATGTCGTCCAGGTTGTGCGAAACCTCAACGCCCAACTTCTCCCATTGCTTCGAGACAAGCGTCGACGGGCCGCAGACGATCACATGGGCGCCCAGCTTTTTCAGTCCCCAGATGTTGGAGCGGGCCGTGCGGCTATGCGCGATGTCGCCGACCAGCGCGACCGTCAGCCCGGTGATCGAGCCGCGATGCTGCCGAATCGTCAGAATGTCGAGCAGACCCTGGGTTGGGTGTTCGTGCGGTCCATCGCCGGCGTTGATCACCGAGCAGTCGAGATTCTTCGCCAACATCTGCGGGGCGCCCGGCGAGCGATGCCGAATCACCATCGCGTCGATCTTCATCGACTCAATCGTCTTGGCGGTGTCCAGCAGCGTTTCGCCCTTCGAGACGCTACTGCTGGAAGCCGAAAATTCGACGCTATCGGCCCCCAAACGGCGGGCCGCCAAACTAAAGCTGGTCCGTGTGCGGGTAGAATCTTCAAAGAACAGATTCACCGACGTGACGCCCGCTAACGCTGGCAATTTAACCTTACAGTCTTTCGTCGCCTCTTTAAAACGTTGGGCGACGTCGAGGGCGGTGGTGATCTCGTCAGCGGTCAGGCTTTCGAGGTCAAGCAGGTGCCGCCGGGTCCAGGGGACCGGGGGCGACTCCAATTCCGGGGGAAGTTCGATCATGACGTCCGATTACAGGGATGCCTGGCAATTGCTGGCGTGAGATTTTAGGTGGAATTACCCGCTCCAGCAACCAGACGGACGCAAGTGGGAAAATGGATCAAAGCTTGTTATACTGGCTATTCGCGCCAAAAAGTCTGCTACCCCAGGAATTCCCCGTTCATGCCGTCGGCTAGTTCGACTGCCGCTCATGGGCAGTCTGCTTCACAACTTTCGAATCGCAGTCCCTTGCGGCAACTGCTTGGCGTACAGGTCTTGGGCGTCGGCAGCTTTGTCCCTGAGAACGTCGTCAAGAACGAAGACCTCTCTTCGCTGGGGTGTGATCCGGAGTGGATCGTTCAACGGACCGGAATTCGCGAGCGACGTCATGCGCCGCCGGAGATGGCGACCAGCCACATGGCGCAAGCGGCCGCGTTGGCGGCGATCGAAAATGCGGGAATCGACGTCGGCGAAATCGATCTGATCGTCGTTGGCACGTTCACGCCAGATATGCCGACCCCGTCGACCGCCTGTCTACTGCAAGATCGCCTTGGAATTCGCTGTGCGGCGATGGACGTCAGCGCCGCGTGCGCCGGCTTTATGTATGCGATGATCACCGCCGCCCAGTTTGTGCGGACCGGCGCCAGTCGGCGAGCCTTGGTGGTTGGGGCCGATCTGTTGTCGCGAATCGCCAATCCGGATGACCGGAAGACTTATCCCTTGTTCGGCGACGGCGCTGGAGCGGTCATCCTGGGCGCTGGGTCCGAAGAACAAGGCTTTCTCTCCTACACCCTCGGCAGCGAAGGGGAAGGTGGCGAACTGCTGTGCGTCCCTGGCGGCGGCTCGCTGAAGCGACTTGACGACCAAAGCCTGGCCGATGGACACGCCTACCTGCACATGGATGGCCGCAGCGTCTTCAAATGGGCGGTTCGCGTGATCGCCGACAGCATTCAAGATGTGCTGACTCACTCCGGCGTCACCGCCGACGAAGTCTCGCTGGTCTTGCTGCATCAGGCGAACGTGCGGATCATTGACGCGGCCTGCGAGAATCTCGGCTTCGATCGTGAGAAGGTCGTGATCAATCTCGATCGCTACGGCAACACGTCGGCCGGCAGCGTTCCGCTGGTGCTGGACGAAGCGTACCAGGCCGGTCGCATCCAACGGGGCGATCTGGTGCTGCTCGCCGGTTTTGGCGCCGGACTCTCTTGGGGCACCTCGCTGATGCGGTGGTAGTCGTGATTCGCGCTTTGGCGCCGTCGTAAGACGCGCGGATCTCAATAACAGACTCGGACCACATCAGGCAGCTCTGCGCGCTGATTTTTCTCTGCTTTCGCGCCCCTCCTTTTCGCCCGCTACGGCCCGATCAAATTGTGGGCAGCGACTTGCACCGGAAGTGCGCACGATCCCCTCTTGTTTTGAGCAGGTGGTCCCGCCACTTACGTGTAAAAACAATTCGAATGAGAGAGTTTTTCACCAAAACATCCCGCTTTCAACTTTCCATCCCTCCGAAGTAGCGTTTTCCATCGATTCGTCTCCGCTTTCTCACTTCCGGCACAAAACATGCACCTTGTGTGAAATATCTCCTATGCGCGGTTTCGTTTTGACTTAACGTTCCGTTTTCATTTTTTGGTCTTCTGAGGTTTCCAAGTTCATGCGTTCGAATCCTTCTTCCCGATCCGGCTTCACGCTTGTGGAGTTACTTGTCGTCATCGCCATCATCGGCGTCTTGATCGCGTTGCTCTTGCCGGCCGTGCAACAAGCTCGCGAAGCGGCCCGTCGCACTCAATGCCGCAACAACCTCAAGCAAATCGGCTTGGCCCTGCACAACCATCATGACACGTTCGGCAAAATGCCGGCGTATCAGGATGACGTCTACTGGGCTTGGAGTGCGGCCCTGCTGCCGTTCCTGGAACAAGACAACGTCTACGACACGATCGGCATCAACGACTATTCGCTGGCGCAGGTCTCCGACGGCACCGCAGGTACCGCAGCGCAAGAAGCGATAGGTACCGTCATCACCGGCTACCTCTGTCCTTCGTCAACCGCCCCCGAAGTCTACGAGGCGGCCGATGGTCTTGAATACGGGGTCTGCAGCTATGCCGCCAGTCGCGGCTATGGTCAAGCTGGCTGGCCACGCGACAAAGCGGCCAACACCGGCGCCATCAACATCGACGGCCTTGGGTTCTCGGACATCTTGGACGGACTTTCCAACACGTTCGCCGTCGGCGAAGCCTCGGCGCGGTACCAAGGCTGGAAAGATGGTCCTCGCGGCTGGAGCTATTGGGCTGCGATGCCCGAACCGACCGCTGGTCAAGATACCGCCTACATTGCCCGCCAGGCGTCGATCTCGCGGAACGTTTCGTATCCGCTGAACCTGACCGACTACTTCAACTTCGCCAGCGCACACACTGAGGGCGCCTACTTCGTGTTCTGCGACGGATCGGTGCAGTTCATTTCGGAGAACATCGACTTCGACAACAATGGCGCCGCCAATGGCTGGTTTGGTGGAGACGCACTCCACGCCGACATCTACACCAAAGCCGACGGCATGGGCGTCTACCAGCTGCTCGGCATCCGAGACGACGGCGCGGTGGTTTCGCTGCCATAGTCGCCGCCCCTTTGGCGTTTCTCTTATTCCCTCTATTTCCAGCCGCGGCGCGATGGGCGTCCGTGGCTCAAGGACGATATGCATATGTACGCAGCTAGAGTATCGGGGCTGCTTCTCCTTCTATCGCTGTCAGCGATCGGAGGATGCGGCAAGAAAGAAGACGTGGAGTTCGGTAGCGTCACCGGCACGTTGATGATTGACGGCCAAACGTCGCCTGCGGGAGTCAAACTTGTTTTCGACCCGCTCGAAAAAGGAGTCCGCGGCAGTATCGCGACGACCGACGAGTCGGGCTTTTTTGAAGCGGTCTACTCCGCATCACGCAACGGCGTCCGCACTGGCGCGTGCGTCATCAAGTTGGAACCGCCGCTGGTCGTTCCTAAGACCGGTAGCGGTAAACCCAAGCTTCCCTACCCCGAAAAGTACTATGAAGAGATCCAACAGGTGAACGTCCACGGGGGCCACACCACCTTGGAACTGAAGATTTCCAAGGCCGAAAACTAGGGCTCTCGTGCGGATTCTAACACACTTTCTCTCACCATTTGGTGGACGACTTCGTTCGTTCCACATCCTCCGACTTGATCGCTTCGGCAGGGCTTCGTAGGGAATCAAACCCCTTCGCTGGCCGAAGCGATTCAGCGCGGGATCTAAACCACCCCCATTAGCTGCCTGTTGAAAAATGCCATCGTGGCATTTTTCAACCTCGCCAGGCTCAGAGCATAGCTCTTCGCGGCTCGCAAAATAACGACTTACGTCGTTATTTTGGGATCGCATCCGTGCGATCACGCAGTCCGTCGAGAAAATCAACGGACTGTTAGGAGACATTTCTTGCAGTAATGCACCACGCTCCCTTGTTCAACGCCATCTGACTTCCAGTCTGTGCCCGCACACCATCCACCAAGCCCTTCCTCCCTTGTGCGCGCTAATTCATCGCATCCTTGCGCGCCGAATGGCGGGTTTCTCGCGTCTTGACGAAAAAACAGGCGCCCACCGCCTATTTACTGTGCACAGAATTTGCCTCCAGTCGAGGACGCCCAAAGGTCGGAATATCAAATACTCCAGGAAGGCGAGGAATTGATACAACTCGCCAGCCCCAACCAACACAACCACGCCCCCTGGATGCAGGATTTTTTCCTGTTTCATTTAGAAAAGTTCGTGACTGGTACGAAAAGTGGATTAGCAATCACGCAATCAATCATGACGCGATATGAGTTATCCCACTCCTCATAGCGGAGCGACACGCACAAGAGCGCCATGACTTGGGCAGCAACAACGTGGACAGAGAAGCGGCACTTCAGTCTACGGACCATCCATCTCCTATTTTTTCATCCGCTCGTTCCTTTGGAGAACTGCCACCCATGACTCATTCTATTCGAAGTCAACGCGGCTTCACTCTTGTTGAACTCTTGGTCGTGATCGCCATCATCGGCGTCTTGATCGCATTGCTCTTGCCTGCCGTCCAACAAGCCCGCGAGGCGGCGCGGCGCATGTCGTGCCGTAACAATCTGAAGCAAGCCGTCCTGGCGACGCACACCTATCACGACACCTACCTAGAAATGCCTTCCTACCGCCGGAACAACACGTTCTGGGGTTGGGCCGCCCAATTGCTGCCGTACCTGGAACAAAACAACCTAGCCGACGCCGCCGGCGTGACCGGCTACACTTTCCCGCAAGCGGTCAGCGGCACGCCCGACGCCAACGCGACGCTGGCTCTGGGAACGGTGATCAACAGCCTCCGCTGCCCCTCGACGGTCGCTCCGGAAACCTACACGCACGACAACGTCGAATATGGCGTGATCAGCTACGCCGCCAGCCGCGGTTACGGCCAGGCCGGTTGGGATCAAGACAAGGCGGCCAACACCGGTGCGATCAACTACGAAGGGATGAACTTCTCGGCCATCACTGACGGCCTCTCGAATACCTTCGCCCTGGGCGAGGTTTCGGCCAAGGCGGGCGGTTATGATTCGGGCCCGCGCGGTTGGGCTTTCTGGGCCGGCACGCCAGGTAACGATTATCTGGAACGCCAGAACACGCTGTCGCGTTGCGTCTCGTTCCCGATCAACCACACCGCGCACTGGGGCTTCACCAGCCAGCACCCGGGCGGCGCGTTCTTCGCTTTCTGCGACGGTTCGGTGCAGTTCATTTCGGAAGACATCGAATTTGACAAGAATGGACTCGCCAATGGTTGGTTTGGCGGCGACGGCCTTCACAGCCAGATCTATGCCAGCGCCAGCGGCATGGGCGTTTACCAACTACTGGGCATTCGGGATGACGGCGCGGTCGTGAACCTGCCGTAGTCGCCGGCGACTTGATCTCGTCTAGTTTCCTCTGCGCCGCACCGGGGCGGCGCAGGTTCAGCCTCCACGAACGAGTAAACGCTAATGCACTTTTCTAAGTTATCTTCGCTGGGCCTCCTGCTGGCGCTGTTGGCGGCAGTCGGCTGCAGCCCCAGCAACCAATCGAGCCTGGGAACCGTGACCGGTACCCTGCATATCGACGGAAAACCGGCTCGCGCCGGCATCAACCTTGAGTTTGACCCCGTAGAGAAAGGGGTTCGCGGCAGTACCGCCACGACCGACGACTCCGGCCAATTCGAGGCGATTTACTCGCTGACGCGCAACGGCGTCCGACTTGGCCCCTGCGTCGTCAAACTGGTTCCGCCGGAAGCGGTGCCGACATCCCGCAGCGCCAAGCGGAAACTTCCCTTCCCCGATCAGTACTACGAAGAGATCCAACAAGTCGACATCACGTCGGGGTACAACACGATCGAACTGGCGATCTCAACCTCAGGGAACTAAGAGCCTATCCGGAAACTGCCATTTCTTGAAACTCCGATTTTCGTCACACTTTGCGGCTCGCCAAACTCTTGGAGCCTGCGATGTCCGACGAAGTCCGAAAGCGATACCCGAGTGATTTAACGAATGAACAATGGGAGTTGATCGAAGGGTTGATCCCCCGGTATCGGCAAAGCAAGAAGGGAGGCCGACCTCGCTCGGTCGACATGCGGGAAGTTGTGAATACGATTTTCTATCAATGTCGCTCCGGGTGCCAGTGGGACATGTTGCCGCACGATCTGCTGCCGAAGAGCACGGTCTACGACTACTTCGCCCGCTGGCGAGACGACGGCACATGGCGACGCATCAACGAAACGCTAGCCGGAGCGACTGGTCAACTGGAAGCTCTCGACCTTGCCGTACATCGAACAGACCGCACTCATCGATCAGTTCGACTGGACGCAGAGCTTCAAGAGCACCGACGCCACGGTCAACTCGAACATTCTGAATGGCGTCGTCATCAGTGCGTTCAATTGCCCGTCGAACGTCAAACCGAAGAACAGCAACAACGTCTTCGGCTACAATCCCCGCAATCACCAGTACCACAACTACGTTGGCATTAACGGCGCCCTCAACGAATCGGCCTCGTCCAACAACGCCGACTCGGGTCGCTGCACCAGCTACTACGGCTGGAAGTGCGACAATGGCGCCTTTATGTACAACGAGATCACCGGCTTTCACTCCTTCACCGATGGCACCTCCAACACGCTGCTAATCGGCGAAGTCGCCAGTCGTGACTTGACCGTCGCCAACAATGGCGACAACGTTTACGGCTTGTTTGGCGGTTGGGCCGGATCGGGCAGCGCCGGCAAGTTCGACAACAACACCGATTACGGCGGCGGCGGTGGTTTCACCACCTCGGCCGATGGCCAGTTCTCGTCTCCGGCGGGCTTCAAAGCGCCCCGTGCCAACAGAGGCAAGGCTCCGACCGCCCTGGCGCCGGTCTCGTCAGAGTCGTAATCCGGCAACCTGTCCCGCTTTCCATCTCAAAAGGCCGAGCGAATTTCGCTCGGCCTTTTTTTGCGCGCCCTTCCCCCACACAACATTCCGGCCCGCAACCCAGCTGACTGTCTCGCCCTGAGAATTTTGTTGTCAAATCGATAGCATTTCGGGCCAGATTGCCCCTCGATCTTGCCGAGTCCGGTTTCTCTGAAAAATATTCAAAACCACCAATCCCTTACCCACAAAGGACTTGCGTCAATATCCTCCAGCCGCTGGCACATTCTGGCGCCAGCGATGCCATTACTCCCTTTCGACGCCAAGCGGCACAGTCGCCGCTCTGGATTATCGAGACGCCAACGCCGGGGGAAATAACCATGAAACGCCAAATCGCTCTGTTTTCGCTTGTCGCCGCCATCCTGATCGCCGCTCCGCAACTGGCCCAGGCGGGCCATTGGCAGTTTGGCGGTCGCATTCAAAGCGACACCTACTACCTGCATCAAGCGACCCATCGCTTGCACCAGTTGATCCATCACCGCACCGGATTTTCGCACCTCGACGACAAGGCGCATCACCTGGATGAAGCGGCCGCTCACTTCGCCGAAACGGCGGCGCATGGCGGTTCGCTCTCGCACCTGCGAGCCGACTTCCAGGAGACCGCTCGCGAATTGCGACATGTGCAAACGTTGCTGATCCATGCCTGCCACGTTCGCAACGATTGGTTGGTGCAGCAAACCTGGGCCGATGTCGAACGCGCCTTCGACCGCGTCTACTACGACCTCTACTCGCGTCACTGCGGGTTCATCAGCTACACCTGCCAGATCGGTGGACATTTCGATGATCATCACGGGCATGGGCACAAGGTGGGCGGATTCCCCCACAACGTGAATAAATTCCCGATTCAAAAGCCGAACCACAAGTTCCCGATCAACCAACCGCACATCGGCGGCACGATCAAGCTGGGTCCGGTGACGATCCAGACCAAGAAGGTCTTCTCCAACCCCAGCCGGAAGTGGAACAACCACTTCAACAAGGGCGGCTTTCACAAATAGCAGTCCGTTGATCTTTTCGACGGACTGCGTGATCGCACGGATGCGAGCCGCGAAGAGCTACGCTCTGAGCCTGGCGAGGTTGAAAAATGCCACGATGGCATTTTTCAACCGACAAATAGTCGCAGTGCGACGAACGTTAACCTACGAAAGGCCGACCTCCTCCCCGGGTGCGTCGGCTTTTTTATTGCCTTCGGCGAAACCTTCCCTCTAGAATCAATCCGATAGGGGAAACCTTTTCTGGGAGACGAAACCGATGAAAACCGCCATCCTTTCGCTGCTGGCCGCGCTGCTTGTCAGCGGTACGGCCCACGCCCAAAGTCTCTTCCCCGATCTCTACCGGGTGACGCCCGACGCCAACATGCTGCAGCAGTCGGCCGCCAAGCTCGGGTCAGAGCTAACCACTGCCGATCAGCCGCAACTCGCCTCGGCCGCCAACGAGCTGGCCAACAAGATGGAGCAATATCGCCAAGACGCCGGCCGTAACGCCAATCCGTATTATCTACAGCGCCGCTTCAGCAACGTCTCGGCCGCCTACAAGGAACTGGAGCGCGAACTTGACAGCCGTATTCCCGAGCCTCGTCCGTACGTGATCCGCATCGCCTGGCAGAATGTGCAGAAGTCATACGACAAACTCTATTACGACCTGTTCGGTTACGACACCGTTGATCCTTACTTTGGCCAACAAGCCGACTTCGCCGCCACGCCGCCGATGGACTACTACCAGCCGCTAATCGGCCGCCGCAGCTATTACTACACGACGCCGCTGATCACCAACCGCGTCGAGCGAACCACGACGACTATCATCCCACGAGTCATTCCGCTCCGGGCCGCTCCCGTTGATCCAGCGCCTGTCGTGCGGCCTCAACCACAACCTGCACGCCCCTTTGACCTGGATCCCAGCACCAAGGCGCTTGATTTGTAGCCCTGTTTCCGTGTGGCACTGCTGGACAAGCCAGCAGTGCCACACGCGACTCGATTTTCCTGGGACCGTGAAATCCGCATTCTTCCCGCGTCCCCCGCGTGCCGCTTCGCTCTTCCCCCAGGCGCCTGACCAAGCGGGCCCAATCTCGCTAAAATGCAGGTTTTGCTTCCCTGCCCCCGCTTTCGCTTGTGGAAACGCCGATGTCGCATGACCAGTACGAAAACCCGCTGATTTCTCGCTACGCCTCGAAAGAGATGAGCCGAATCTGGGGCGCCCAGCGCAAGTTCTCGACCTGGCGCAAACTCTGGATCGCCCTGGCCGAAGCGGAACAAGAGTTGGGCCTGCCGATCGCCGACGCCCAGCTCGACGAACTGCGCGCCAACGTCGATAACATCGACTTCGCCAACGCCGCCAAGCATGAGAAAGCGCTGCGGCATGACGTGATGGCGCATGTCCACGCGTACGGCGACATCTGCCCGCAGGCCAAGGGAATCATTCACCTCGGCGCGACCAGTTGCTTCGTCACCGACAACGCCGACCTGATCCTGCTGCGCGACGCGCTGCACCTGATCGAAAAGCGTCTGGCCGCGGTGATCTTGAAACTGGCCGACTTCTCCAAAGAATACCGCGCGCTCCCCTGCCTTGGCTTTACCCACTTGCAACCGGCGCAGCCCACCACGATCGGCCGGCGTGCCTGTTTGTGGAACTACGACTTGGTGATGGACCTGGAAGAACTAGAGCATCGCCTGGCGACGCTGAAGGCTCGCAGCTGCAAAGGAACGACCGGCACCCAGGCCAGCTTCCTGACGCTGTTTGATGGCGACCACGACAAGGTCCGTCAGCTAGAACAACGCGTCGCCGAGAAGATGGGCTTCGAGGCCACCTACGCCGTCACCGGGCAAACTTACTCGCGCAAGATCGACTCGCAGATCCTCGACGCCCTCAGCGGCATCGCCCAGTCGACTCACAAGATCGCGACCGACCTCCGCATCTTGTCGCACCGCAAGGAAGTGGAAGAGCCGTTTGAAGAGAAGCAGATCGGTTCGTCGGCGATGCCGTACAAACGAAACCCGATGCGGAGCGAACGAATCTGCGCCTTGGCTCGCTTTGTGATGAGCCTGCAGTCGAGCGGCGCCAACACCCTGGCGACGCAGTGGATGGAGCGGACGCTCGACGACAGCGCCAACCGCCGTCTGACGCTGCCGCAAGCCTTCCTGGCGATCGACGCGATCTTGATCATTCTCGAGAATGTCGCCAGCGGCATGGTCGTTTACCCAGCGATGGTCGGCAAGCATTTAGGCGAAGAGCTGCCGTTCATGGCGACTGAAAACATCTTGATGGCGGCCGTTTCGGCAGGCGGCGATCGCCAAGATCTGCACGAGAAGATCCGCGAACATTCGATCGCTGCGGGCAAGGTGGTCAAGATGGAAGGCAAGCCAAACGACCTGCTCGAACGTCTCCAGGCCGACCCCGCCTTCCCGGAGATCGACATGGAAAAGGTGCTCGAGCCGTCGCAATACGTCGGCCGTTCGCCGGAGCAAGTTGACGAGTTCCTGGAAGACGTCGTCGCCCCGATCCAGCATAGGTTTGAATATCGTTTGGCCGAAAAAGAAGAGCTGCGGGTGTAGTTGATCCAACAATCGTAGGGCAGGCCGTGCCTGCCGGATCGCGGGCGTATCCATTCGGCAGGCACGGCCTGTCCTACGAAAGAGTACCAATCAGAGACGAAATCCGAACGTCGCATGCGGGAGAGTTGTTCCGGCATTCGACGTTTTTGTTTGTGTGCGCGTTCCCACGCCTTGCCCTGAGGCAACGATGAATGGCGGCTACGCCACCATGACAATATGGATGTTTCTCCTATGTCCTCTGCGTCTATAAAACTTGACCACGATGGCTTCGTCCTCCTTCCTTCTCCTTTCGATCTGGCTGAGCTCGACCAAATAACCGCCGATCTCACGGCCGCGATCGAAGCGTCCCAGCGCGATGGCGAATCAATCCGCACGCGTGCCGGCGCCGCCTATGCCGCCCGCAACGTGCTGTCGGTCTATCCCGACGTCGCACACGTGTGGCGCAAACCAGCGCTCGTCGACATGCTACTAGAGGTTCTGGGCCGTGACTGCGGCTTGGTCCGCGTTCTCTACTTCGACAAGCCGCCGGAGAAAACCTGGTCGCTGCCGTGGCATAAAGATCTTACGATCGCGGTCCGCGAGCATGTCGGCCCCAGTCAGCAGTACGCCAAGCCAACCTTCAAGGCCGGCGTTCCGCATGTCGAAGCGCCGCTGGAGCTGCTAGAGCAAATGCTCACCTTGCGGATCCACCTGGACGATGTCGACGCCGAGAATGGCGCCCTGCAGGTGCTGCCCGGCTCTCACAAGACTGGCAAAGCGGCCGCCAGCGGTACGCCCCACCTTATCGGTTGTCATCGCGGCGACGTACTGGCGATGCGTCCCCTGCTGTCGCACGCCAGCGGTGAGTCGACGCCGGGCAGCAACCGCCATCGGCGGATTCTCCATTTGGAATTTGCCGCCGTGCCGACGCTGGCAGAAGGGTTCGCTTGGCAGCTGTTTCAAGCGGTTGCATGAACTACTGGGCTTTTTGGCGACGCCCGGCTCGCCCCTCAATTTAGATCCAACCTGCGCAAAACGACGTTTCGTTTCGCGTACGATAGAGATTCGAGCGAATGAAATTTTCGGCTCTATGCGGTAAATCGTCCCACTTTTTTCCGCGGCGGAACCTTAGTTTTCCCGCAGTTATTGCCCCTCGGCACAGAGACGCGTGGAGGGCGCAAAGGTGCGGCTGGAGCCATTATTCCCCACCATGCATACTCAATGGTTCGGTAACTGCTCGATGCCCTGAACCGGAATTCTATGATTCAAACCATGACCAACAGCGCCTCGTTGCCGACCGCGGCCCCCGTCCGCGGCGTGCGCATCCCCACTTTTACCTTTCACACCAGCGAAGAACTGGCTCGCCACGTCGCTCAGATAGTCGCCGCGGTGATTCGCGAACGCAATTCGTACGGCCAGAAGGCGGTCCTCGGTTTGCCGACCGGGTCGACGCCGACCGGCGTCTATCGCGAGCTGATCCGCATGCACCAGGAGGAAGGCCTCGATTTCTCGAACGTCATCACCTTCAATCTGGACGAGTACTACGGCATCTGCCCGACGCAGATGCAAAGCTACCACCGGACGATGTACGAGACGCTCTTCAACCACGTCAACGTTCCGGCCGAGAACATCCACATTCCCGACGGCAACGTTCCGCACAACGAGATCGACAACTATTGCCGCGAGTACGAACGGAAGATCGAAGAAGCTGGCGGCATCGACCTGATGCTGCTCGGCATTGGCGGCAACGGCCACATCGGTTTCAACGAACCGTTTTCGATCCGCAACAGCCGCACTCGGCTGTGCACGCTCGACCCGGTCACGCGTAAGTCGGCCGCCAGCGATTTCTTCCAGGAAGAAAACGTCCCGACCAGCGCGATCACGATGGGGATCGCTACGATCATGGACGCCCGCCGGATCTTGCTGCTCGCCTTGGGCGAAGGCAAATCGACCGTCATTCGCGAAACGGTCGAAGCGACGCCGTCTGACCGTATTCCGGCCAGCTTCTTGCAAGATCACCCCGACGCGCAGGTCCTGATCGACGAAGCGGCCGCCAGCAAACTGACCGACATCAAGACCCCTTGGGCCCAAGGAAGCGTTGACTGGACCGAATCGCTGATCAAGAAAGCGGTGATCTGGCTCTGCCAACAGACCGGCAAGGCGCTGCTGAAGTTGGATGACGACGACTTCCGCAAGTTCAACCTGCACCAGTTGCTGCGTCATCATGGCCCGGCCGGCTCGCTCGCCCACCGCGTCTTCAAGTGGATGCAAGAGACGATCGAATATCACCCGGCCGGTAAAGAGCGAAAGAAGACGATCTGCTTTAGCCCGCACCCGGACGACGACGTGATCAGCATGGGCGGGACGCTCATCCGCCTGGTTGAAGATGGTCACGAGGTCCACATCGCCTACATGACCAGCGGCAACATCGCCGTCTTTGATCATGACGCCCAGCGGTACGCCGACTTCGTCAGCGAGTACAACCGGATGTTCGGCATCGACGGGCAGCGTTCGCTAGAAGTCGAGCAGGAAGTGGCCGGCTCGCTCGCCTCGAAGAAGCCTGGCGAACCCGACATCTTGTCGGTGATGAACATCAAAGGGCTAATTCGTCGCAGCGAAGCGAAAGCTGGCGCCTTGAAGGTGGGCTGCAAAGAAGAGCATTTGCACTTCCTGGACCTGCCGTTCTATCAGACCGGTACCGTCTCGAAGAACCCACTCGGCCAGGAAGATGTCGACATCATCTACAACCTGCTGATGCAGGAGCAGCCTGACCAGGTTTACATCGCCGGCGACCTGTCGGACCCGCACGGCACGCATCGCGTTTGTGCGATGGCGATCTTCCGCGCCCTGAAGCGGATCGAAGAAGAAACGGGCTCGCGTCCCGACGCGCTGCTCTACCGCGGCGCCTGGCAAGAGTACCCGCTGCACGAGATCGAAATCGCCGTTCCGCTCAGCCCGGGCGACATCAACCTGAAACGGCACGCGATCTTCATGCACGAAAGCCAAAAAGACCGCGCCCTCTTCCCGGGCAGCGACCCTCGTGAGTTCTGGCAACGCGCCGAAGACCGCAACAAGGGAACCGCCGACAGCTACAACCAGATCGGCCTGCCCGAGTACTTTGCGATCGAGGCGTTCGTCCGCTGGAATGGGATACCGCTGTAAGGAAAGCGGATAAGAGCTGGCTGCTTTTTTGATCGACAATTTGCTTCGAGCCGCGGTCTTTGGACTGCGGCTCTTTTTGTGCCTGCGATGTGCTTCGAATTGGTAGGATGGTAGGCGATCGGTTTATTACATTTAAGGAACGCAGATGTCGCAGTCGCTATCGGTCATCTCCGCCGCCAATCGTCGCCCTTTTCGACTTGTGCCATCCGCTTCGGGGCGACATCAGTTTGGCGGTTCTCTGCCCTATCATGGACTCTGCCCCGCTGGCTCGGATGTGCCGGTCCAGTTGTTGGCGTCGCTCGCTTTGACCGACGAAGCGATTCCATTCGTCGCCGAGCCGACGCTAAAGCGGCTCCCGCTCTACTATCCGTTCAAATACGGCAGCGGCGGAGGGGCGATGCAGTATGGAATTGTTTCCGACAACGAGATCCGCATTCTCTGGATCGGCGATGAGCAGGCAGACGAACCGGACTACCAGTGCCTGCAGGTCGAACAACTCCCATCGATGCCGCTCGATTTGGTTCCGCTGGCCTATGAAGAAGCCCGAATCCTGGGGTTTCTCCGCAGTGACGGTTACTTCCAACCAAACGCCGAAGACAATCAAATCCTGGACGATCTCGACATCAATCACCTGATTTCATGCGGAGGCGGGCTCAGGCACGTTGATAACTCTGGGCCGATCGTTTGCCGCAATCCTGCGTGCGATCAACACAATCTAACGACCGCCTTTCAGCCAATCGCCATGATCCCGCCGATTCCGGTGAACGGGGAAGAAGAGTTTTGGTACGAATACCAAGGAGCCTACATGGACTTTTGCTTCGTCCTATGTGAGTTCTGTGGGACGGTGATCACCTTTAACGTTGCGTCGTAAAACCGTCGCCTAGCGCCGCAGTTTTTTTGCGTCTCGGCAATGCTCTTCCACAAAACTTAACGCTGATCGGGAATAATTGACTTCGTCCTAACGTGGAGTTGGATTGATGTGCAGACAGATTCCGTTGACGCTCCTCTGTTCGTTTATAGCGACCGGGCTCGCCTGGGCCGAGCCAATCGCCATCGATCCGGATCTTCCGCACTATCACCCGGTCGACTCGCTCTCGGGCACGCTACGCCTGATCGGCTCCGATACGATGAACAACATCGTTCACCGCTGGGCCGACGGCTTTACGAAGATCTACCCCAACGTCGATGTTCAAATCCGCCAGAAAGGAGCTTCCACCGCAGTCGGTGGTCTGCTGAGCGGCGGCGCCGACTTGGGGATGTCGACCCAGGCGCTTCGCGAATCGGAACGGTTCAAGCTACAAGCGAAGCTCGGCGGGCCGCCGGTTGAAATAGCCATCGGGGCGAACATGACGGCGATCTTTGTGCATCGCGACAATCCCATTGCCTGCTTGAACATGAAACAGGTCGACGCCATTTTCTCTAGTACGAAGAAAGCGGACCAGCACGACATCACCACGTGGAGTCAACTGCTGCCGCCAACTGCCCCCATGGCGAACCAGCCGATTCGCCTGTACGGACGCAACAGCGCCAGCCAAGTTTACGGCCAGCTGAAAACGACCGCACTGCTTGGCGGAGATTTCAAATCAACGATTATCGAGATGCCGGGCAGTCAGTCGCTGTTGCAAGCAATCGCCGGCGACGCCAATGGCTGTGGATATACTGGCATCGGCTATCAAACTCCAGCGGTGCGGGCCGTGCCGATCCAAGTCGGCGAAACGACGATCCCCCCAACGATCGAGAACCTCGACCGCTATCCGCTGACGCAAAAGCTACGACTGATCTACATTGTGCCGAGTGGCGAAAAGCTCGATCCGCTGTTGGCCGAGTTTATCCGCTTCGTCTATAGCCAAGAGGGACAAAGCGGCTTGGTTCGCGAGGGATTCGCACCGTTGGCAGAATCGCGGGCACAAAGCGGTCGTTATTCCGTCTGCCCGCGTCCCCAGAAATAGCCCGAGGGGCTACTTCACCTCAAACTCGTACTTCGTCACCTTCGGCTCCGAAGTCGAGTCGGGGAAGATAGAGGTGATGGTGGCGGTCACTTTGCCTTTGCCGGTCAGCTTCAGGTCGTACTGTTTGATCTGCATACCCAGCAGCAGGTCTTCGCCTTTGACCTTTTTAACGAACGAAATCATGTCGACTTCGGCCGGGCCTTTGATTTCCATTTTGATCCGTGATCCAGAAATCGCTTCGCCGGTCAAGCGAACATAGTTGCTCTGTTCAACGGCGAACGGCTTGTCGTCGACCGGGATCACAACGTAACGTTCTTTCTCGTTGCCCTGCGAAAGGGCGACGCCGCTCATCAGCGTAACGAGAACAAACAGCGGAAGCATGGTCTTGATCATGGCGAGACTCCAAACAAGCGGAGGGGAGAACGGGAACAGGTCGACGCCCGACTGGCGGACTTCCCCAAAATGTAGCACCTGCCGCTGGCCAGTCGTTGGCTGCGACGCAGAATCGACTCGTTTTCGCCGCCCGGAAATCGGCACAATCCCACCAAAAAACCGCCGGCCCAATGGGACGGCGGCCAGATCATCGTCGTAGTGGTAAGCGAGCGATCGAAAGCTATGGCGAAGTAATCGAAGAGGGAAACGTGCGTGCAAACTCGTCAGTCGCGTGCTGATAGCCGGCGCCGACTTGTTGTCCCATGATGCCGATCGCCGCAATGCAGACGACCAGGATCATCGCGAGCATTACCGCATACTCTACTGCGGTAGGCCCCTCTTCGGAGAGCAGGAAGTGGATCAAGTGAGACATGTGACTGGGTTCCCGGATAAGCTATTGACCCTGGTTTATTCGTGTCCCAGGAACCACCAGGATCTTAAAGCGAAGGAAGTTGGTTGTATTGGAACCCTAGTTCACAATCGACTAAATAGCAAAAACCGGGGGGGATACTTTATTGACATTTGCCGAGGACAACGGTGTACAAACGCTATTGACCTATGTACAGCCGTATATTATGCTTACTGGAAGGTAAGTGAACTCACCCCTGGAGACCGGTCTAATGGCCTCTTCCAACTCGACCAGCGCACTCGATCAACTGACCCAACGTCAACGTGCCGTTTTCTCCTTTATCCGCGACAAGATCGTCTCGCGGGGCTATGGTCCGACGGTCCGCGAGATTGGGGACGAGTTTAAAATCAGCTCACCCAATGGCGTGATGTGCCACCTGAAGGCGCTCGAGAAAAAAGGGTTGATCTCCCGCCAGCCCAACATGTCGCGAGCCATTCAGCTAACCTGCGACGAAGCGGATGAAGTCGGTTTGCCACTGGTCGGCCAGATCGCCGCCGGCGTACTGCACGAAGCGATCGAGCAAAAAGAGCTGATCGATTTCCGCGACATGTTCGCCCGGCACGACCAGTTTGTGCTGGCCGTCAAAGGGGACTCGATGATCGAGGCTCACATCGAAGATGGCGATTACGTCGTCGTCCGCAAACAAACCAGCGCCCAAACCGGCCAAATCGTCGTCGCCGAGACCGAAGATGGCGAGGCGACCCTCAAATACTGGTTCCCAGAAAAGAACCGCATCCGTTTGCAGCCCGCCAATTCGTCGATGTCCCCCATTTATGTGAAAAACGCCAAGGTCCGCGGCGTCGTGGTCGGGGTCGTGCGGAAGATGAGTTAGGCGCTTGGCCGCTACCGAAGCTTAACCATTTCGCCGTTGGTCAGGTCAACGCCGCTAAAGCGTTTGCTGGCTTCGCCGAAGACCAGCATCACGTTTCCGTCGATGACCTTGATCAAGGTGCTGCCGATTATTGGCTTCGCCTTGCTGCCGCTGGACAGCTTCGCTTTCGCCCAAACGCCATGTTTAGCGCCAAATCCGTAAACGAAATCTCCATGGATCACCGCCGCTAGTTTACCGCCAATAACCGGGATTCCAGGCGTCTTGGGGTCGTCCAATTTAATCGACGCCCACCGGCTAGTCTCCACGCTGTATCCATAGGCGACGCCCTCATGGACGAACACGGCGACATCTCCGCCGATTGCCACCGGCGAACCCTCCCCAGGCAATGGCGTAGAGAACTCGACCTTATCCCAATCATCGCTCTCAGCGTTGTAGGCCAATGCGCAGTCGCGCGAGTCTGGGATCACGATCAAGAGTGGTTCCGCATCGATGTAGCCGTTATAGCGGCGGGCATCGCCAAAGCCCTGAGCATAGACAGGGGTGAGCGTCGCCAGAACCAGAAACGCCGCCAGAACGAATTGGGTAGCTCGGCAAACGCGCATGTCGTAGACCTTATCGTTTCGTGAGGAGACAAGTTTCATTTCTCGTCATCCTAACGCTCCGCAACGTCCCCTGCGAGAATTTTGCACGATCCATCAAGAACGCCGCATGCTCGGCGTTTAGCATGCGGCGTTTTCTGATTTTGACGAAGCTCAATCGCTTCAGGCCGATTTGTCCATGCTCGACGCCTGGTTGAGCTTGTTGTAAAGCGTCTTCAGGCTCACGCCCAATTCTTCGGCCGCTTGCGGTTTGTTTCCTTCGTGACGTTCGAGCGCCTGGTAGATCGCCTGCATTTCCAGTTCACGTAGCGATAACGGCCCGATCGCTTTCAACACCGGCTTGCCAGCGGCAGCGCCTCCGGCGCCAATAGCGCCGTCGCCGCTGGATCGCCCAAAGCGACGAGGCAAATGATCAGGCTCAATCGGCGGCTCTTCGCACAAGATCGTCGCATGTTCGACAACGTTGGCCAGTTCACGCACGTTGCCCGGCCAATCGTGCGACTTCAGGGCGCGAATCGCGTCAGTCGAAAAGATCGTCTGCGTCATTGGCACATTCGGCCAGAAGCGACGGCAGAGGTGTTCGGCCAACAGCGGAATGTCTTCGGTCCGTTCGCGGAGCGGCGGCAGATGGATCTCGAACGTATTGATGCGGAACATCAAGTCTTCGCGGAAGTCCCCTTCGGCCACCATTTGTTCAACGTCGCGGTGCGTGGCGCAAACGATGCGGACGTCGATCTTCATCGAGTCGTTATCGCCGACGCGGCGGATCTCGCCGGTCTCCAGCACCCGCAGCAGTTTCGCCTGCAGCGACTTCGGCAGTTCGCCGATTTCGTCCAAAAAGAGCGTGCCGCCGTTGGCGACCTCGAACAAGCCGATACGCGTATCCTCAGCTCCGGTAAAAGAGCCTTTGCGATGCCCGAACAGTTCGCTTTCGATCAGGTTCTCTGGCAGAGCGCCGCAATTGACGGCGACGAACGGCATCTCGACGCGGTGACTTTGATCATGCAGAGCGCGGGCGACCAGTTCTTTACCGGTACCGGTTTCGCCCCGGATCAGCACGGTCGAATTGGTCGGCGCCACTTTCGAGATCAAGCGTCCCACCTGCTGCATGCTGGTCGAATCGCCGATCAGGTTCGACTTACCTTCCAGCTTTTCCAACCGCGTTTTGACCGCGCGATACTTGCGGGTCAATTCCCGCTTGTCAGCGACCCGATCGAGCAGCGTCTGCAGTTCGACCAAACGGCAAGGCTTGGTCAAGTAATCGAACGCACCGAACCGCAACGCCGAGATCGCCGATTCGGTCGACGACTTGCCGGTCAGGACGATCGCCTCGGTCTCGGGCGAAAGTTCTTTCGCTTTGCCGATCACCTGGATGCCGTTCAGTCCCGGCATATCAAGGTCGACCAGAATGCAGTCGTACGTATTGCGCTCGAGCGCAGCAACGGCAGTCAAACCGTCGGGGCAGACGGTAACTTCATGTCCCAAACGGGGCAGTTCGAGACTCATCAGTTTTTGCAACGACTTCTCGTCGTCGGCGAAGAGGATCTTCAACCGACTAGGCTGCTTGGTAGCGATGGTGTTGCTCCTTCCCTGGCGTGCTAGCGGGCAATGTAATTCGGAATTCCGACCCGCACCCCGGTCCTTCGCTGTGCGCGTCGATTTGCCCGCCGTGATCGGCGATGATGCGATACGTGATGGATAAACCTAGCCCGGTACCCTGTCCGTTACGGCGGCGAGTGAAGAAGGGTTCAAACAAGTGTTTCTTCACTTCTTCGGTCATGCCGCAACCATTGTCTCGTACCGTGACGATAATCTGATCGTCGTCCAGCGATCTCAGTTCGACGTTGACCTCGCCGCCGGGGTCTAAGCTGTCCAATGCGTTGGTGATCAGGTTCAGCATGACCTGCTTCATCTCTTGCGGATTGACCGGAGCGATCGCCGCGTCGCGTGAATTGAAGTTGACCTTCTTTTCGCGGTACTTGCCGAGATGGCTGACCATGTCGATCACATTGCGGACAAGCTCGCCCAGGTCGGTGTCGGCCTTTTCGACATCTCCCAGACGCGAGTAGTCGAGCAACCGTTCGGTGATTTCCTTGCAGCGGAACGCTTCGTCCTGGATCATGCCCAGGTAGTTCCGCAGCAGTTCGACGTCGTCGACGCTGCAGACCGCTTGCTCCGCCTCTTCGGCGGGCAGCGCTTCGGCCAAGCGACTTTGCAGCGACTCGGCGCAGAAGGCGATCGAAGCGAGCGGATTGTTGATTTCGTGAGCGACGCCGGCGGCCAGAAAGCCGACGCTGGCGAGTTGCTCGCTGCGGACCACTTGCTTGGTTCGCTCTTGGACCTGGCCATCAAGATTGCGGCGAATCTCTTCAAACCGCTGCGTCATGGCGTTCATCGCTTCGGCCAGGATGCTCATCTCGTCGTGCGTGTTCAAGTGAATGCGGTGCGAAAAGTTGCCGCTGGCGACCATCCGCGAGCCCTTCATCAAGACCCCGAGCGGGCAGAAGATCCAAACCCAACAGAGCCACATGAAGACGCCGAGCGACGTGACGCCGGCCAGCGTGGCGGAAACGGAGATCACGATCCCGGCTCGATATTGGCTATGGGCTTCGTCTTTCAGACGCTGCATCCGCTGAATCAGATAGCTCGGCAACTCCATCGCCAGCGTGTGCAGGCTGTCGAGGTCCCGTTTTAACATCGTCTTGTCGACCAGTCCCAACACCCAGTCGCCGTTGTTGGCTTCGCTTTGAATCTTGGCGATCAATTCGTCGATCTTGCGAATCGTCTCGCGCTCGTACGAATAGTCGCTCATGTCGTTGGCAAGCGCGTCGTTCGATTCCAGTTGCTGCTTGTAGACCTGCAGCGAACGTTCGACATGCATCAACCGAGCGGCGAACTCCTCGCGCTGCAGCGAGGGATCAAAGCCAGAGACCGCATCGTTTTCTTTTGGTTCGGGCGAAGGATCGAACGACGACGGAAAGCCGTCGTGATTGATTTCGCGAGATTGCCCCAGCATGTGACGCAGATCGGTCACCGCCAGGCTGAAGTCGATGGCGAGCGGCAGTTCGCTGGCGCGTACGCTGACGCTGCGCGCCAAGCCGCGGTAGCTGTAACTGCACCAGACGGCCGTGGCGGCCAGACCCAGCACAATGGCGGTCAGCAACACCGCGCCAATCAGCATCTTGTCCCGAATCGGGCGTCGGGTAAACACAAGCGACCTCCTTGTCGCAACCGATCGCCACCTTGGGCGAGACATCCATCGTCTCGCCGCGACCGGCGATCGCCTGGAGAGTGTAGCAAGCTTCGCCGTGACGATTCAAGCCGAACCGGGCGACTTGCCGCTAGTAGCGCCAGACCTTCCGCAGGTAGTAGAGACTGACCGCCAACAGGGCCAGGTTGCCGATCCACACCGCCTGAGGCGGCAGCGCCCCATCTTTCGCTCGATCGACGGCGAACGCTAGCAGCGGGTAGAAGACAAGCAAGACCGGCAGAAACGCCATAAAAAAGCTGGTCACAAAATCAGGGTTCCGCTGCTTGATCGCTAGCGGCACGCCCAGCAGCACAAAGAACAAACAGCTGAAGCCGTTCGCCCATCGCCGCCAAGGCTCGGTCCGCAGACGATTGATCTGCCAATCGACGAAGGACGCATCAATCCGGGGGGCCCTTTGCTCGTCGTCCAAGGTCGCCAACTGCGAGAAACTGTTCCAAGCGACGTCCGCCTCCTCCAGGCTCTTGACCAGTTCACGCTCTTCCCCCAGCACGGTGGCGATACGGGACGATGCGATCTTCGACGGACTACGACTTTCGGCCGAAAGCTCGTCATTGAGCGAGATGATATGGTCGAGTTGGCCAGGATGCTCGAAGACCCCTTGGCTTGATCCGTCGCTTTCGATCCGGCTGTCAATCAGCGAAATAATCAACTGGTTATTCTCGTCGCTATGCAGTTCCGCTTCGGCGGCCGAGATCAACAGTTGCGGCGAAGTAGGAGTCGCCGCGGCGACAATTTGCGGACGCATGAGCCGCCGGCCGTCGACTTCGCGGACCAGGATTGAGAGCTTCTCGTTGCTAAACGACTTGTGCGTGCGGAGCATGCCATAGGCGATTTCCTCGAACGATTGCACCAGCACCCGACGCACCCCTTGGCTGCCCCAGGAGACGCCAACATCGTTCAGCCAAACGCAAACGATCGACAGTACCAGGGCGACCGCGTAGGCGGGCCACAGCGCTACTAGCGGAGAGACGCCGGAGGCCTTTAGCGCGGCCAGTTCGTTGCCGGACGACAGCCGCCCGTAAACGCTGCAGGAGGCGAACAGGATAGTGCCGGGAATCGAAAACCGAAGCGCATCGGGAATCATGTACGGAATGATCCGGGCGATCGGACCAGGGCCCAGACCTTCGCGCAGCGCTTGTTGCACGACGCCGACCAAAACGATCAGCAACGTCAGCGCGCCGAGCGCCAAAAAGAAGATCTTGAGGATCTCCCACAAGATGTAGCGGGTAATGATTCGCATTGCGGGTCGAAAAGAAACGGGCGAATTCGTGCGAACTCTAGCAAGTTCCCGCAGACGACGGAACGACAGTTTCGTTCCCAGCAAGCGAACGCCCCAAACCGGTAGAGCCGCGACCTAAATCAAGTCGACCTTCGACTCATCTTCCAGCGGGTTCTTCTTTTTGCTCTGCATCCGAATCTGTGCCATCATCGCCCCGATGCAGATCAAAAAGAGCCGCGTGGCGTTAAAGTAGTCGCCCGCTGCTAGCTCGAGCTGGGCCTGACTGCGCAGTTGGTTGACCCGATCCCAGTCGAGCTTCCATTGGTTGGTTTCCGACGCCTCGCGGAGTTCGACCACGGTCGCCGCCAGGTTGCGAGCGACGTTCTCGGTCGTGTTGCAGGGGGTTTCCTCATACGGTCCGCGACCAAGCCGGCGCTTGGGAGTCGCCTTGATCGGCTCATCTTCAACCGGGCCTGAATACATATAGACCGCCCCAAATACGAAGGCCGCAAACGCCGCCAGCCCGGCGATGACCGCCTCGAAGGGACGCTGCATGTAGGCCAGCGACACCGTCGCAAACCCAAACAGCAATAGCAGCGCCCAAACGGTCCAGGGCGGGTTTCGCAGCTTCTGGCGGGAAGGAGGATTCGCCGGGCGAGTCTCTTCCATGATCAGCGGTTCGCTGTGGGTGGGATCTTGGGTGATCGCCTCGCCGGTGATCTTCACCACGATAACGGTAATGTTATCAGGCCCCCCGCGCAGGTTCGCCAAGTCGACCATCAGTTGGACGGCGTGCGCCGGATCCAGCGTTTTCAGAATGATGGCGATTTCGTCGTTACGCAAGGGGCCGGTCGCTCCGTCGCTGCAGACGAAGAACGTATCGCCCACCTGCAGCGGGAAGGGACCTTCCAGATCGACTTCGACCGTCGGCCCTGGGCCAAGCGAACGAGTGATGACGTTCTTGGGAATCGCGTCGTACACGTCGGCGGCGTCGAGCCCCGCGGTCGCAGCCCGAATTTCCCAGGCCATCGAATGGTCGAACGAGAGTTGCTCGAGCTTATCGCCCCGCAGCCGATAGACGCGACTATCCCCCACATGCGAGACGATCGCACCTTGCGGCAAGATCAACAGCGAACTACAGGTCGTCCCCATTTTGTGGAACGCCGAGTTCTCTTCTCCTTTGCGATTGATGATCGCATTGGCTTCTTCGACGGCGGTGACGAGCGCATCGGGAGGCGTTTTTTCGATGTACTTGCGATAGAGATGGCCGACGCGGTCAACCGCGATTTCGCTCGCCAGTTCGCCAGCGGCGTGGGCTCCCATGCCGTCGGCGACGACAAACAGGTGCCCCCGCTTTCGCCATTCGTCCCAATTGGCCGAGAGAATGACGCCGTAGTGGTCCTGGTTGTTGCTACGGCGCATCCCCACATCGCTGAGCGCAGCGATCTGAATCGTGTTATGCCACGTATGGGACTCAACCGACATGCGTCGCTCTTCTCCGGTCCAACAATTTCCGCCAGAAAGCGGCCCTACCTATTATTTACGGAAACCTGCGATATTAAAGCGGAATTTTTGCGTCAACAAGTACTTACGACGAAAAGATTTAACTTCGATTCCCGTTTTCGTCTAGCCGCTGCCGCAGCAGATTGCTAAACTTCGCCCCCGCTTCAACCTAATTTAGATCGGAATCGGCCCATCGGCATGAACCGTCGGACTTTCCATTTTCGTAACTTTCTGCTGCTGACGCTGCTAATCGCCTGCGCCAGCACCGGTTGCGTACGTCGCCGGATGAATATCCGCACCAGCCCTCCGGGGGCGGTGGTGTACGTCGACGATCAGGAAATCGGCGTGACGCCGGTCTCGGCCAATTACGTCCATTATGGCACGCGCGAGATCCGGCTCGAGAAACATGGCTACGAGTCGGTGTCGCAGCTGCACACCTTCAAGCCCCCCTGGTATGAGTACCCGGTGATCGAGTTCTTTAGCGAGAACCTCTGGCCGTGGGAAATTCGGGACACTCGGGATCTCGACTTCGCGATGGAACCGCGGCGGATCGTGCCGCCGGAAGAACTGCGGAGCCGCGCCGAGCAACTTCGCTCCAACGCCCAGGCCGGTTACGTCACGCCGCTCGCCACGCAGGTCGATCCGGCCGTCAACGTGACGCCGCAAAATCAACCGCAACTACTGCCCCCGGTAATGCGTCCCGAGACGCTACCCGATGGAGGCTTCGTATTGCCGCCGCCGGTACTTGGCCAATAAAAGAAGACGCCGGCAGGCTTCTCAAGCTTTCGCGCTGCGGGTTCATACAGAACGCGCAACACGCCGATTACAACGACGTATGCTTAGCAGTCCGTTGATTTCCTCGATGGACTGCGTGATCGCACGGATGCGATCCCAAAATAACGACGTAAGTCGTTATTTTGAGAGCCGCGAAGAGCTATGCTCTGAGCCTGGCGAGGTTGGAAAATGCCACGATGGCATTTTTCAACAGGCTGTTAGACGATGTCGAGCGGATTCCCCTGATCGTCGTAACGCACCAAGCCGAACCATAAAAAGATGACGACGCAAATTGGTAGGTAGACCAAGCTGACGCACATCAGAACGTTACTGAGCGTCGACAGATAAAAGGCGCCGCCGATGATCAGCATCCACAACCACCAGGTCGATTTCCAAAGCGAGTAATAGCGTTTCATCGTTATCCATTCCCTGATCTTAGTTTTGAAGTGTGACCGCTTCCGACTGGCCAACCTTGGCCAACAATGCATCGCGTCCAATGCGGGCGCAGTAGTCGCCGAATCCCTCTTCGCCCTCTTTTTCCGCCGTGTAACGAGCCAACAGCGGCGACAGCTGGGCCGGAATCTCTGCCAGTGGCGTCGCCTCTTGATAGACGAAGCCGATTCGCGTTCCTTGCGGATTCCCCCCCAGGTAGATTGTGTATTTGCCGACCGACTTGCCGACCAGGCCGATGTCCGCCATATACGGCCGGGCACACCCATTGGGGCACCCGGTCATCCGAATCGAAATCTGCGACTCGGCGAGTCCATGCTCGGCCAGCACCGGCTCAAGCTGATCAATCAGCTGCGGCATGACCCGCTCTGACTCGGTAATCGCCAGACCACAGGTCGGCAGCGCGGGGCAAGCGACGGCAAACCGCCGGGCGAGCGACAGCTCGTCGACCGATTTCATCCCGTACTCCTGCAGCAGCGTTTCGATGTCGCGGCGGTCTTTCGGATCGACGTCGCACAAGATCACCGACTGCAGCGGCGTCAGGCGAGTCTCCATTCCGTACCGCTGGAGGATCGCTCGCAGACCGCTTTTGATTCGCACTTGGTCGACATCGGCGACGCGGCCGTTCTCGATGTTGATTCCGTAGAACAGCTTACCGTCTCCCTGGACATGCCAGCCGAGATGATCGTCGATGCCAGTCACGGGCGCGTGTCGCGGTTCCGGTAGCGGTTCGCCGTAGTACTCTTCGACCTTCGCTTTGAACTTGGCGACGCCCCAATCATGCAGCACGTACTTCAGCCGGGCTCGCTTGCGATCGTCGCGATTGCCAAAGTCGCGTTGCACTTTGACGATCGCTTCGCAAACGGCGATCACGTTTTCGGGAGTGGCGAACGTCAGCTCGTCGCCAAGGCGCGGAAAGGTCTTGTCGGCCGAGGGGGTATTGCCCATCCCGCCGCCGACGATCACGTTGTAGCCGACCACCTGGTCCGCTTCGATAATCGCCAGCAGACCGACGTCCTGCGTGTAGACGTCGATGCAGTTGTCGGTCGGCTCGGCGACGCCAAACTTGAACTTCCGCGGCAAATACCGCTCTCCATAGATAGGCTCGGCGACCGGTTGGAACTCGGCGTGATTTTCCTTGTTTCCTTCTTCGTCGGTCAGCCAGAGTTCGTAGTAAGAGGAGGACTGCGGCCGGAAGTGGACGGAGATCTGCCGCGCGACCCCTTGCATCTGCTCACGAACCGGGTTGTTTTTGTACGGCACCGGGCAGCACATCACATTGCGGCTGACGTCGCCGCAAGCGGCGTAGGTCGAAAGTTTGATCTGGTTGATCGTGCGGATCGTCTCCTTCAGGTCGCTCTTGAGCACGCCGTGCAGCTGAAAGCCTTGCCGGGTGGTAATCCGCAACGTGCCGTTCCCCAGGCGATCGCACAAATCGAGCTCGGCCAGAAACTGCTCGGCCGTCACCTTTCCGCCGGGAACTACGGTCCGGATCAGGCACGAGTAAGCTTTCTGCTTTTTCGTACCATCGGCGTTCTTCTGCTTGCGGACGTCGCGGTCGTCCTGCTGATAGCTGCCGTGGTACTTGAGCATCTGAATCGCGTCGCCCGAAAAGTCGGGACGCTCGTTCTGCAATTCCTCCGCTAGCGTCCCCCGCAGCTGGCGGCTGCCTTGCTTGAGAAGTTCGATTTTGCTGAGAGTCGTCTGGCTCATCGATTTGCTCTTTCCGGGTCACCAAGAGAAGTTGCTTTCCACGTTTGCAAATATCGAGACTTGCCCCACATAAATCAAAGACATAAAATTCATTAAACGCATAACCTGAGTCTATATCCATGAATTTGCACCACTTGGCGATCTTTCACGCCATCGCCGAAACCGGCAGCGTCAGCCTGGGCGCCGAGCAATTACTGATCAGTCAGCCTGCGGCGTCGAAACAGCTGAAAGAGTTTGAAGCAGCGTTGGGCGAGCAATTGTTCGACCGCACCGGCAAGGGACTGCGACTGACGACGGTCGGCAAACTGCTGAGCGAATATGCCCGAAAAATCTTCACGCTCGAAGCGGAAGCGGAACAGGCGGTCGCCCAATTGCGAGAAGTGAGCCGCGGCGAGCTGTTCGTCGGCGCCAGCACCACAATCGCCGGGTATCTATTGCCGCAGGTTTTGGCCCGCTTCCATCAGCAGCATCCTCAGATTCGCGTCCATGTCTCGGTCGGCAACACCGCCTTCGTCCATCAGCAGGTGCTCGACTATCGCGTTGACCTGGGCCTGACCGAAGGGTTTGTGGAAGAAGCGGGCCTTACTTCGACAAGCTTCGCCGAAGATGAGTTGGTGGTCGTCGCTGCGGCCTCGCATCCGCTGGTGAAGAAGCGGAAAGTGAAAGCGACCGACCTAAGCGGGCAGAGCTTTGTACTGCGAGAATCAGGATCCGGCACCCGGGCCGTCCAAGAGCAGGCGATCTCGCTGTGCGGCGTCGAAGTGAAAGAGCTAATGACCCTTAGCAGCACCGAAGCGATCAAGCATGTGGTCGCCGCTGGCGTCGGACTGGCGATCGTGTCGCGGTTGTCGGTCGAAGCGGAGTTGACCTCCGGCGAGCTGAAGGCGATTCGCCTGGCGGACCTGAAAATTCCGCGGCCGTTGCACTTGGTGCAGGCGCAGGATCGATTTGCCGGTCCTGCAGCCAGGGCGTTCAATGACGTTTTGCGCGATCAGTAAAAACGGCACCCCTGGTCTAACGCATAAAAAATGGGCTGCCAGATTTGGCAGCCCATTTTGATGATTGGCGCTATCGCGGCAGGCACGGCCTGCCCTACCTTTACTTTTTAAAGGCGGCGTCGTTTTCGTTGCCAGCGCTGCGGAGGTAGGCGATCAGGTCGAGGATCTCTTCCTGGGTCAGCGTGTTGAGCAAGCCGCTGGGCATTTCCGATTGCGGCGAGTGCTTCATGCCGTCGATTTCGTCTTTCTTCAGCACGGTCAGCTCTTTGGCGAACGGGCCGCTACGGACCTGGTACTCGTCGTCGGTTTCGCTGATGATCCGGCCGACCAGGATGTCGCCGGTATCGGTCTGGAAGATCGTGTTGACGTATTGATCCGAAACAACCTTCGACGGCAGGATCATCGCCTCCAACACATAGAGCGGAGCAAAGCGATTGCCGACGCCGGTCAGGTCCGGACCAGTTCCGCCCCCCTGCCCCGCGAAGCGATGGCACTTGGCGCACTGGGCGGCTTCAAAGGCGACGCGGCCTTTCTCGAAGCTGCGTCCCGATTCGACCTGCGGCAACATGCCGACAAGATCATCGACCTGCCAGTTGTGGACGAACTGGCGCGTCGTTTCGAGATTAGCAACCTCTTCAATCTGGCCGCCATCCATGATCTCCTTCAGTTCGGCCAAGTCAGCCTTGGCCAGTTTCTCGGAGGCGTTATCGCGAATCTGCATCACGAACTTCTTGAAGCTATTGCCGCCGCGGTACTTGGTCTGGGCTAGGTTCATCCAGCTGAAGTAAGCCTTCCGCTGATCCATGGTCCAACCCTTCTCGGCATTCCGCAGCACAAAGGCGTAGAACATCTGCTCTTGCTGGGTTTGCCCTGCGAACAGTTGCTTCATCCCCTTCTCAACGATGCCCGGGGCTTCCAGGTAGACCAGCAAGTTGAACAACTCGCGGTTCAGCTTTTCGCTGTCTCCCGGGAAGCGGGGATCAAGGACCGCGATGACCGCTTCGTTGGCCGCGTCATTCTGCTTGCCGCCCAGGCGGATGTAAGCGAGCTGGTAAACGCGCAAGGCGTCTAGAATCTGCTCTTCACTCATCCGGTCGTACGGCAGCGTGTTCAACTTCTCCAAGACAGCCGTTTGATCCACCTTGTCGCCGGTGCGGCACAGGGCGGCCAAGGCCTGGATGGTGGCGTTGGCGTTGGTCTCGGCCAGGGCTTTGTCCTTCCAAGCGGCGAGGTCCTGGTTTTCGAGCGCGACGCGGGCCGCGTAGCGAATCGCCCGATCGTTGCTGGCCAGGCTCGGCCAGATCTTGCCGAGGGCGCCGTCCGGTTGGGTCGTGTGGAGCTTTTCCAGTTCACGACGTAAGGCGCGAGCCTCGCGACCTTCTTCCCCTTCGGTCGTGGCGACCGGCGCGGTCGATTCCGGACCGTCGTAGGTCACACGGTACAAGCCCGATTGCGTACGACGTCCGCCGATCGTGAAGTAGAGGGCGCCATCTTTCGGATTGACGACGATGTCGGTGACCGGCAGCGGTCGACCGGTGATGAACTTCTCGAAGTTGGCCGTGTAGGTAGCGCCTTGCGGAGTCATCTGCACCGCGTAGATCACGCCATAGGTCCAGTCGTTGATGTACAGCGCGTTTTGGTACTTGGCCGGAAACTTGGCGCCCAGGCCCATCTCGATACCGGTCGGCGAACCGAGGCCGATGTCGACGACCGCTCCGACGCTGTCGACGTAGTAATCGGGCCATTTGCCGGTACCATATCGCCATCCATATTCAGCGGCCGAAACGGCGTGATTAACCCGAGTCGGGCGATACCAGGGCGATCCGGTGTCCCACTCCATGTCGGCGTCGTAAGTGAACAACTCGCCGTCGGCGTTGAAGGCGATGTCGTACGGGTTACGGAAACCGGCGCAAATCAGCTCCCATTCTTTTCCGTCCCTATCAGTCCGGGCAATCCAACCGGCGGGCGCCATGCGGCCGGTCGCGTGGCCGTTGCCGTCGGGATTGCGCGGCAGCAGCAGATCTTCGGCCCAGTTCTTGTGCGGGGCTCCCACTTCGCCGCCTTGCGGAATGTTCGTATGGTTGCCGGCGATGACATAGAGCTTGCCATCCGGCCCCAGGCGAATCGCGTGCGGACCATGTTCGCCGCCGCCATTGAACTTCTTCAGCAGTTCAACCTTGTCGTACTGATCATCGCCGTTGGTGTCGGTCACCTTGTAAAAACCGGAGCCCTGCGCGGCGCCGCCGTTGACCGAAACGTAGAGCGCGTCGTAAGCGCATAGCAAGCCTTGAGCGGCGCCGATCGCCACGTCTAGCTGTTCAATCTTGGTCGTGGCGGCGTCTTTGCCAGGCGTGACGCGGAAGAGCCCGCCATATTGATCCGAGCAGATCAAGCGACCTTGCGGGTCTGCGGTCATGCTGACCCACGATCCCTCTTGGCCCAGCGGCACCGAGTAAAGGCGTTCGACGGTGAAGCCCTCCAGCGTCTTGATGTTGTCGACCGGGGTCGCTTCTCCGGGAGCGGCGGCGACGGCGGCCACGTTCACATTGCCCCACGGCTGCATGCCGAGCTTGCCAAGTACGTAGGCGTTTTTCCAATCGGCTTTGAAGCCGGCACGATCCCAACCAGGCGCCGATTTGGTCGAGACGCTCCAGCTGTCGTCGCTGACGAAGGTCTGCTTCTTGCCATCTTTGTATTCGACTTCCAGCTTCAGCAGCATCGCCGCGACGCCAGAATCGTTCTTGCCGGCGGCGGCGATCAACGCACGATCGTCGCGAATCAGCTTGGTGACGTTCGCCTTGCCCCAGGTCGCCCAGTCATCGTGCTGAATGACCGGCTTGCCGTTGAAGGTCGCGCTAATGTGGTTATCGGCGGTGGCGTACAACGTCGCCTGTTTGACCGGACCGGTTAGTTGGACCTCTTTGCGGACATAGACCGTTTCATTGTCGGCCGCACTGTTGGATTTCCAGATCCACATCGGCGTTTGCGCGCAAGCGACCGATGCAAAACACAAAAGGACAAAGCATGACGCGAGACGACACATTCGGTAGGACTCCCAGAAAAGGGGCGAGGGTGCTCGGTGAATTTGCGGAAGGAGGGAAAACGAACTTGCCAGGAGAAACGACAGAGAAGAAGGAAAATCGTCACGTTCGGCAAGCTGAAGCCGCTCCCTTTTGATACTCATTCATGGGGGCAACGGCTTAAGCAGGATTATAGATTACGCGTTCGCAAACGCCAGTATCTGCCGCTGATTCCGCACGTTATAGAACGATTCGTGACGCTAGCCCCGCAAACCCACGCAATTGCGCCCAAAATCTTTTCGCTTCTTCCCAAAACCGTTGCTCCCTCGGCATCGTCTAAGTTACAAAGCCCGCTATCTCGACGTTAGGAGCACCGCCATGTCTCGTCTCAAACGCCTCGCCCTTTGGGGGCCGTTGGCTCTAATGATCGCCCTGCTGAGTGGAGCGCTAAACGCTTCTGCGCAAACGGTCGTGATCATTCACGATCCGATTCGCCCGATTCCGCTTCCGCGGCCGATCCCGCGTCCTTCGCCGCAGCCGATTCCGGAGTCGTACAAGATCAAGAGCCTGGAGGTCGACGCGAACATCGAAGACCAGATCGCCAAGGTGCAGGTTTCGCAAACGTTCGAGAATACATGCAGTCGCCAACTGCAGGTTTCGTTTCTCTTCCCGCTGCCGTACGACGGCGCGATCGACAGCTTGACCCTGTTGGTTGACGGCAAAGAGTACCCCGCCAAGCTACTGCCGAAAGACAAGGCGCGACAGATTTACGAAGAGATCGTGCGCAAGAATCAAGATCCAGCGCTGCTCGAATGGGTTGGGACCGGGATGTTCCAGACCAGCGTCTTTCCCGTACCGGCCGGCGCCACGCGGAAAGTGACGATCACCTATAGTCAATTGCTGCGGAAGGATAACCGCTTAACGGACTTCCTCTTCCCACTCTCGACCGCTCGGTTCACGGACAAGCCGCTCGAAAAGCTGCGGATGCGGCTGACGGTCAACACGACCGAGAAGCTAAAGAGCGTCTACAGTCCGACGCACGAAGTCGACGTGAAACGAAAAGGGAAGAATCGAGCGGTCGTGACGATCGAAGAAACCGATTGCGTTCCGACCGACGACTTCCGGCTCTTCTTCGACACAGCCAAGACCGACCTCAGCGCCAGCGTACTCACCTATCGTCCCGAGGGAGACGAGGATGGCTATTTCCTCTTGCTCGCCAGTCCGCCGATCGAACAAGAGGGAGACGAAAAAACGAAGAAGTCGGTGATCTTTGTGGTCGATCGCTCGGGCAGTATGAGCGGCGAAAAGATCGAGCAGGCAAAAGAGGCGGCGAAGTTCGTCCTGAACAACCTCAATGAAGGCGATACCTTCAACATCATCGCCTACGACAGCGATGTCGAGTCATTCCAGCCGGAACTGCAAAAGCTAGACGACAAATCGCGCAAGTCAGCGATCGATTTCGTCGACAATCTTTATGCCGGCGGCAGCACCAATATCGATGGCGCACTCTCCAAAGCGATGGGCATGCTCAAGGATGCCTCGCGTCCCAGCTACGTCCTCTTCTTGACCGACGGTTTGCCGACCCATGGCGAGCAAAACGAGGCCAAGATCGTTGATGGCGCCAAAAAGCGGAACGACGTCCGGGCCCGGGTGATCAGCTTCGGCGTCGGCTATGACGTCAACAGCCGCTTGCTCGATCGGCTGTCGCGCGAGTGCTTCGGTCAAAGCGAGTACGTTCGCCCCAACGAAGATATCGAAGCGCATGTCGCCCGGCTTTACAACAAGATCAGCGCCCCGGTGATGACCAACGTCGCAATCAAGTACGACCTAGAGCATGGCGGCGGCAACTTCGTCAATCGCCTGCAACCGAAAGAGGCGCACGACCTGTTCGCCGGCGAGCAACTGATCATCGCCGGTCGCTATCGCAAACATGGCGACGCCAAGATCACCATCGTCGGAACGGTGGGCGATAAGAAGCAAAAGGTCGCCTTCCCGGCCAAGTTCGTCAAAGAGAGCGACGACCAAACGTATGCGTTTGTCGAAAAGCTATGGGCGATGCGGCGAATCGGCGAAATCATTGATGAGATCGATCTCAATGGCAAGAACGACGAGCTGATCAAGGAGTTGGTCTCGCTCTCGACCAAGCATGGGATCATCACGCCGTACACGTCGTTCCTGGCTGACGAAAACGCAACGGTTAGTGATCTGGCCGATGCCCGCCGCGGCGGGATGCAAAGCTTTGAATTGGCGGAAGCCGAAACCCGCAAGCTGGCGGAATCGTCGGGACGTTCTGGGTTCGCCCAGCGGTCGCAAAAGGGCGCCTATCAAAAGGCGGATCGCGCCAACAGTAGCGGATTGGGAGCGCTGCAAAAGGGAACGGACGGCTACGCCGCTGGAGTCGGTGGTGGATTTGGCGGCGGCGGACGTGGCCCAGCGATGCCTGCCGCAACGCCTCAAGCGACGGCGAACGCCTATGCGGGCAACGCCGTCTACCGAGATGTCGAAAATGACGTCACGGTGGTCGCGTCCAACGTTCGCAACGTCGGCAACGATACGCTCTTCCTGCGAAACAAGGTCTGGATCGCCGAAAGCGCCGGCGACATCGATCCCGAAAAGGACAAGAGCAAGATCAAGACGGTCGAGCGATTCAGCAAGGAGTATTTCTCGCTGGTCGCCGCGAACAACAAACAGCAGAACGCCTTACTCGCCCAACAGCGACAAGGAGAACAGTTGCTATGCAACCTGCGAGGTCAGTACTACCTAATTAAGTAGGCGCTGACCCCAGAGGGGCCGGTACGGAAGCGGCAAACGAAAAGAGGATGACCAGACTGGTCATCCTCTTTTCTTATGGATCCAGAGTATCACCAATCGTAGCCCGAGGCGCCAGCCGAGAGAGAGCGGTAGCGACTTACGCGAAGGATGAGGTATGCCGTGCGGCCGGAAGCGGTAAGCCGATGATCAGTGAGGGTTGGCAACCGCATTCCCTCGGCTCGCGCCGCCTCGGGCTACGATCCCTCGACCGTTCTTCGCTATCCATCCACCGGTGGCTCCTCTTCGATTACCTGCTCGACGCCAGGCTCCCCCTCTTCGCTTCCCTTGGTCGGCCGGTCAAACCCGAATACGAAAACCACCGCCAGCAAGATCATCACAAAGCCGACAATGTAGTTCCATTTCAGCGGCTCGCGTAGAAACGTGACCGCGAAGACGCAAAAGACGACTAGCGTGATCACCTCCTGCATGATCTTCAGCTGTGCCGCGCTGAACCGCTCATGCCCCCAACGATTGGCCGGCACTTGCAGGCAGTACTCAAAAAAGGCGATCCCCCAACTCGCCAGGATCACCACCCACAGGGCGCTGCTCTTGAATTTCAGGTGCCCATACCAGGCGAACGTCATGAAGATGTTCGACAGAATCAGCAGGATGATCGTCCACATGTTCAACAATTGCCTTTCAGCACTAACCCGAGGCGCAAGCCGATGGAATGTGGGTGGATGTCAAGAAAGGGACGCCCAATCGATTGCGGCCGGAAACCCCAGGCGCCACGAATGCGGATTTCCGGCCGCTTTCCCTCGGCTCGCGCCTCGGGTTAGTTGTTAGAGCTGCGTCGACTACTCGTCGGTGACGCAGCCTTCCGAGGCGCTCTTCACGTTCTTGATATACTTGTAGAGCGTGCCGCGCGTCGCCTTGTACGCCGGAGCGGTCCAAGCGGCCTTGCGCTTCGCCATTTTTTCAACCGAGACGTCGACGTCAATCGAGTTGCCGTCGGCGTCGATCGTCACGATGTCGCCATTTTGCACCAACCCAACCGGGCCTCCTTCTTGGGCTTCCGGCGTGATGTGACCGACAATGAATCCGTGCGAACCGCCCGAGAATCGACCGTCGGTCAGCAGCGCCACGTCGCTACCCAAACCAGCGCCCATGATCGCCGAGGTTGGCGTCAGCATCTCAGGCATGCCAGGGCCACCCTTGGGGCCTTCGTACCGAATGATGACGACGTCCCCCTTGTTGATCTTCTTGCCTTCCAGAGCGTGCAACATGTCTTCTTCGCTGTCGAAGACGTTGGCCGGACCTTGGAAGCGGAGCCCTTCCTTGCCGGTGATTTTGGCGACGGCGCCTTCCGGAGCCAGCGTTCCCTTCAAGATCTGAATGTGCCCCGACGGCTTGATCGGATCGGAGAGCGAATGCACGATCGTCTGACCTTCTTTCAAACCTGGTAGATCGGCGATGTTTTCGGCCAGCGTTTTGCCGGTGACGGTCAAGCAGTCCCCCTTCAGGAATCCTTCCGCCATCAGGTACTTCATCACGCCCGGCGTGCCGCCGATCGAGTGGAGGTCTTCCTGCACGAACTTGCCGCTCGGTTTCAGGTCAGCCAGAAACGGGACGCGATCGCTCACCTTCTGGAAGTCGTCGATCGTCAGGTCGACGTCGACCGCACGAGCCATCGCGATCAAGTGCAACACCGCGTTAGTCGAGCCGCCCAGCGCCATCACCATCACCATCGCGTTTTCAAACGCATCGCGGGTCATGATGTCGCGCGGCTTGATGTCTTTTTCCAGCAGGTAACGAATCGCCTTGCCGGCGGCGATGCATTCCTCTTGCTTGGCCGGGTCTTCGGCCGGGATGCTGCTGCTATAGGGAAGCGTCATTCCGAGCGCTTCGATCGCGGTCGCCATCGTGTTGGCGGTGTACATGCCGCCGCAGGCGCCGGCGCCAGGGCAAGCCTTACGTACGATTTCTTTCCGCTCTTCTTCGGTAATCGACTGCGACAGGAACTGGCCGTAGCACTGGAACGCCGAAACGATATCAAGCTTTTCCCCCTTGGCGTTGTGTCCCGGTTTGATCGTGCCGCCGTAGACCATGATCGCCGGACGATTCAGTCGTCCCATCGCAATCAAACAGCCGGGCATGTTCTTGTCGCAACCAGGCAGTGCGATCAGACCGTCGTACCACTGGCCGCCCATGATCGTTTCGATCGAGTCGGCGATCAGGTCGCGGGATTGCAGCGAGAAACTCATCCCCTCGGTCCCCATCGAGATCCCGTCGCTCACCCCGATCGTGTTGAACCGCATGCCGACCATGTCGGCCGCAACCACCCCCTTTTTCACCTCTTCCGACAGTTGGCTAAGGTGCATATTGCAGGTGTTCCCCTCGTACCAGACGCTGGCGATGCCAACCTGCGCTTTGTCCATGTCGGCTTCGGTCATGCCGGTTCCGTAAAGCATGGCTTGCGACGCGCCCTGGCTTTTCGGCTGGGTAACGCGGCTGCTGTACTTGTTGAGCGGGGCGGACATCAAACGCTCCTTCAGTTCACTTGCGGGGGGTAACGGGGGGTAGAAAGAATTACGCATTTTAGCTGGCTTTTGTCCGGCTGCCTAGAAAGCCGGAAATCCCGGTCGCGAAGTCGCCGCCGCGGGGCCAGACCGTCCGGTTGTAGCGATTTCTCATGGTTTGCCCCTTTTCCTGCGACCCATAATTCCCCAAGGCTCAAAACGAGGAAATAATAACGGGATTCTCGACACCCTGATTGGTCTGCGGCCGACGCCACGACGCCTACCGACGCTGATCTTCGCCCTGCTCGTCACTTTTGGCCGGCAGCAGGTTCGCGCTCAAGATCCGCCTCCTGCCGAAAAACCGGCCGCGCCGCCCAAAGCGGCCTGGAAGGAAGAGTACGCCCGCAGCGTCGGAATCGCCGCCTACACCAGAAACGCTACAGCTATCAGAAAAACGCTCTACTTGAAAACAGAGTCAGCCGAGTTGCTGCGGCGAATTTTGAGCCGGGCCCGTGAGAGGGTCGGACCGATCGAATTGACCGGAATCCCCAACTGCCGGCTGATCTCTTCGTACGAGAGCCCGTCGAGATGGAAACGGCGAACCACTTCGGCCTCCAGACCGGAAAGGCTGCCGAGCCAGGCTTCGATCTGATCGCGGTCTTCGATCCGCTGCTCGACGGTCCACGTGACCGGCGATTTTGGCTCGCCATTAAGAGCGAAGTGGAGCGAACGTTCGCGGATGCGGCGATGCAATTGGCGAATCGTGATCCGCCGCGCGATCACCGTCAGGTAAGTCGCCAGCGAACATTTTCGGCGAAAATCTCGCAAGATTCGAAAATCTTTGCGTACCAGCCGGGCGAAAACGTCGGCCGCCAGATCCTCACGATCCTCGGGCGTGATCTCGACCCCCTTGCTTCGAGCGGTGTGGTCGACGACATGCACAACCAGCCCCACAAACCGGTCAACCAGCGCTTCCCAAGCGCACGGCTCCCCGGTCAGACAGCTGTCGAGCAGATTGCGATCCGTTTCGGTTAGGGCCACTTTGGCCTCGCAAGGATTAGGAAAGTCGGCCGGATGGAAGAAACTCCGCCCTGGCGGATTCTATTTGCAGCCCCCTCCTGAGGCAAGATTGCCCTGAATATTTGATAGCGGCAGTCTATCTTGACAGTCCATTATAGCAGGGATAACTTACGGTAAAGCGGTTCTGTAATAAGACTTTCGGCGAAAATACCTCCCGTGGATTCACTCCAATAGTGATTATTTTGGCTCCAGATTGCGGGCGGGGCCGCCGTCAACATTTAGCGACGCATTCGCGAGGAGAAAACGAAAAGCGATGACTCACGTAGTTTGCCAACCCTGCTTTGGGTGCAAGTACACCGATTGTGTGGTCGTTTGCCCGGTGGAATGTTTCTATGAGGGAGACAAGATCCTCTACATCCACCCGGAAGAATGCATTGATTGCGAAGCGTGCGTTCCGGAGTGCCCGGTCGAAGCGATCTTCCACGAAGACAACGTGCCGGAAGAATGGCAAGGCTTTGTCGAACTGAACGCCGAGATGGCGCCGCAGTGCGAATCGATCACCGAAAAGAAAGAGCCGCTGGCCGACAACTAAGGTCACCGCCGCTTGGTAAGGTCGCTGCCGCAAGGCGACCAGCGCCATCAAGCCAAAGTAGAAGCCGTAGCGCAATCGCGTTGCGGCTTTTTTATTGGGCGTTAGGCGACCACCAATTTTCAGTCAACTCGTATTGCTCCGCTCGCAAAAGCGACGTTACGATAAAGTGAACCGCTGACATGATGTCGCCGTAACGCCCTCCTCCTCCTCGCACGAAGGGAACGCTGTATGAGTCAATATACTTGCCACTGCTGTCAGCAAGTTTTTGACAAAGCGACCGATCCCTGTTTCATCGTTCGCTTGACCGCCTTTCTCGAGATCGAACCGCAACTTGACGAGTACGATCGAGAGGATACCGACCACGATCACTTGGCGACAATCTCCGACGCGCTCGAAAAAGTTCAGAGCCTCGACGATCCAACGCTGCACGAAGATCAGCTGGAACGCAACTTCCAACTTTGCCGCGATTGCTACCAGCGATTCATGGCCGATCCGATCACGCGCGATCCCGCTTCGTCGATCACCTTCAGCGCCAACTAGCGGCCAGCGTCAGCCGGCGCACGGGCCATTTCGGGGGAAGCCTAGCCAGCTTCCTCCTTCCCCCGCGTTCGGTTTCTGCCGTTTCTGGCGATTTTGTTGACCGCAATGCCATCTCATTGACAATGGAAAGAGTCCGCCGTCTACCTGCGGCGCCGCAGAGAGATACAATTCCCCGTCCTCTCTCCTTCTTTCCCCCCCAGTCGACAGATCGCATGATGAACCGGTTTTCGCTTCCCGCCCTGCTCTTGACTGCGCTGCTCGCTTCGTCCGTTTCCGCCGACGTGCTGACGCTCAAGAACGGCATGACGATCGAAGGGAAGCTCGGCAAGATCTCTTCGATTGGCGAAGGCCTGACCAACAACAACTCGGGCGGTGAGGTCGCGCTGCAGCTGATCGTCCTGGCCGATGACGATCTCCGCCGAGTCTACGTTCCCAGCTATCTGGTCAAAGACGTCCAACCTTCTCCCCCGGCGCTGCAAGAACGTATCCACATTGATCAACGACTTCCGCAGTCCGGCAATCACGTCCTGATCATCGGCAACAGCATTCGCATCACGCCGTTTGATCAATGGGGACGTCGCATCTACACCATGGAAACGGTACGCGGCAACATCGACGTGATTCAAGGAATCACCGAAATCACCCCCCGCTACACGAAGGTGGAAGGTCTACAAGCCGAGAACGCCTACATCTGGGATATGCGCATGCGAACCAGCAGCATCCCCCGCGAAACGCTCAGCAAAATCTTGCGGCAGCAGCTTGATTCCAAAGACCCCGATCAGCGGCTGAAAATTGTTCGCCTGTACCTACAGGCCGAACGCTACCAAGACGCCGCCCTGGAACTGGCCGAAGTCATCCGCGACTTCCCTCAGCTCTCTGACCTGAAGAAACAAATCAGCGGGCTACGACAACTCGCTTCGCAAAACTTGATTCAAGAGATCGATCTCCGCCAATCCTCGGGACAACATACGCTGGCCTATCAGATGCTCTCTCGTTTTCCGGACGAAGGCGTGGCCGGCGAAACGCTGCTAAAGGTGCGGCAGATGCTGACCGAGTACGACACGATCTCGCAGCGTCGCGCTCGTGCGGTCGACTTGCTGGAGAAATTCGCCGCCGAGTTCAACGATCCCGCGCTCAAACCGAAGGTCGACGCTGCGGTGGCCGAGATCAGCCGCGACTGCTCGATCAACACCATCAACCGCCTGACCGACTTCATGCGTCTGGCGGACGACGATGCCCTGCTGGCCGAAGAAAAAATCGCCCTGGCAATCAGCGGCTGGATCTTGGGTTCCAACAACGGTACGCAGAACCTAGCGGTCGCGATCAGCGCTTATGACGTTCGTAGCCTGGTGCAGCAGTACGTCTCGAACCGGCTCGACGTCGACAAGGCGGGCATCCTCAATCAACTGAAGTCGCAGGAAGCCGGCACGCCCGACTACCTGGCCAAGATCATCCTGAACATGAAGCCGCCGCTCAGCGACGCCGAGGCGTTTAGCGAATCGGAGATCCCCGGCTACAAACTGATGACGACGCCCGGTATTCCTGGCTACAAAGACTTTCAATACTACGTGCAACTTCCTCCCGACTACGATCCTTATCGACGCTACCCGACCATCGTGACTCTCAACGGCGGCTCAACGCCCGAGCAGCAAATCGATTGGTGGGCCGGCTCGTACAACAAGAACTTTGGCATGCGAATGGGCCAGGCAACTCGCCATGGCTACATCGTGATCGCCCCGGTCTGGCGCGAAGAGCACCAGTTCAACTACCAATACTCGGCCCAAGAGCACGCGGCGGTTCTCTACTCGCTGCGCGGCGCCATGCGTCAGTTCTCGATCGATACCGATCGCGTTTTTCTGACCGGGCACTCGATGGGGGGCGACGCGGCTTGGGACATCGGTCTGGCTCATCCCGATCTATGGACCGGCGTACTGCCGATCGTCGCGTCGGCCGACAAGTACGTATCTCGCTACTGGGAAAACGCCCGGTTCGTACCGATGTACTTCGTTCATGGCCAATACGACGGCAACAAGCTGGAAAAGAACGCCCGCGACTGGGATCGCTATCTGCAGAAGAACAACATGGACGTCACCGTGGTCGAGTACCTCGGCCGCGGCCACGAGCACTTCCAGGAAGAGATCCAGGAGATGTTCACTTGGATGGACCTGCACGTCCGTGACTTTATGCCAAAAGAGTTTGAACTGGCGACGATGCGCCCTTGGGACAACTTCTTCTATTGGGTCGAAGTTCGCGACCTGCCGCAGCGGGGCCAAGTCTTGCCGGCCGAGTGGCCGCAATCCCGGGCGACCACGACCGACATCGAAGCGAAGATTCTCGCCACCAACGGCGTCTCGGTGCAATCCAAGTCTGGCGGCGCCACCGTCTACTTCACGCCCGAGATGGTTGACTTCGACAAGCGGGCCACCATCAACATCGACCGCCGCAGCTACGACCGCGACCTAAAGCCGACGGCCGAAGTGATGCTGGAAGATGTCCGCACCCGAGCCGACCGCCAACACCCGTTTTGGGCGAAGGTTGATACGTCGGACAAGTAAACAGAGAGCGGAGACGAGTTCCCAATCAACACTAACCCGAGGCGCGAGCCGAGGCAGTGCGGTTGGAAACTCACAGAGACGCTGGTCGAATGCTCCGCGGCCGCGACAGCAAATGAAAAGCTGAAAGGATGCGCAGCGCACATTAGTGAGGCAAGCTGGTCAAGGCGACCGAAGCAGGCGAATCCTCAAGATTCGTCGATGCAGGTCAACGCCGACCAGCCAGAACGATAAAGATTGAAGAAAACAGCTCTAGTGTGACTGCGCTTTCCGCTTTTCTTCCCTACTTCTGCGGTTCAAACCCCGCTCGGATCGTGCCGTCGTAGTCGATCAGCGGTTGCGGGTCCTTCACCTTGCCGAGCGGACGACATCCAGGGCCGATCTTCTGTACGCCCAGATCGCTGTCCATCGCCGTCGCCAGCTTTTGCAAGCGTTCGACGATGTCGGCATGTTCGGCGGCGACGTTCTTCGACTCGCTGATGTCTTCTTTCAGGTTGTAGAGTTGTCCCTGCTTCAGCAGCAGCTTCCACGGACCGCTACGAACCGCTTGCAGTTTAAAACCGCGATAGAAGTAGTAGGCGTCGTGCGGGCTCTTGGCGTCTTTCTCGCCAGCCAGAATCGCGCCGATGTCGCCGCCGTCCAGCTTGCGGTCGGTCGGCGCCTGTCCGCCGGCCAAACGAACCAGCGTCGGCAACACGTCGATCATGCCGACCACTTCGTCGCTGCTGCTACCGGCCGGCACTTTACCAGGCCAGCGGACGATCGTCGGCACCCGCATCCCACCTTCAAAGGTTGTTCCTTTGCCCGCTCGCAGCGGCTTGTTCACCGCTCCGTGATGTAGCGATCCGCCATTGTCCGAGGTAAAGATCACCAGCGTGCGCTGATCCAGGCCGAGATCTTTCAGCGTCTGCAGCACCTGCCCGACGCTCCAGTCGACTTCCTCGACCCAGTCGCTGTAGAGCCCATGCTCGTTCTTGCCGCGGAACGCGTCGCCCGGGTAGAGCGGAAAGTGAACCGCCGAGTGCGGCAGGTAAAGGAAGAACGGCTCCTCCTGATGATCGCGGATAAATTTGATCGCTTCATGCGTGTAGTTGGCGACCAGTTCGGCCTGGTCCTTCGCCAACACGCGCTGCAGCACGGTTTCGTTCCGCATTAGCGGAAGCGGCGGTTGTCCTTTTCCTTTGGTCTTGGGCAGCGGAGCGCCGTAATTGCTCTTCACGCCATCTTTGGCCGGGCCCATATCATTGGAGTAAGGGAGGCCATAGTAGTAATCAAATCCTTGCTTCGTCGGCAGGTACTCCGGCTGATCGCCTAGGTGCCACTTGCCGATGATTCCGGTCGCATACCCCTGCTCTTTCATCAGCTCGGCGATCGTCACTTCGTCGGGACTGAGTCCCTCGGCATACGCCGGAAAGAGAACGTGCGGAATAGACAGACTCCGCTTCGGATAAGAGCCGGTCATCAGCGACGCCCGCGATGGCGAGCAAACCGGCGCCGCGTAAAAACAGGTCAACTTCATCCCCTCGTCCGCCATCGCGTTGAGGTTGGGGGTCCGATTGATTTCGGAGCCAAACGGCTCGATATCGGCATAACCCAGGTCGTCGATGTTAATAATGACGAAGTTCGGCTTGGCGGCCGCGGCGGAAGAAACAGTGAGTCCGGCAAAGAACGCCACGAGAAGCAAACGAGCAAACGAAACAGGCATTTTGCATATCCAAGTCAGAGGAAGATGCTGGGCAGGAGAGGCTTCGATTGTCGCTGAAGAGAGAGTGCGGGTCAAATTTTGCCCGATTCCGCTAGAAGCCGCGAGAATGGGTCGCTTTGAGTTGCGTCGGCGACTCGCACACTGAGCGCGACATACATTTTGCATCTGCTAGCAGTCCGTTGATCTTCTCGACGGACTGCGTGATCGCACGGATGCGATCCCAAAATAACGACGTAAGTCGTTATTTTGCGAGCCGCGAAGAGCTATGCTCCGAGCCTGGCGAGGTTGGAAAATGCCACGATGGCATTTTTCAACAGGCAGCTAGGTCCGTAAAGCGTCACTTGCCTCGGGACTGCGATCGCTCATACCACAGCGCGACGCTTCATCAATACGAATAAGCATGTAACGATGACTTCGCGATTCTCCAGGCGACGTGTTTCTTTTCGCTAACGCCCCGTCGCGAGTTGTCATCACCCCACCTCGCTCTCATCGTTGCGACGCACCTACCTCACTCGCCACTTGAAGTGTCAACAAAATTTGCCATTTTCTCGTGGCTTTCGCCGTTTCGCTAATCGTAAGATATCAACAAGCGGTCCATCTCGGCCCAAATCACGCTTCGCTTCATCGCCTTCACCCGGGAGAAAGTCATGATCCGGCGACTTCGCCTCGCATCTCTTTGTATCGCCTTGCTCATTACGGCAAGCGCATACGCCGCCGACAAGCCGAACATCCTCTTCATCATGGGAGACGATGTCGGGATGTGGAACATCAGCACCTATCATCAAGGAATGATGGGCTACTCAACTCCCAACATCGATCGACTGGCGAAAAAAGGGGGCAAGTTCATGTCCTACTACGCCCAGCAAAGCTGCACCGCTGGACGCTCGGCCTTTATCACCGGCCAGTTGCCGTTCCGCACGGGGCTATCGAAAGTCGGTCTGCCAGGCGCCGATCTTGGCCTGCAAAAAGAAGATCCGACGCTCGCCGAAATGCTGAAGCCGATGGGCTACGTCACTGGCCAGTTCGGCAAGAATCACCTGGGCGATAGAGACGAGTTTCTGCCGACCAATCACGGCTTCGACGAGTTCCTGGGCAACCTCTATCACCTGAACGCCGAAGAAGAGCCCGAAAACCCTGACTACCCGACGAATCCTGAATTCAAAAAGAAGTTCGGCCCTCGCGGCGTGATCAAGTCGTCGGCCGATGGCAAGATCGAAGACACCGGCCCGCTGACCAAGAAGCGGATGGAAACGATCGACGAAGAGGTCCTCGCCGCGACGACCGACTTCATCGATCGCGCGAAAGTGGCCGACAAGCCGTTCTTTGTCTGGTTCAACACGACCCACATGCACAACTTTACTCACGTCAAACCGGAAGACGCCGGCAAGACAGGCCTCGGCTTTTACGCCGACGGCATAGTCTATCACGACAAGATCATTGGTCAGTTGCTTGACTATCTGGATGACGCCGGCCTGACCGAAAACACGATCGTCGTCTACACCACCGACAACGGACCGATGGTCTGCTTGTGGCCCGATGCCGGGATGACGCCGTTCCGCGGCGAAAAGAACACCAACTGGGACGGCGGTTGGCGCGTGCCAGCCCTGATCCGCTGGCCAGGTACCGTCGAACCAGGCAGCATCTTCACCGACATCTTCTCGGCCGAAGACTGGTTTCCGACGCTCGCGGCCGCCGCCGGCGACGCCGACATCAAAGAGAAACTGCTGCAGGGTCATAAGGCGGGGGACAAAACCTTCAAGGTCCACCTCGACGGCTACGACCAAGGCGAGTATCTGGCCGGCAAAGGTCCTTCGGCTCGCAAGGAGTTCTTCTACTTTTCGGACGATGGCGACCTGCTGGCGCTGCGCTACGATCGCTGGAAGGCACACTTCATGATCCAGGAAGCGACTGGCCTGGACGTCTGGCGGAATCCTTTCACCACGCTTCGCGCTCCGCTCATCTTCGACCTGAAGGTTGATCCGTTTGAGAAGGCGCAAGACGGGATCGGGTACAACGACTGGTGGTATCGCCGAGCCTTCGTCCTGGTTCCCTCCCAGGCACTTGTCGGCAACCTAATGGAAACCTTCGTCGACTTCCCGCCGCGTCAAGAACCGGCCAGCTTTACGGTCGGCGAAGCGCTGGAGAAACTGTCGCAACCGTCCCCTGGCGGTAACTAGTCGACGCGTTGATCGCCGAACGCGACGCGAAGATCAAACGGGGGTAAGGGACTTCCATTTCGTGTGCCCCTGCTGGCTCGTCCAGCAGTGGCACACACGATCGAAACTATCAGAACGAGAGTCGTTTCCTCGAAATCGACGAACCGTCGCGAATCCTGTTCGACCACCTGAGCTACCCGTACTTTCAAACAACGATCACCTTGACGCCTGCCGAAGACGGATGCCAGTTGCATTGGGTCATGGCGTTTAACGACGCGGCGACTTGCGCTAGCGTCCGCAGCTTCGCGGGTGATGGGCTAGAGAAAAACCTCGATCGACTGACGGCGGAGCTAAACGCCGAGAGTTAGCGCGTTTTTCTGATAGCTGTAGCGTTTCTGGCGTTGGTGAGGCAAGCTGGTCAAGGCGACCGAAGCAGGCGAATCCTCAAGATTCGTCGATGCAGGTCAACGCCGACCAGCGCGGCCGCAACCAGCCAGAACGATAAAGATTGAAGAAAACCGCTCTAATAGCAGTCTGACCTACTCTTCGTTAAGGGCGACGTCGTCCTCGTCATCCGGCATGCGGAAGCCGAATTGCTCCGACTCGGGATAGACGTTCCACTCCCACAATTCGTAGAGCATAAACAACGACGTCACCAATTTCAGCGTGCGAACCGTCGTAAAGTCGAACAGTAGCACAACGACCGCCAACACCGATGTCGCCGCAAGCAGCGTGAATGCCGTCCAGCGAGCCCACGCGTGCTTCAGCCAGAGTCCCATTCCCAGAGGAAGAAAGAAGGGACAGACGTACTTCGTAAACCACGTGTCGCCGACGACAAAAAGCACTGCCCCCGCGAGCATGAAAATGCCCGCGGTGAAAGCGATCCCTCCGCGCGGATAGCGATAGTCGAGCCAATCGTTCATTGCTTAGACCGATTCGCTTGATGCGGTCGCTTGTTTCCGCTTGGGTGGTTTCGGCGTGGCGGCGCTGCGATGTTCGGCCAGCGTTCCCAAGATCGGGGCGATCAATGCGGTCCAGCCAGTTTGATGACTCGCGCCCAAGCCTTTGCCGGTTTCGGCGTCAAAGTACTCGTAGAACAAGACCAGTTCGCGCCAGTGGGGATCGTTGATCAGCCGATCGCTGCGGCAATAGCTGGGTCGGGCTCCTTCGGTATTGGCCAGGAACAGCGTCGAGAGGCGTTTGCGAATCTCGTCCGCCACTTCCTGCAAGTCCATGTATTGGCCCGAGCGCGCCGGGCATTCGACCCGCAGCGACTTGCCGTAGAACTTGTAGTAACGTTCGAGCGCTTCGATCAACAGGTAGTTGAGTGGGAACCAGATCGGACCGCGCCAGTTCGAGTTGCCGCCAAAGAGCCAGCTGTCGGACTCGGCTGGTTGATACTGGACGCAGAGGCGTTCGCCGTTCAGCTCGTACTCGAACGGATGTTCCAAGTGGAACTTCGACAGCGAGCGAATGCCGTAAGGCGAGAGGAACTCATCCTCATCCAACAAGTAACGGAGCATCCGCAGCAGGCGTTCCTTGGTCGGGATCGCCAGCAGTTTGCGTCCGACGCCATCCTCTTGCGTATCGGACTCCATGTACGTCATGAACTTGCTTAGTTCCGGCCGGAACTTGAGGAACCAGTCCATCCGTTTGCAAAACGCCGGCAACCGCTCCATCGTCTGGTCTTCGATCACGTCGACCGTCAGCAGCGGAATCAAGCCGACGATTGAGCGAATCTTGAGCGGGATGCTGCGGCCGTCGATATGCAGATGGTCGTAGTAGAACCCATCCTCTTCATCCCACAGGCCAGTTCCATCGAGCGAGTTCATCGCTTCGGCGATCGAAACGTAATGCTCGAAGAACTTCGACGCCATGTCTTCGTACGCCGGATTGTCTTCGGCCAGCTCGAACGCGATCGACAGCATGCTGCTGCAGAAGTAGGCCATCCAGGCCGTGCCGTCCGCTTGCTCTAGGTGTCCACCGGTCGGCAAAGGCTTCGACCGATCGAAGATGCCGACGTTGTCCAGTCCCAGGAATCCGCCGCTAAAGACATGCTTGCCCCGAATGTCTTTGCGATTGACCCACCAGGTAAAGTTGAGCAACAGCTTTTGGAAAACGCGCTCTAGAAAGACCCGGTCGCCATCGCCGTTGTAAGCGGTCATTTGATAGATTCGCCAGCAGGCCCACGCGTGAACCGGCGGATTCACGTCGCTGAAGTTCCACTCGTACGCCGGCAGCTGTCCGTTGGGATGCATGTACCATTCGCGCAAGAAGAGGATCGCCTGCTCTTTGGCGAAGTAAGGATCCAGCTTGGCGAACGGAATGAAGTGAAACGCCGAGTCCCATGCCGCGTACCAGGGATATTCCCACTTGTCGGGCATCGAGATGATGTTCTTATTGTACAAGTGGCCCCAGTCGGCGTTCCGCTTGCTGGGGGCGCCCGGCTGTTGATCACTCTTGCGACGCTGCTTGCCGCCGCTTGAGTTTTCGAGCCAACGCGGAATCACGTAGTGGTAAAATTGCTTGGTCCACAACAGGCCGGCGTTCGCCTGACGGAGGACCATTTCTTCGTCTTTCGAGAGCCCTGGTCCGACCAGCGATTTGGCGAAGCGATCCGCTTCTTCAATGCGCTGCTCAAAGGCGTCTTCAAATCCGGCGCCAAAGGGGGTGACCGGCGATTGTTCTTTGGCCGACATGCGCATCCGGAACTGGACCGACTCGCCGGCCGGAATGACGCATTGATAATGGGCGGCCGCTTTGGTGCCGGAGTTGGTCGGATTGACGACGCCGTCCATCCCTTCGACCACCGCCAGATGAAAGGCATCTTTGCAGGACGGGCGACCGCTGTTGGGATCTTCAAACCGCCACGAGTTCGTTTCGTTTTCGGTAAACATCCACTCCGGCGACTCGCCGTCCGGTCCGGCGTCGGCGTAGATCTGCATCTCGCCCAGAGTCTCGTGCTTGGCCAGCAGTTCGTCTTCGCCGGTCTGCGACATGCACGGCTTTTTCTCGGGCTTCTCCAGCGTCGGTCCCCATGCCCATGTGTTGCGGAACCACCAAGTCGGCAAGATGTGCAGTGGGGCCGGCTCCGGGCCGCGGTTAGAAACGGTGACCCGAATCAAAATGTCTTCGGCCGACGCTTTGGCGTACTCAACCTGAACGTCGAAATAGCGGCCTTCGTCGAACAGGCCGGTGTCGGTCAGCTCGAACTCGGGCTGCGACCGATCGCGGCCGGCGTTCTCGTCGCGCAGCCGCTGATACGGGTACTCGGCCTGGGGATACTTGTAGAGCCCCTTCAGGTACGAGTGGGTCGGGGTCGAGTCGAGATAGTAGTACGCCTCTTTGACGTCTTCGCCATGATTCCCTTCCGGACCGGTCAGACCAAACAGCCGCTCTTTGAGGATCCGATCTTGCCCGTTCCAGAGAGCCAAGCCAAAGCAAAGGCGGCACTGGCGATCGCAGATCCCCATGAGGCCATCTTCCCCCCAGCGGTAGGTTCGCCAGATCGCCTGCTCATAGGTGAAATTGAGCCACGGATCCTCTTCCGCAGCGCTTTCGCGAACGGTTCCCCACTGACGTTCCGAGAGATAGGGCCCCCAACGCTTCCAATTTTCGTTGCTTTCGCGTTCTGACTCTGCGGCTAACCGATCCCATTCCGCTTCCGGCATATCCCTTGATTCCTCTGTCCTGATCGTCGCAGCTGCCTACAAATGGCGCGAAACATGCGCTTAAACCGAGCGGACCAACGAGTCCTCGGCGACATGCGGCTGCTTTGACGATTCGCGAAATCCTAACATGCGAATCTCATTCCGTATTGAAGAAAATACCGCCGATTCTCGGCGGATGTTGCTAGCGGTGGGAACATTCGGCGAGAGTATCTGGTAGGGAAACGTGGCGCCGCATAAACGACGCCCAGCGGATCTGATTTCCGCCTACCCCGGCTATCGCGACGCAATGAATTTTCGCCTGACGCATTACCCGGCTGCGACATCAGAAATGGCTCATTCCCAATAGTCTTCCCAGCGGTCGGCCAGCGCTTGCTTCAATCTCTGTAGGTAAGCATAGGTCTTGATTTTGACCATCCAGAGATCGGCCCCACCTTCTCCCCCCTTGCAGACCACTCCTTCGTCGACGTGGTACTTTCCTTCCCGGACATCTTCGGCAAATTTGCCCGTCAACCTTCCCTGATAAACAACGCGGGCAATCGGCAGCGTCCCGAAATCCGCTACAAACCGCCCCGGCCCCAACATGCCGATTGATTCGGCCGAGACGTCAAACAGCCGCAGCTGCTTCGGATCGTCCACCTGATGCAGGCCAGCGAACGAGTTGGGGCCAAAGAACTCGGTGAAGGCCTGCAGGCTTTGCTCGCCGCGATAGTCGACGTGATCGCGGAAGATCCGCTCCAGCGGTTCGGCCAACGTCTGCAGAAAGACCGGTACGCACTCCCGCAAGTGCACGTGTCGCTCGGCAAACTGGGCGATTCCGTCCTCGGTCAGATTGAAGGAGTCTCGACGCGTGCCAAAGGCATGCCAGCCAAAGTCGCGGTCCCAATCCCAATGGAGATTCGTGCCGTCGTACTTCTCGAAGGCGATGCAGCGTTCGAGCGGCGCGTGCTTGCTGCCGGGAATCTTGGGGTAATAAAGCATCGGGCGCGTTGGGCGAAAACAAGTCGCGAAGAATGGACCGCGGCAGAGCCGCTACTCCCGCGAGACATCCGCGCCCCTTCGCCGGTTCGCGCTTCGCTACGCCGCCTTCCGCTGGTCATGCTCTTTCAAGTCATCCAACGTCGGCAGGGTCTTGCCCTTCAGTTCGTAGACGTACTTCAAGACTTCGGCGACCGCCGCGTATTGCTCGGCGGGGATCGCCTGGTTCACCTCGGCGTCGCGGTACAGAGCGCGGGCCAATTCTTTCCGTTCGACAATCGGCACGTCATTTTCCAGCGCGATGCGGCGGATCCGCTGGGCGACCAGGCCGGCGCCTTTGGCCAACACGACTGGGGCCGCCATTTTGTACGGGTCGTACTTCAGGGCGATCGCCAGTTCGGTCGGGTTGGTCACCACGAAGTCGGCCTGAGGCACGTCGCTGCCCATTCGGCTCATCGCCAATTGCCGCGCGACCTGACGACGCCGGGCAATCAACTGCGGGTCGCCTTGCAACGACTTCATCTCTTCACGAACTTCCTGCTTGGTCATCTTCAGGTCTTGCTCATGCTTCCACCATTGGAAGGCATAGTCGGCAAGCGCCAGGATCAGCAGCACGGCGCCGATCTTCATCGACGTCCAAAAAGCGGTCATCAACAGAAAGCTGGCGATCTCGCCGGGCGACAGTTCCGCCAACCCCAAAATGGTTGGCATATCAAAATAAATGCTGATGGCGGCGACTGTCGAAACGATCAACACCTTCAGAATGCCGAAACCGAAGCGGACGAAGTTGGCCAGTGCGAACAAGCGTTTGAAACCGGAGAGCGGATTGACCCGCTGAAAATCAAACGTCAACTTCTCTGGCAGAAACAGCACGCCGGTCTGCATCATGTTGAGCGCAACGCCGGCGACCATCAACAGCAGCAAGATCGGCACCATCACCATCGCCAGGCGATAGAGAGCCGAGCCATTTTCATTCATCACCCACTGGAAGCTCACTTGCAGCGGCGGAGCGTGGCTCAGTTTGTCGCGGGTAAAGTCGCCAAAGTAGTTGAACAGCGACTGCGAGAAGAACATGATCACGCCGAGCGCGATCACCAGCATACCGGCCGAGATCAGATCCTGGCTCTTGGTGATCTGCCCCTGCTTCCGCGCCTCGTCGCGGCGGTGCTGGGTCGGTTCTTCTGATTTGTCGTCATCTTGCTCGGCCATGCTTCACTTCTACTTCGGAAACACAGCGTGGCGATTGATGACCATTTCGCGAATCGAGTTGACGGTCGGCTCCAATTGATCCTGAAACAACCATCCCATCGTTCCGACCGTCAGAAAGACGAACAGCATCAGCAGCATCGAGTTCATACTGAACCCGACGGCGATCAGATTCAATTGCGGCAGCGTGCGACTGATCAGGCCCATCACCAGGATGCCGATCATCAGTGCGACCGTTCCCGGCGCGGCGGCCTGTACGCCGAGCATGAAACTGGTCGACAAGGTCTTCACTAGCACATCGACCACCTCCGGCGAAGCCAGGCCCACGCCCGGCGGTACGTCGGCAAAGGTCGACAGAAGCGCGCCGATCATAAACCGATGTCCTCCCAGGCAGAAGAACATCGCCACCACGACCATATCGAACAGCACCGACAGCATCGGCACGTTGTCGTCGAACGCCGGGTTAAAGACGTCGGCAACCGACAAGCCGCCGATCTGGCCGAGCATCTGACCGGTGATCTGCACGCCGGCGAACAAAATCCGTACGCCCAGGCCAAACGAAATGCCGATGAACAACTCGCCGCCGAGCACCACCAGGTAGCTCATCCAATGTTCCGGCTCGGGGAACGTTTCGCCCCAGAAGAGCCCGGTGATCATCATCGAAATCGTGACCGCCAGAAACGCTTTGATTTTCATCGGAGCGTAGCTTGACCCGAACATCGGCGCAGTCGCCAACATGCCGCTCACCCGAGTCAACACCGTGACGAAGATGAAGAGCTGATGGAGCGTCGGTTCTAGAAGGGGCAAGCTTTCCATTTACGCGTTGTCGCCGCCAAGATCGGTCATTTCCTCTGGCGCCATGCTCTTGCGACGTCTTCGGCGGATGAGCATGGCTTTGTCCTGGGAGACGCTCGAAGACATGCTCTTCTCGCCAAGACGCGATAAGAGCATGCCGCCAAATCGTTACCCGCCCATGATGCGGTCGGGGATGTGAGTGACCAGGGTTTCGGTGTAAATCATCAATCGCTCCAAAACCCATGGCAGCGCCAGCAGCATCGCGGCCGCCATCGCCAGTAGTTTGGGTACAAAGGAAACGGTTTGATCTTGAATTTGGGTGAGCGCTTGCAGCAAGCCGATCGCCAGACCAACCAGCATGCCGACCAGCAAGGCAGGCGCCGAGATCCAGAGCGCGACCAACATCGCCTCGCGGGTCAGGTCGACGGTCGTCGTAACGTCCATGGGAGCAGCTCCGGTCTTCTTCGTCAGATGGTGGGGGCGAAACTTTGCAGCAGCATACCGACGACCAACGTCCAGCCGTCGACCAGCACAAATAACAACAGCTTGAACGGCAACGAGATCATCACCGGCGGCAACATCATCATGCCCATCGAGATCGTCACGCTGGCGACCACGATGTCGAGAATCAGAAACGGCAGATAGATCTGAAAACCAATTAAGAACGCGGTCTTCAGTTCGCTGAGGATGAACGCCGGAATCAGCGCTTGCAGCGGCACGTCATCGTACGACTGCGGCTCGCCAATCTCTTCCTTGGTCGACTCAGGAAGAAACTCAAAGAACATCCAGACGTCGTCGCTATTGCCGGCGATGTCGATCTGCTTGCTCATGAAGTGGCGAATCGGCTTGGTTCCTCGCTCCCACGCTTCGTCGGGTCCCAGTTCGCCGGTGACCGGGTCGATGACGGCGAACAGCTTGTACTGCTCCCCCGTCTCGGGATTGATCTCTTGCCGCGTGTAGGGGCCGACGCTGTCTTCGTACACCTTCTGCCAGGTCGGGTACATCAGCAGGATCGTCATGAATAGGGCGATCGCGGTGACGACCTGCGAAGGAGGCAACTGCTGGGTGCCAAGCGCCTGACGCAACAGTCCGAGCACCACGATGATGCGGATAAACCCGGTCGTCATCAGCAAGATCGCCGGCGCCAGGCTCAGGACCGTCAGCAGCACCATGATCTGGATGGTGCTGACCAGGCCGCTGGGGCTGGTCCATTGCTCTGGCCCCCCTTTGACGAAGTCGGCCAGGTCGGAAGCTTCCTCGCTCACCGGAGCGTCCAGCGAAGACTCTGCGGTAACCTCGACCGACGGGGCCGACTGACTCGTCAGCTGAGCGGTCGAAAACTGAGCCGATGCGGTCGCCGTACAGATCAGCAAGGCGGCCAGCGTCAGCGAAAAAGTTCGGAGCTTGTTCGAGTTGAGCATGACTAAGCCTCCAGGAAACCACGAGCCGGCTTTTCGCCCATCTTCTGCAAGACTTCCTGGAAGTTGGCGGTCATGTTGCCGTTTCCATTTTGTCGCAGATGAACCAGCAGCGATTCGACTTCGAGCGGATCGGTGATTTCGGTCAGCGTCTCGGCGCCATGCGGCGTTACCGACAGCAGCAGCAGCCGGCTGCCAACGCGGACCAATTGCAATTGTTGGCGACCTTGCAGTTGCGCGCGGCCCAGCACCTGCACCACTTCCTGCGGCAACCGCGAGTTGGCGGTCGGCAGTTTCTTCTTCCCTGCCCACGCGAAGATCAAAAAGAGTCCGACGACCAACATCAAGCTGGCGACGATCGTGGCGGTCCGTTGTTTCGACTCGGCGCTAGGCAAGATCGAACCAACCGGCGACGACGGCTTTTCTCTACGCTTGGGCAGCGTCAGCGGTCCGCCGGCCGCTTCGGAGGGTGCGGCTTGCGGCGTCAGATTTTGCGGCGACGAGTCTTGCGGGGCCGCGGCGGTACGCAGCGGTTGGGCGTCATGCGGCATCCGCATCGGAGTGACCGCAGTCACGGCGGCATGACCATTGACCATTTGTCCCGACGAACCATCGGCGGCGGCGGTCGCCAAAACCAGGCAGAGAGTTATCGCGTGCATCCTTGCACTCGCTTTTGGAAAAAAGACTCAAGCGGGTCGCTCGCTGGCGCCGACGTTTGAGGTAGGGAAATCCGTTTCCTTTTCCATCGGCCCGCAGATCATAGAAGCGGGCGTCTGGCATGACAAGGCGAATCGCTGCGCCGTCTTCTGTTGCTAGCGTTATTTTGGTGAATTGTCGCCGCCTGTCGCTGTCGGCTGGGGCGCCGTTGCCACGTCTTCGTGGCGATGATTGTGCTCGGACTGGATGATGGATTTGTCCGATTCGACGGACTTCATGGCAAGCTGAATGCCAACTGCCTGTTGAAAAATGCCCTCGTGGCATTTTTCAACCTCGCCAGGCTCAGAGCATCGCTCTTCGCGGCTCCCAAAATAACGACTTACGTCGCTATTTTGGGATCGCATCCCTGCGATCACGCAGTCCGTCGAGAAAATCAACGGACTGCTAACTCGCTATCGAATTGAGGTAGCAGACGCATTCATTGTCACGAAGACGTGGCAACGGCGCCCGAACTACAGCCGAGGGAAAACCTCTACTCGATCCCGTCGCCGACGATGAGTTCGGCGATACGGACGCAGAAGTTGTCGTTGAGGACCAGCACTTCGCCACGGGCGATCATGCGTCCGTTGACGTAGATGTCGACCGGGTCGCCGGCCAGCTTGTCGAGCGAGACGACCGAGCCCTTGTTCATTTTCAGAACGTCTTCCAGGTACATGTTGGTCCGGCCCAGCTCGATCTTGACGTCCAGTTCGACGTCTCGGACCAGGTCGATCGTGGTCTTGTTGGTGCTAGCTGGGGCGCCGCCAAAGTCGCGCAAGGAAAAGAGAGAAGCCTCGGGCGCCATCTCGGTCGGCGACTCCAGCGAAGCGAGCGCGTCTTGAGCCTGATTCAGCAGAAATTCGATGTCTCCGGGATCCATACCGCCCTCGCCGCCCTGGTGCGCTACAGCCGGAGCCGCGGTCGCCGCCGCTGGAGTGGGCTGGGCGGCCGCTTTCGGAGCGGAAGATCCGCCTCCGCCGGCGAGCAACGCCTCGATCTCGTTTTGTCCCAGCGACTCGATTTCAGCCGCATCCGGTTTCTGTTCGCCAGACGATTCGATCTTGCCGCTTTGCGCTTGCTTCAGCAGCTCTTCGATTTCGTCCTGTCCAATTTGATCGTCGCTCATCGGAATCCATTCCGAGCTGATTTCAGACGACTACTGCTCGATGAACGAGTAGTCGCTGAAAATAACTGACTTAACGAGGGGTTTTCCCAGAATGCGGTTGGTTTTCTCTAAAATCTTGCGTTTAAGCAAGCCCAAACTGGGATCGGTCAGATCGCTGACTTCCGAGCTTCGCAGCGTGACGATTACCTGCTCGCGGAAGCGATGCTCGTTCTGGGCGATCAGGTCCTCAAACTCACTCTGGTTCTCGGCGTTGACCATCGCGTAGAGATGAAAGTCAATCCGCAGGGTCGTATTGGCGAGCGGCTGATACGCCGTGATGCCAAAATTCTTCAGATCGATTTCGACCGTCTCTTTGTCCGTGACGGTCGTCAATTCTTCGATATCGGGCTCGGTCGCCGAGTGCTGGCGCGCTCGCATTTCAGCCGCTTCAATGACGTCTTCGGGGGAAGGAATCACGAAGTACGCGAGTAGACATTCCAGACCGACTAAGGCCAGTACTGCGCCCAGAATTTTGAGCTTAGTTACCAGCGAGGGCCCAGCGGGGGTAGTGGGCGTTGCATCAGCCATCGCAGCCGAACTCTTCCGGTAAAGGGTTGAAAAAACAAACTATCCACCCCAAGCCTAGCATGCGTTTTGCGCTACGGCTTCTTATCTCCGGTAGGACCGCCATTGGTGATCCGCTGCGACTGCTCGGCCCCAGAGCCGACCAGGTCGTCGACCACTTCATCGAGCAGGAACAACTCGACGCGGGGGTTTTGTTTCAATTTGAGCGGGTCGGTGCCGATATGAATCGGTTCGTTCTTCCCAGCCGTTGAAATCCGTATACGCCGCGGATCTATCCCCAGCGACACCAGAAAGTCCATCACCGCCCGGCAGCGTTCGTAACCCAGATCGTAGTGGTCGATGAACGGCGCCCCGGGAGTAATCGGTTTGGGCGCCGCGTGTCCGCGGATTTCGATCTTCTGCGGCTTGCCGCCAAACTCTTGGGCTTGGGCCTGCAGATCGCGTTTCATGTCGTCGGTCAGCTTGGCCGATTCGCCCAGAAAATAGATCACCGTGCCGACCGCGGTGTTACTGCCGGGGCGAACGATGCGGACCTGCGGGCTGTCGCCGACGGGAGCTTTGACCTTCTCGCCCCCTTCCTGCGTGCTGAAACGCTTGGCGCGTCCCATCGTCGCCAGGTTCGAGAGATGCGAGTTGCGCGGCTGTGCGGTGCCGGCGATGACGCTGTTCATCGAGTCGTCGTGACCAAACTGACGGCGGAACGATTCGACCAGCGCTTGAAAGTGCTCTTCTTTTTTGATCTCGCTCATCGAGACGAGCATGATGAAGAAGGTCAACAGCAGCGACATCATGTCGCCGAAGGTCACGACCCACTCCGGAATCCCCATCTCCTCTTCGTCGTCGCCCATTACTTCTCCTCATCCGCTTTCTTGCGGGCCGCAGGAGGCAGAAACGTGCGCAGTTTCTGTTCGATGACGCGGGGGTTTTCGCCCGACTGGATCGCCATAATGCCGCGGACGATGATCTCCATCACCAGCAGCTCTTGCTTGTTCAAAAACGAGAGCTTTTCGGCGAACGGCAGAAACACGCAGTTCGAGACGATAGCGCCATACAGCGTCGTCAACAAGGCGACCGCCATGCCGGAACCAATGGACGAAGGATCGCTCATGTTACCGAGCATGATGATCAGACCGAGCAAGGTGCCGATCATTCCGTATGCCGGGGCGAAACGTCCCATTTGGTCGTAAAAGGCTTTCACATCGCGATGCCGCGTAGCGACGGCGTCAATTTCGGTGCGGAGCAGATCTTCGATCACGTCGGGGCGCGCACCGTCGACCGCCATCTGAATGCCAAGCACGATAAACGCGTTGCTGATTTCCGCGATGCGCCCTTCCAGGGCCAGCAGACCGTCGCGACGGGCGGTTTCGGCCAGGCTGACGATTTCTTTGATCAGGGCGGTCACGTCGGTCGGCTTGTTTAGGAAAACGACCTTCAGCGCCATCGGCGAACCGAGAACGGTCTTCAGCGGAAAGGCCATCATGCATGCCGCGACCGCGCCGCCGCAGACGACCAGGATCGACGGAGCGTCGATGAACGCCGCCAGCGATGAGCCCGGCGCAATCAAGATTGCTACGAGGATCAGCCCGAATGCAGCGATCAGACCGATGACCGACGCGATGTCCATAGTTAGGTGTTGCCCAGGTTAGGCGTTGGCGGAGGGGGCGACCGGACCGGCCGGCGCCAAAAACTTCGCTTGTTGGTATCGAATTGCGCGTGCTAGCACCTCATCCATCGATTCCGTGACGACCATCCGATCGCCCGTGGTCAGCGTGATGAAGGTGTCGGGGCTTGATTCGACGTACTGAATCAATTCCGCGTTCAGCACGAACGGATGTCCGCCCAATCGGGTTAGTTGAATCATGAGAGGTACCTAAAAAAATAGGCCCACGCTCGGCAAAGGTAAGAGCGGGGGCCTAAAAATATCGAAGGTCGCCTGTCGGCACAATCGGAATATCCCGACTATCGGCGGATATTCAGCAATTCGTCGAACAATTGTTGGGCCGAAGTGATGACCCGCGAGCTACTGCGGTACTGCGTCGAGGCCAGAATCAGGTCGATCAGGTTTCCGCCGATGTCGGTATTCGACAATTCGACGGCGCCAGCAATGACGCTACCGATCCCTTCTTCACCGGGATCGCCTTGAACCGGCAAGCCCGAGTTCACGCCGGCGGCGAACAGGTTGTTACCCCGCTGCTCAAGACCCGAGGGGTTAGCGAAGCGGGCCAACTGCAGCATCCCCAGGTCGCGGTCAACGCCGCTAGAGAAGACGCCGCGGATAACGCCATCTTCGCTGATGATGAAGCTGTTCAACTTACCGGTGCCCGAACCATCCTGACGCGACGCGTTCAAGGTCGCCTCATCGGCCGCCAGACCCGAGAGCTGCGAGAAGTCGAGGTCAAACTCCAGGGGCGACTCCGACGGGATATTCCGGCGATTGATCGTCACCGTGTTGTTGTCCGAACCGATGAAGTTGCCGTCGCCGTCGAAGTAGATCAAGCCCGTGCCGACGGAAATCCGAGCCTCTTCCGTCTCGTCGCCGATCGTGTCGGCGTCATTGGCGGGCGAATCGGCGAACCAGCGATAAATGGTATTGGTGCCGTTGCGGGCTTCCAGCACGGTCGTCACGCGAACGTTCATCGGCACGCCCAACGAGTCGTACACGATCACGTCGGCGACGGCGCTTTCGCCCACAGCCTCCTGAATCACGCCGAAGTTGAGGTTCGGGTTCTGGATCACGCCGCTGCCGGTGTCCAGCTGAAACGACGAGAGACCAATATCGACGCCGTTGTCGACGCCATTGTTGGAGACGACGCGAATCCGACCATCGCTGGTGATGCTAATGCCCTGCGACAAGGCTCCGGTCTCATTGGCGATGGTGTTCTCGGAACCAGGAATCGGGTTCGAGTTGCCGTTGACCGACGGCTGAATGCCGAGCGAGGCCTGCATGAACTCAAGCAGGTCTTGCACGATCGTCGTGCTGGTAACGGTAAACGTCTTTTCGTCGAGCGTTCGGTCACCCTTCGAGCCGGTGAAGGTCAAATCCCCTTCGGTAAACATCTGCTCGAAGTTCAGGCCGTCCCGTTTGACGACGTCGACCAAAAACGTATTGGAGTCGATTTTTGGACCGTCGAGATCGACCACGCGATTGGCCGTGTTGGTCAAATCCGAGATTTCGGCGTCCGATCGATTGTCAACAAAGTCTTCGCCGGCAGCTAGTTCCGTAACCAGGTAATAGGACGCGGAGTCGGTCGACAGGTTCCGGTAAACGTTGACCGTGTCGTAAGGCGGTGTGCCGCCGCTGGGCATCGGCAAGTTGGACAACGAAATGCGACCATTGATCACGTTTTCGGGACCGAGAACCAGCGACGGACGACTTTCTTCCTGACCGGTACGACCGAAGGTGACCAAGTACGAGTAGTTGCCGTTGAGCGTCGCTTCGTCCAGGGCGTTGGCCGTCAGCGGCGTCGAACCGTCATCGATGTAGGGGCCGGCGGCCGCCGCCATCGTGATCGTATTCAGCTCGAAAAAGTCGCTGCCGCCGGGGGCGGTCCGGTAGATGCGCACTTCGTCGTAGTCGGCGCTGGTCGGAATGGCATCGAGCACGACCGAGTAGCCGTTGCCATCGCCAGGCGAACCGTCGACAGTGATCTGCAAAGGATCCGACGCAACTGTTTCGTTTCCGTCCGCGTCCAGGAACGAGAATCGATATTCGTACACGTCGCCGCCGGTCAACGTGCCGTTGGCGCCGGTACCGCCAATGTTGGCGGCCGGCAACTGCGTCGCGGTTGGCGCTGCGGCGGTATCTTCAACCGCGGCGCCCATCGCAAACGAGCTGACCAGGAAGTAGGTGGCGCCGCCGTCGTTACTGCGGTACATGTTCACTTGCGAGTGACTGGAACTCTGCGGCGGGTTGGCGAACGTGACCGTGTTGTTATTTGCGATCGCGTCACCCAAGTCGGCCACGTTGACGTTCACGTTGGCCGAAGCCTGCGTTTCGTTGGTGAGACCCGCGTTGGAGAACGTAAATCGGTAGTCAAACGTACCGTCCGGCACCGAGCCGCCGGTTGCTTCGGTCTGTCCTTGCACCAACGCTCCGATGCCGGGCGTCGAGACGCTTTGCGTCGTCGACGAGCTCTCATCCGGGGTCTCGGCGACGGTCACCAGCGACGTGGAAACGTCGGGCCGATCGATGGCGCCGTTGCCTAGAATCGCACTTTGGATCACCTGCGCGACCGTGCCTATATCGCCAGTCGCCGGGAGCGTACCTTCTAGGTAAACGTTCTCGGTCGCTTTGGCGACCGCCGCGGCGCCGAGCGGAATCGTCAGCGGAACCAGTTGCGTTTCCTGGATGTTGAAGTTCTCGTCGATGCCGAAACCAAGCACCCGTTCGCCGGTGATCGTGACCAGTTCGTTGTTGGAGTTGGTCTTAAAGATGCCGTTGCGGGTGTAGAGACGTTCGCCGTTGTTTCCCTGGACAATGAAGAAGCCATCCCCCTGAATCGCCAGGTCGGACGGGTTCGAGCTAACCTCGATCGTTCCCTGGGTGAAGTTGGGGGTAATTTCAGCCACCATCACGCCGAGACCAACCTGACGGGGATTCGTACCGCCATCGGTGTCGGTCGGCTTCGACCCGAGACCGCGCGTTTGCAAGAACTGGTTGGCGAACAACGCGTCGGAAGCTTTAAAACCAACCGTCTGCGAGTTCGCCAAGTTGTTGCCCAGCACGTCAATCTGCGTTTCGGCGGCCGTCATGCCGGTCAACGCAGTCGTCATGGCCGATGCTAGACCCATGTTTCATCTTCTCCGTAAAGGAAATCTCGGGAATGGTGCTTGCGGCGATCGCGTCGGTCGTTCGCCAGGTAGTATCGTCGTCTCGCTCAAGCGACTACGCCGCGGCGGTCGAATCGTCGGCAGCGTCATCGCTGGAGTCGTCGGTGCTGTCGTCGGTTTCGTCCGATCCGCCGCCAGCGTTCGCTCCGTCCGTCTCATCGGTCTCGTCGGTCGTGCCATCGCCCGTGTAGGCCTGCGCCGGAAGCACCGTAAACAGGTCGTCCAGTCGCACGGTCGCGATGCCGTCATCGGTCGCCACCTTCAGGAAGACCTCTCGCACTCCATCGTCGTTGGGGGTGATCTGGGCGCCGGTTACCACGCCGAAGACCACATCCCCTTCATCGGTCAGCGCCTGAACCTGACCGCCGATCAAGGTTGTGGCTGACAAAATGTTTTGGCCGTCCAGGACGTTGGTCAGCGTGGTCGACAGTTGCTCGGTCGCGGTGATGTTCCGAATCTGTCCGATCTGCTCCAACATCTCGGAGTTCTTCATCGGTTCCAAAGGATCCTGGTTTTGCAACTCAGCGATCATCAATTTCAGGAACTGATCCATATCGAGATCTTGCAGACCGCCACCCGACGCGCCCTCAGATCCACTACTAGTTGTCGACGTAGAACTGTTAACACTTGACATAGAACGCTCCAAATAAATGTCTCAATTTCGCCCTGCGCAACCGCGTCTCCAAAGGCTCCGCGCAGCGTCCCACGACGCAGGCGATTCTCGAATTGTCTTGGTCGTTTAGACCATCACATTCAGTTGTCCATCGGCGCTGACGATCGGCGTCGAAGTCGTTTCCTCGCTGGAGGTTTCGCCGCTTGTTGAGTTGCGCTGACCGCTAGACTGTTGTTGATCGGAGGAACTCCGCTCTTGCTCGGCCTGGGCGCCGCCGGCGTCTTGCGGATTGCCGTCTTGTCCGACCGATACGTCAAACGAGTCGACCCGCAGGTTCAATTCGGCCAGGCGATCTCGCAGTTGCGGCAGATTATCGAGCAGCACTTTTCGCACCGCTTCGTTCTCCGCCTCGAGCTTTGCCTTCATGCCCCCTTCTTCCACTTCCAATTCGACCCGCAACGAGCCCAACTCCGGCGGGCTCAATCGCAACTTGATCGGTCCTCCTTGCGTCTGCGCGGTGCGCACCGCTTGAGAAACCCGCTGAATCAATTGAATCTGCTTGGCCGAATCAATCTTGGGAGCGTCGCCGTTACCCTTCGCTTTTTGCAACAGACCGCGTTGCAGACCACGCTGGATCGCCGAACCCAAATTCGGTTCACTGACGCTGGACGAATCGCCGGTCGTCGCCGAGTTCGTAGCCGCGGCCGGTTGCGTGGCGGTTCCGCCAGGCTGTGGCGCTACGCCTGATTCCATCGCGGCGACTGCCGTATGCGTGTCCGGCGTCGTATTGGACGAAGTCGCCGGCGGCGTTGGTTGCACCTGCTCCACCTCGGCGACCGGATCGACCGCTGCGTCGGGATCCGCTTCCTGCCGGGCTCGACTCGATTCACGGACTTTCTCGCTCGCCTCACGACGATCAGAGGCGAACTGCTCGGCGTCGCTCGGGCCATCGCCACCCGGCTCTTGTTCGAGCGCTGCGGCAGCCGCTTCTTGCGCTTCCCGAATTCGCTCGGCCTCGTCGGCCGCGGCAGGCTCGTCGGCGCGGCCTTGCTCCAATGCGACTTCTTCGGCAACCAGTTGGATTTCGTCTTCAGGCGCCGCAGTCTCGACATCCGCTCTCGCTTGCGATTGATCATCGCCGCTCGCCTCCGTTTCGACGATCGTTTCCGAGTCAGCGGCGGCCGAGTTCTCTTCGGCGACGCTCTCGGTCAATTGGGCGTCAAACCGGTCAATCGCTTCGTCCTGTTCGCCTTGTAGTTCGGCGGCGGTCGCGCGATCGTCGGCAGCGTCACCTTCCGCTCGCACCAGCGACGGGTCGGCGGCCGGCTCAACTTCGTCGGACTCGACGACCGCTTCCTCTTCCGCTTCCGCTTCAACCGGCGCTTCTTCGATCGGCGTCGCTACTTTCGTCTCGACGACGATTACTTCTTCGTCTCCTCGGTCGTCATCCGTCGCGGCGTCGCCAGAAGCCTCTTCAACGGCCGGCTCCAGCAGCTCTTCCGGAATCTCGTCCGCTTCATAGACCGTTTTGGCGTCGTCGTTTGTAGTGGGGCTCGCCTCGGCCTTGGGGTCGTCGTCGGAGGTCGGCTGCCGATCTTCCGTCGCCGGCTGATCGTCGATGGGGCGACTGTCGACAGAGCCCGCCTCGGCGCCAGGCGATTTCGGCGTCAGGGCCGAGTTCTGTTGAATCAACGTGATAAACGCCAGCGCATCGGCCGGCGCAGCGCCAGCAACGCCGATCGTACGGGGCGGCAACGATAACGTCGCCGACTGCACGCCCTGAGAGTCTCGCGTTTCCATGGCCCTACTCCCCTACCCTACGATTCTTCTGGCTGAAACTGGTCGAGTTGATCCCGCGCATCTTTGATCAGCGTCGCCTCGGGTACGCCCAGACGAATCTGATTCAGGATGTCCGCCAACTTTTGCTTCTCTTCTTCCGAGCGGAACTCGGCGATGATCTTCTTGCGTTTGTCGTTCGGCATCCCCTTGAGGATCGTCACCACGTCCTGCATCGACTTGTCGTCCCGTTCGAGCATGATCATCATTTGCTCTTTCGCTTGTCGGGCGTCGATCGCTTCCATCGTCCGCTGCAGTTCGACAATCGCGTCGTCGCGAACCCCTTCTTCCAGCTTGCGCAACCGCTCGTCAAACGACGTTTTCAATTGGTCGTAGCGGCGACGTTCTTCGGCCAGGTTCGCTTGCATGCCGCGAATGTTTTCAATTCCGGTGTCGATCGCCTGAATGCGAAAATCGAGCGCCAAGTGCCGTCGAGCCCGGGCGTCGATCACCGCCTGCATGTCGGGCTCTTCGTTGTCTTTCTCAGGCTGCGATTCTTCGTCCAACTGTTCGCGAATCTTGTCTTCGTCGATGCCGTAGACGATCGCCAAAATCGAGTACGCCTTGTTCGTGTCGACCCGATTCGTCGCGATCAAAATCGCCGCGCCGATCCCAGCGGCCAATACCGTTGCAACGCAGAGGTAGCCGAACGCCGCGGCGGCCAGTCGTATTGCAGCCATCGATTACCGTCCTTTCCGCGCAAAGGCGATCAATGCGATTTCGTCCATCTGGATGCTCTCGCGTCGCTCTTGCTCGGCATGAAAGCGTTTCTCCTGCCGCTCACGCAGTTTCTCTAGCGAACGGACTTCCTTCTCCGCTTCCAGCAGGGCGTTGCGACGTTGTTCGATATGGGGCGCCAATTTCTTCTGCAGACCTCGCTTGTGGCCGATCACGGCCCGCAGGTGATTCATTTCTCGCTGAGCGACAATCAGGTTGTCGACGTTCATGCGGCCGATCGAGCACCCGTCGCGAGCTTCCAGCACCGTCTGCTTCAGCTGCTCCTCGGTCTCCTGCATCTCCTGAGTGAGCTGATCCTGGATCGATAGCACTTCCATCAGTTCGGCTTGGCGCTGATCGCGCGCAGCGATCTTCAGTTTCAGGTAGGTCGCTAGGCGAAAGCGAAAGTCGGCCATCGGTTACCTTCGTCCTTTCTCGTTTAGGCGCCAGCCTGTTGGGCTTGACGTTTTACCTTCGCCAGCGCCGCCGGGTTGGGCGTAGGTCGAGTTCCACACTTGGCGACCAGTTGCACCAACTGCTGCTGCGCTTCCTGCACCGACGACTTTTCTTCAATCGCCTGCTGTAGGAAGGCGTCAATTTCGGTCCGCATCCGGATCGCCTGATCGATCTGCGCGTTCGTCCCTTGTCGATAAGCGCCGATCGTGATCAAGTCTTCGTTCTCGCGATAGACCGACATCAGTTCGCGAATCGCCTGGGCGGCCGCCCGAATTTCCGGCGTCACCAGATCGTTCATCAAGCGACTGATGCTGCCTAGGATGTCGATCGCCGGGTAATGCCCCTTGGCGGCGATCGCGCGCGACAAGATCACGTGCCCGTCCAGCAGCCCCCGAACCGTATCGCTGACTGGCTCGTTGGTGTCGTCACCCTCGACCAGCACCGTATAAAACGCCGTAATGCTTCCCTTGGCGCTGCGGCCGGTCCGTTCGACCAGCTTCGGCAGCATCGCGAAGACCGACGGCGTATACCCTTTGGTCGTCGGAGGTTCGCCGGCAGCCAGGCCGATTTCGCGCTGCGCCATCGCAAACCGGGTAACCGAGTCCATTAAAAACAACACGCGGCGCCCCGACTCGCGGAAGTACTCGGCAATGCTGGTCGCCGCCATCGCCGCTTGCACCCGCATGATCGCCGGCTGATCGCTGGTCGCCACAATGACGACGCTGCGGGCCATCCCTTCCGGGCCCAGATCGCGTTCAATAAAGTCGTTCACTTCGCGGCCACGTTCGCCGATCAGCGCGATGACGTTGACGTCCGACGAGGCGTATTTAGCCATCATGCCCAGCGTCACGCTCTTGCCGACGCCCGAACCAGCGAAGATGCCGATACGTTGGCCGTCGCCGCAGGTCAGCATGCCGTCGATGGCCCGCACGCCGGTCGAAAACGCCTCCTGAATCCGAGGGCGGCTGGTTGAAGTAGGCGGATCTTGATCGAGCGGCGACTTTGCCGCCGAAGCGGGTTGCGGCAGTCCGTCGATGCAGTTGCCATGCGCGTCGACGATCCGTCCCAGCAGCGTATCGCCAACCGGAACCGAACGGACCGTTCGCTTCAGCCGCACAGCGCTTCCCTGACGGACGCCATTGAGCGGTTCCAACGGAAAGACAAGGGTCAACTCGCCGCGAAAACCGACCACTTCGCCGGCCAGCGGTTTGCCTGACTGACGCTGGATCTCAACGACGCTGCCAACTGGGGCCGGAAATCCGCCCACGGCGACGGTGGTGCCGATCGTTTCGACGACGCCGCCGACGAGATCGTGCGACATCAGGTGCTCGAGTTGTCCGCAAATCGGGTGCAACATTACTTCAATTGCTCCTCAATACGCTGCAGCTGCGTTTCGATCTGGCCGTCGATCTCGCCAAATTGCGTTTCGACGCGACAACCGCCGCGCGACAGACTCGCGTCAGGCGTCACCTGCGAAGGCGACAGCTTCCGCAGCACATTCGCCGAGTTACTGGCGCCTTGATCCATCGCATCAATATCGGACGGGTTCATATGGACGGTAATCTCGCCGCAACCACTCGCCAGCTTGATCGTTTCGCGAATCATCTCGATCCCAATCTCGGGGCGTTCGGAGAGTTCTTTGCGGATGATCTTCTCGGCGATCGAACAGGCGACATGTAGCGCCGCGTTTTCCCATTCCTTCAGGAACGTTTGTTTCGCTTCGGTCAGCTCTTTGACGATCTGCTGCAGCGCCGGGATGACGGTCGCCGCTTGCTGATCGACCTGCGTCTTGAGCGTTTGCTGCGCCTTCTTCATGGCGTCGGCCTGACCAGCCGTGGCCGCCTGTTGGCGAATGGCGGCCGCCTCCTTTTGGGCCTCTTGAATCAGCTTGGCGGCGTACTGTTTGATCTTGGCCAGCTCGCCTTGCGCACGATCGGTGACGTCTTCGAAATTGAAGGCGACCGCCGAGAAATCGCGGTCTTCACCCTGTAGCTGTTCCGCTTTGATGACGCTCATGGTGTGACCTTCCTACGCCGATGCCGACAAACGAGAACCGCCCTGCTGACCTTGCGCAATCACGCGGGCCGCGGTGACGCCCAACTTCTTCTGCGCCGCATCAATGTCACGGACCAATACCGGTTGCAAATCGCGAATCCTTCGCTGCAGGTCGTTGATTTCCCGCTTCGCCAGTCCGCGATAAAACCGCTGCGTGACGGCGTTGGATGCGCCAGCCAAAGCCAAGAGCACCGTTTGCGGTTCGGTATCGGCCAACACTTGGCCCAGCAGCGCGTCATCAAACTTGACGAACTCGGCCAGCGGCACGCATGGCTCTGGCGGGGCTTGCGCTTCGGCAGGCGCCGGCTTGGCGCCCAGTTCCATGCTCGCGGGCTGCGGCTGAGCCGGGACGTAAACCTGATCAAGACTCGGCGCCGGCGGCTCGATAGGCGCCGGTTCTGGCTGAATGTCGACACCCAAACGTTTGGCCATCGAAGCGCTGCGCGACTTTAGCGCTTTCAAGACTTCGGCGCTGTTGGCGGAGTCGGAAGCGGCCAAGATCGCCTTGGCGGCCGACAAACCGATCCGGCGGCTCGACATCGCCTGCAGTTGATCCTGGACGATCGTCTGCAACCGTGATTCAATCGCGCGGAGCGTTTCTGGATCGGTATGTCCCAGGTCGACCAGCCGCTGAATGACGGTCGCTTGCAAGTCGACCGGCAGCTCTCGCAAAATGGCGGAGGCCCGGGTCGGCTCCAGATGCGACAAAACGACTGCGATGATCTGGGGGCTCTCTTGTTCAAAAAACGGGGCCAGCATCTCGGGGGGCGCGTCGTTCAAAAAGTGAAATGGCGGCGGTACCGGAGCGGCCGGCTGCGGCTCAACAGCTGGTTTGCGAAGGCGCGGCGATCCCGGATGCGGAGGCGAGCTCAGGACCAACTCGTCGCCGGAGGCAGGTTCGGGGGCGGGCGCCGAACCAGTGCGCCGCTGCATGAACTCGGCCAGCACTTCCGCTTTTTCTTCGGCCGGAATCTCGTCGACAAACATCGACTCGTACCGCACCTGTTGCGCAATCTCGTCCGGAAATCCGTCGAGCAATACGTCGGCGGCGTCTGGGTCGAGTTCGGCGACGACGATCGCCGCCTTCCGAATCATCTGTTGATCAAGTTTGGTCGTCATGGCGTTTCCCCCTCTTAGCTAGCCGCGTTAATCCAGTTTTTCAAAATCCCCGCGGCGGTGTCCGGATCTTCCCGGACCATCTCAATCAGCTCGTCTTTCAAGTTCGGGCTGTTCTTGGTGAACCGCTTTTTCAGCATGCCGGAAATGTCGGTCTCCTCTTCGTCTTCCTCCATCTGCGGCGGCGCCGACAAGCGAATGCCCTGGTCCATCGCCGGTTCGTCCGGCTGGCTGTTGACCATGCTGCGAAGCATCAACAAAGCGAACAGGCCAACGCCGATCATCGCCACCGTTTGCCAATTGGCGCCAAGCCATACGAGCGCCGTATCGGCCAGCGCCGGTTCGGGCATCGTGGCGACGTCGGTTCGCGTCACCGAGGTGACGTGGACTTGCGGATAAGGATCGTCTCCCGGCGGTTGCGGCGGCAACAGGGTCACCACCTGCGACTCGATCGACTTCTTGACGTCTTCTTCAATCTTCTTGACCACGCCGGCATCCGGCTTATTAGGCGGGGCGCCTGCGGCAGGCGGGTTTTGCTTGTGCCAGATGTTCTCGTAGTAGTCTTGCGGAACGGTCACCACGACGCGGACTTGCTGCGGCGTCAACGACGCGGTTTCGCTCAGCATCAGCGTCTTATCGGTGACCGAAGCGGTCTCTTCGCGGCTTTCTTCCATCGACGATTCGCGGGCCGGGGCGGTCGTCAGTTCGGCTTGCTGGTTGGGCGCTTGCGCGGCCAGACCAGGACGTCCTCCTTCGCGCGGCACCTTGTTCATTTCGGTCCGCTTTTCGGCCGACGTCAGCAAGGCGATTGGGCGAGCCCCATGCTCTAGGCGTTCTTCCCTTTGATTCATCTTGCGATCAAGTTCAACGTTAACCGTTACGTTGACGCCGTCGATGTAATTGAGGGCGGCGGCGATCTTGTCTTGCCAGGCCGACTCGAAGAACTGCTTGCGAGCGGCGTAGGCGTCTTCGGCCGGGTTTTCGATATCGCCCGAGAAGGTGCGGCGCGAGTTCAGATCGGTAACCGACACATGTTCCGGCGAGAGCCCCGCGATCGAGTAGGAGACGTAGTTGCGAATGCTGCGAACCAGCGACTGGTCGATCTGCTCGCTACCCAGAGGACGCACCACCACTGACGCGGTGTAAACCTTGCGGCGAGGGAACCCCCCCTTATCTTCGACATCGTAGTGAACCGAGGCGAACTCGATCCCCCGCATCTTCCGCAGCACCAGGGCCAGGTCTTTTTCCTTCGCCACTTTCTGGCGATCCGACCGATGCTGTTCCGACTCGAACGGGTTGGCGGCCTCGACCGCGTCTTCCATGCTTTGATGAAACTCGGGCGGGATCGCGTTGTGCTTGACGATCGAGGCGACGTATTCGGCGCGCTTGCCGCGGGGAATGAAGATCTGGCTCCCTTCAACCTTGTAGTCGTCCAGCCCTTCGGCGGCGAACGCGGCCAGCACCGCTTTTTGATCGGCGGGATCGATCGGAGCGCCCGACAATAGCGCCGTATCGTGCTCGAACACGCTTCCCTGGAACAGGAACGCAAAGCTCGCCACGATTACCACGATCAGCAGACCTGCGATAATCCGGGAGCCCGGCGTCATCGAGAAGAACAGGTCCTTGATCTGCTCAAACGCTTTGTTCAAAAAGTCCATCCGTGGACCTCAATGCTACTAGTGGGAGTTCGTCTGGGCGCTAAATTCGAATGTCTTTGATCTCTTGGTAGGCTTGCAACATCTTGTTGCGCACCTGCATCATCAGCTTGAATTCGACGTCCGCTTTCTGGACGGCGATCAACACTTCCGACGGATTGACGTCGCCGCCGGTCTGCAACTGCTCGACTGCACGGTCCGCATGTTGCTGCATTTCGTTGACGCGCGAAAAGCCTTCCAAAAACAGGTTGGCGAACGATTCGTGCGACTGCGCCGTTCCGGCCGGCCGGGTCAACTGACTCGGCAGGATCGTCTGCGGCTGAACGTTGTGAATCGGTTTCATGGGTCGTTAACTCCCTGGCTTCCCCTAAGCCAAAATCCGGAGCGATTGGGCGGCGAGATTCTTCGAGATCTCGACGACGCCGATGTTCGCCTCATAAGCGCGGGAAGCTTCGAGGGCATCGACCATCTGTTCGACCATGTTGACCCGGGGGTAGGCCACGTAGCCTTTGTATTTGCCTTCGGTAATCGCCAACGGATGCGTCGGCTGATAGCGGTACAGCGGTTCGACCTGATCTTCTTCGATCGACGAAACTCGCACGCCGGAGGCGCCGCCGGGAGCGTGGATCGAGCTGTCGGTTTCAAAGATCACGTGTCGAGCCTGGTAAGGAGCGATATCGCCGTTCTCATCGCGAAGCGACGACATGTTCGCAATGTTGCTGGTCACCGCGTTCAAGCGGACTCGCTGCGCCACCATCGCACTGGAACTAATATCGAGAGCGCCGTTCATGTTTACTCTCCTGGTTATACGCGTTCGCTAATTGCCGTCTGTAACAACCGCATCTGCTGTTCCATCAACGAAATCGCCATGTTGTGCATGATTTGGTTCTTGGTCATTTCCATGACTTGCTGTTCGATGCCGACGTTGCTTTCGTCGTGAAACAAAATGCCGGGGATCGACTCTTTCACGCTTCGCATGGGATCCGAATCGCGGGTCGCGATCAGACCAGGAGAGAGCGGCTCGTTCGGTTTGTTCTTCTCCTCGATCGCCTCACGCAACTTCGACTGAAACTGATTCAGGTTCAGGTCGCGCACCTTGTATCCAGGCGTGTCGAGGTTCGCGATATTTCCCGCTAGCAGATTGTGTCGGGACTGCGAGAAGTTCAATACTTGCTCGAGCACCGGAATCGTACTGGCGTTAAAAATCGAACCGCTCATTGCTCGGCTCCTTCCAGGCGAAGGGACTTCATGCAAAAGGCGTACCCTACGTTGATCACGGTAAGCTCGGCAATTTGAATACGACGTCGCGCGACGTGCGAGCCGCAGCGAAGCGGCGCCGCAGCAAATCGTGCTGCTTGCATTCGGAAAATTTTGCCGATCGATTTACGCATGATCCAGTTTCCTCAGATCGCCCGAGCGAAGGTTTTCGCCCGCGGCGCCAGGCCGTAACTGCGAAGTTTATTCGACAATGTGCGAGGACTGATCCCCAGCGCCGCCGCCGTCTTCTCGCGATGGCCGTCATAATGTTCGAGCGTCGCCGAAATCAACCGACGTTCCATCTCATCTAGCTTGACGCCCACCGGCGCTTCGACAGAGTCGCTGGCTTCTTCGCTCGCTTCGCCATGCAACCAGGCGGAGAGCGCGTTGGCGGTAACCTGACCATCGGTCGCCAAAACGCAGGACCGGGTCACGATGTTTTCGAGCTCCCGCACGTTGCCCGGCCAATCGTGACGCACGAGCAAGTCGAGCGCCGCCGGCTGAACGTCGCACATCGGCCGTTCCAAACGAACCGCGGTCTGCTGCAAAAAGTGGTTGACCAACAACGGGATGTCGTCGCGGCGCTGGCGGAGCGGCGGCAGTTCGATCGGCACCACCGCTAGGCGATAGTACAAGTCGCGGCGAAAACGCCCGGCCGAAACCTCGCCTGGCAAGTCGCGGTTGGTGGTGGCCAGCACGCGAACGTCGGCGTCCACCGTTTCACTCGAGCCGACCCGTTCGTAGCAACGTTCCTGCAGCACTCGCAGCAGCTTGGCCTGCAGCGACAAGTCGATCTCGCTGATTTCGTCGAGCAGGATGGTCCCCTGTTCGGCCAGCTCAAACCGTCCGACGCGGGAAGAATCGGCGCTGGTAAAGGCGCCGCGGGTATGGCCAAACAGTTCGCTTTCCATCAAGTGAGCCGACAGGACCGGGCAGTTCAGGCTGATCAAGGCCCGACCGGCGCGGCGGCTCCACTGGTGAATCGTGCGGGCGACCAGCTCTTTGCCGACGCCGCTTTCGCCGATGATCAACACCGTTTCGTCGGTCGGCGCGACTTGGGCGATCCGCTGACGCACGATTTCCATCGCGCGGCTGTCACCGATCATCGCCACTTCGCTGTCATCGTCTGGGGCCGTAACTGTGGCGCGATCGCCGCTGGCGGCGTTTTCCAGCACGCGGTTAATGACCGCTTCCAGGCGATCGGCGTTGAGCGGCTTTTCCAAATAGTCGGCGGCGCCAAATCGCATCGCCTCGACGGCGGTCGAAACGCTGCCATGGGCGGTGACCATCACGATTGGAATGTGGGCGTCGCGGCGACGGATCTGTTGGACCAGTTCTAAGCCGTCCATGCCGGGCATTTGCAGGTCGGTCACGACGGCGTCAAACTCGCCGGCGTCCATACGCTGCAGCGCCTCGTGTCCGCCGGAACAAGCCGAGCCGCGATGTCCCAACATCTCCAGCACGTCGACAATCGATTGTCGAGCGCGAGCGTTGTCATCAACAACCAGCACGTTTCCGGTTGCGGTAGGAGCTTCTACGATACTCATGCGGCGGCCTCCATTCGAGGTTGCGGAAGCACCAGCGTCACCGCCGCGCCTCCTTCTGGACAATTCATGGCGATCGCTTGACCGCCGTGGGCTTCCGCCACTCGCTGGACGATCGCCAGGCCAAGTCCGGTGCCCGTGTTTTTGGTGGTGAAGAAGGGATCGAAGGCCCGCAAGGCGACTTCCGGTCGGAAGCCCGGTCCCGAGTCGGCACATTCGATCTCGACGCCTGAGCGGCCGACGCAGGCGGTCAGCAGCAAGCGGCCCCCTTCGTTCATGACGTCGAGGGCATTCAAAGCGAGATTCAACACGGCGCGGCGAACCATTCCACGATCAGCACGTACGGTAAGCTGCGAATCGACGTCGATCGCCACTTTCACACGCTGCGCTTCGCATTGCGGCGCCAGCGTGTCGCAAACTTCGTCCAGCAGCGACGCCAGCGGAAAGCCGCTCCATTGCGGCTGACGATCCGAGGTGAAATGCAGCAGGTCGTTGACGGTCGAATCGAGGGCGGTCAGGCCGTTCTCGATTTTCTGACCAATCTTGGCGCTGTTGGGTCCGAAATCGGACTGACGCTTCAGCATGCTGACGTACATGGTGAGCGGCATCAGGCTGTTGCGAACCTCATGGGCGACGTGCGAAGCCATCTGCCCCAAATCAGCCAGACGATTCTTGCGGGCCAGTTCGCGATTCTTAATTTCCAGTTCGTCCGACAGGCGGGCGACTTCGCGGCGGAGCGCTTCGTGCGTTTCCTGTAAGCGAGTCGTCGCGGTATCCCAGGCCGATAGCAAGCGATCGACGTCAATCGCGCCATCCGACGCAAACGCATCGGAAATCACTTGATCCGCCGTCGCCGTGTCCTGCAGTCGATTTCGTTGTGCGGGCATTGCCATGGTTAACCTGCCGTAAAGTCAATGCGATGTGTCGTCCCCGACGCCGACGTATAGCCGTCAAGCGCCACGTTGGATCCCTGGTTTGTTTGCAAACTTCGGGAAATCTCGTCTCGATTAGCGCGAACGCGCTCTTCCGCTTCGTTTTCCATCTGCTTCAAGTCTTCCAGCATTGCCTGGCAATCGCGGGTCGCTTCGCTGCAGCGATGACGATCCATCGGCGAACGCCACTGACGCCGCTCGGGATCGCATTGGCGATGCGGATCCAGCTTCCGATCGACGTCCAATAGGTTCTCGATCAACGTCTGCTTGGCCGCGACGACTCGCATCAGGTCGGTGATGTGGTCGCTGTGTCCCGACAACTGCAATTGGCGTCGCGACAACAGATGCAACTTCGACAGCAGATCGTGCTTTTGCCCGATCAGTTGTGCGAGTTCGTCCGTTTCGGCGTAAGCGTGCATAGCGACGACGTTTCTCTTAAAGGGTGGAAATAAGCCAATCGATGAAGTTCCGCCAATCGTCGGCCGAGCTGTGTGAGGTCTCGGAGTAGTCGGCGTCTGCGGGCAAACGATCCAACACGATCTTCGCCTGTTCCAGCGTTCCCTTCGCTTCGATCGGTTGCCCCATCAAGCGATAGCAACTGGCGATTTGCGAAAACGCTTCTAAGGCGATCGGATCGTTCTGATAGCGGTTCGAGGCGGTCGAATACGCTTCAATCGCTTGCGGAAACTGCTGCAGATCATAGTAGGCGGCCCCTTGGGCGTAATAGCTGTTGCGCAAGATGTCGGCATGCACCGGGTGCAATTCGCCGCGGGTCTCAAACTCTTCGGTCAACTCGTCGACCAGCGACGCATAGATCTCCAAAGCCGCTTCCAGGTTGTCTTTCACTTCTTTGTCGAAGCGGACCCGCTGCGTCTCGATATCGACCAGGCGGAATCGCTTGCGCGGCAGCATCGACGAGCGACGATGACACTCGGCCGCCAGGTAGCGGGCCATTACCGACTGCGGATCATTCGGATAACGGCGAACCGCCATCTTCAGGTTCTTGATCGCCAGCAGATACGAGCTGTTGCTCTTTTCGAGCAGCTCAAACGCTTCTCGCGGCACCGCTTCCGGATCTTCCAGAATCCCAGCGACGCGAGCCTGCGCCTCGAACATTTCCCCTTCCAAGTGCAACACGCGGCCCAAGGCGAACAGCGAATTTCGCCATTCGGTCGACTGCGGCTCGAGCCGGCCGTCGTTCAAATTGGCTTGCAGCATCTCTTCGGCCAGCGTCAGGTCGCCCACTTCCAGGTAGGCTTCCGACGCCAGCAAGCGAGCGTCGTAGGTAACCGGATCGCGGGGATAAAAGTCCAAACATTCGTGCAGCAGATCGAGCGCTTCGTCGGCGCGGTCCAAGGCGATCAACGCCCGGGCCTTCGCCACCAATGACCGCGGCTGACGCGAGCGATCTTCGTAATGGCTGTACATGTCGAGCATTTCGATCGACTTGGTGAAGTCTTGCCCGTCGAAGTAAGCGGTCGCACTCTTCCACAGCTCTTCGGTATAGCTCCGCGACGAGAAACGCTCGGCGGCCAGCTTCTCATAGACGCGACCGGCGCTACGGAAGCGTTCGCGGGCTTCCTTGCGGAGCGCTTCCGCCTCGGCCAGTTTCGCAACCTGGGCCTCTTTCATGATGGCGTCGCCCCAGCGGACCAGGATGTCTCCCTCGGTCTGCTGCGCTTGGTCAAGAGGAAAGAGGGGCGTCAAGGCTTGTGCGACTTCCACCGCATTCTGGAACTGCTTCTTATCGAGGAACTGCTCGATCGCCGCGGTCACCTTGATGCGGAGCTGTTCGATTGTGAGGTATGGGTTGCGGAATTCCGGCTCCAGCGCCGCGTCTTGCAGGGTCCGGCGATAAACGTCGACCGCTTCGTCATAGCGCTCTACTTCTCGCAACAAACGCCCTTCCAACACGCCGGCGGCGATTCCTTCCGGCGTACGGAAGTAGATCTTGCGAGTGCGGGTCGCCTGACTCAGGGCGGCCGGCTTTTCGCCTGCTTCATCGAGAGCGACCGCCAGCAGATACGAAGAAGCCCGGGTCGAATCGGTGCCGACCAACTGATTGTCGGCCGCTTGCCGCAGCAAGTCGATCGCCGTATTCAGCTCTTCTTCGCGTTTGGGACTTTGTTGTTTGGCCCGGGCCAGTTCGACTTCGCCGCGAACAATCAACGAATCGACGTAGACCGGTGAGGTCTTGGCAATTTCGTCGACCGCGGCGACCGCATCATCCAGGCGTCCCAGACGGAGCAAGATCTTGGCCCGCCGCAACATCGCCGAGTCGCGCTGTTGCGGCGTCAGCAGCTTGACTTCCAGGTACTTGTCGGCCCAGGTCAATGCGTCGGTCAGTTGCTTGTCGCTAGAAGCGGCGTCGGCCAGGTAGGCGCTGGCCAGCATGTCTTCGATCTCGCGACGATATTGGGGCGCCGCTTCGTACGTTTTGAGCAAGACCGGAATGCTTTTGCCGTATTGCTTGCTCAAGACCAGGCTGCGGCCGAGCATGTAGTTGCCTTCGGTTGCGTACCCTTCGGGATAGCCGAGATCGGCCGACTGGCGCAGATAGCGAGCGGCGATCATGAAGATCCGCTGCTTGTCTTGCTCGCTCCAGAATTGATCCGAATCGTGATAGGCGATCGCCCCCAACACATAGGGCGGAATCGCTTGTTCCGGCTCCGGCAGTTGGTAATTGCCGACGAACGATTCGGCGATTCCCCGGGCGGCGGCGTAGTCTCCCTCTTCCAACTTTTCGAGGGCCGTATAGATCGTCACCGGGCTGACGCTCGACTTCGGCATCAGCACGAAGGCGACGCCCCCCAAGGCGGACGACAGCAGGAGGCCGACGATCACGACGCGCATCCGCGAACTGAGCCAGCCCTTTTTCGGGGCGGCCTCAGCTTCCGGCGCGATATCTTCCTTGACTTCGTCGGCCATCGGTGGAGGAAATTGACTTTTTCAGGTTTTGGCTCAAGCGGCTTCGGCATCCGTGCCGATGCTAGAAGTGGGTCGTTAGATCCGGCTTCTCTTCGTCTTGGCGCAGCAAAGTGCGCAGGCTCGCGCATTTCGCGGGAGGCATAAATACCTCAACACCGCGATTGCCGTCAAGACGTTTCCGTCCCCCCACGCTTGGCGATCGCTCGGTTGTCGGCGGTTCTCGACCTGGCGGCGAAAAAGTAAGATAGCGGCGCCAGCACTTCTTTTTCTTTCCGCTATCCGCCTAGATCGCCGATGCCTGAAAAAATCACGACCTGGATGTACCTGATCCGTCACGGAGCGACCGCCAACAACATTAGCCGGCCCCCCGTCTTGCAGGGCAACGGCATCAATGGGCCGCTGGTCGACATCGGTCTGCAACAGGCGGAAGAGACGGCGAAGTTTCTGACACGGACGCCGCTAGCAGCGATCTACAGCAGTCCGCTGCTGCGGGCGATGCAGACGGCCGAAAAAATCGCCGCCGTGCGCGAGCTGACGATCCAGACGTCGGACTTGCTCCAAGAAGTCGATGTTGGCCGCTGGGAAGGAAAAGACTGGGGCTGGATCGAAGCGAACGATCCCGAGGCGTATCGCCTGCACCACACCAGTGCCGCCGAGCATGGCTATCCCGAGGGGGAAAACCTAAAGCAGGTCCAAGACCGCGTCGTGCCCGAGCTGATGCGGATCTTCGGTGCCCATCCTCAGCAACATGTCGCCGTGGTGGCCCACAATGTGGTGATCCGCTCGATGATCGCCTATCTGCTCGAACTGCCGCTGGATAACGTCGGCCATGTCCATCATGACAACTGCGGCATTACGCTGGTCCGACTCCGCGGCGGCAAGACGCGGCTAATCTCGACCAACTCGATCTTCCACCTGACGTCGGAAACGCCCCGCACGCATACCGGCGAGTCGTATTAGTCAGAAAGCGTCAGGCGGGATCTCGGCGACTAATTTTGCCAGTCGCTCTTCCAGCTCTGGCAAGCCCACCGTCACGTCCGCTTCGATCACAATCGCCGCCAACGGGGTTTGGCCCAACTGGTTCACCCCCACCTTCACCAGGTCTTTATGGGTGCATAGGACGTAATCGATCCGCTGCTCGGCGGCCCACTTCTCAAGCGCCGCGATGTCGGCGCTTTTGTAGATGTGATGATCCGGAAATGGCTTCAGGTCGACCAAATTGGCGCCACAGCTGCTGATCGTGTGCCGGAATCCGGCCGGATTGCCGATTCCGCAAAACGCCGCAACTCGCTTCCCTTGCAGTTGATCCAGCGGAAGCGTTTCGCCATCCGCATTCCGCAAATGGGCGGGGCGATGAATCATTTCGATCCAGATCGCATTATTGTTATTCTGCCGCGCCTCGTTATGAATCCGCTGTCGTTCTTCGGCCGAGACCGCGTCGGCCCGGGTCAGCGCCAACACATCGGCCCGCGCCAGTCCTTCCAGCGGTTCTCGCAGCATCCCCCGCGGAAAAAGATAGCCATAACCAAACGGCTCGGTCGCGTCGATCAACACAACGTCCAGGGTCCGGGCGATCCGGCGATGCTGAAACGCGTCATCCAACAGCAACACCTGGGCGGCTAGCTCTTCGACCGCCACCTTCGCCGCCGCAACCCGATCGGGGTTTTGCAGATGCGGCACGTCCGGCAGCAGATCGTCCAGCTCGCGGGCCTCATCGTTTAGTTCTCCTCGCTCAGCGCCATAACCGCGGCTGATCAAAGTAACGCGAACGTCCTGGCGACGAAACCACCGGGCCAGCCAGGCGGCGGTCGGCGTCTTGCCGGTCCCGCCCAGCGTGATATTGCCGATGCTGACGACCGGTACGCCCGCCTCTTCGATCGGCTTCGAGCCGCGATCGTACTGCCGATTGCGCATCCGCACGCCCACGCCATACAGCTTTGAGGCGGCCAACATCATGCCCCGCATGATCAGCCCCCCAATACCTTTCCGCCGCCCGCTGGCGTAGTCCTTGAATTCTTCCGCGGTAAGCAAGTTGATTGCCTCTGTTTTCAGACTGGGGAGCGCGACCGAATTACGGTGCGTCTAGACGCACCCTACCCAGGAGCTACTGCAACAAAAAAAGGACCGTCTCACTGGAGACGGTCCCTTTATGATGAGCCTTGATCGCTTTCGCGACTAGCCGCCTAGCTTCGCGCAAATGGCGGCGGCCATTTCCTGGGTGCCGACGGCGCTGGGGTCGTCGCGGTTCGGCTTCAGGTCGTACGTGACGTCCTTGCCTTCTTGGATCACGGCGGCGACCGCTTTCTCCAGACGATCGGCGGCGTCCATTTCGCCCAGGTGGCGAAGCATCAGCATGCCGGAAAGGATCAGCGCGGTCGGGTTGACCTTGTTCAGCCCTTTGTACTTCGGCGCCGAACCGTGGGTCGCTTCGAAGACCGCTCCGTCGGGACCGAGGTTTTCGCCCGGCGCCATGCCCAGTCCGCCAACTAAACCAGCGCCCAGGTCGCTGACGATGTCGCCGTACAGGTTCGGCAGGACCAACACGTCATACAGTTCCGGCTTTTGGACCAGCTGCATGCACATATTGTCGACGATTCGTTCTTCGAATTCGATGTCGGGGAACTCTTGAGCCACTTCGGTCGCGGTCTTCAGGTAGAGACCGTCCGAGTACTTCATGATGTTCGCCTTGTGAACGGCCGTCACCTTCTTGCGACCATTCTTGCGGGCATATTCAAACGCACAACGGACGATTCGCTGCGTGCCGCTGACGCTCATCGGTTTGATCGAGACGCCGGTTTCTTCCCCTTTAGTCTTGATCTTCTTGTCCGACGGCAGACTGTTGATGAAGTCGATCAGCTGGGAAGTCTCGGGCTTGCCCGCTTCAAACTCGACGCCGGCGTACAGGTCTTCCGTGTTTTCACGGACGATGACGATATCGACGCCGACTTCGCTGAAGTAGCTGCGAACGCCCGGGTAGTACTTGCAAGGGCGAATGCACGCGAACAGCCCCAGCTCTTGTCGCAGGTGGACGTTGATGCTGCGGAAACCGGTACCGACCGGCGTGGTGATCGGGGCTTTCAGCGCACAGCGAGTGCGACGAACGCTTTCCATGACCGACTCGGGAAGAGGCGTGCCCACCTTTTCCATGATGTCGACGCCCGCTTCTTGCTCGTCCCAGTTGATTTCGACTCCGGTCGCGTCCACGCACTTTCGCGCGGCTTCGGCCAATTCGGGACCGGTACCATCACCGGTGATGAGCGTCACTTCGTATGCCATTATTCAACCCTATTGCGCTAAAAGATGCCGAAACATGCACGTTTAAACGGTGAAGAGTACCACAGCGGCACTTCCCCGTAAACTGGGCCGTGCCGGGGGGGCTCGGCCCGCTTGATTACTTTGCTATGCAGTACAAATTCTTGTCGCTACGCAAGTACATTTTATCGCCGGAGACGGCCGGACTGCCATTGAAAATGCTGTCGTCGCCCGCGATTTCGTTGTGGGAAAGGAGCGAGAACTCGGGCTTGGCCGGCAGCACGAACGCGCCCGCATCCCGGCTGACGTAGTAGAGCTTGCCGTCCGCCACAATCGGCGAGGCGTAGATGCGGCCCGGTCGCGGCTCGAGCCGTTCTTCGTATTTGATTTCGCCCGTTTCGGCGTCGGCGCAGTAGACGATTCCCTTCCCTTCGCTGGCCCAGTACAAGTTTCCCTCATAGTAGACCGGGGACGAGACGTTCGAGCCTTTCCCTTGTTCCCACAGGCGATGGGTCTCCGAAACGTCGCCGTTGCCCCCCGCCTTGATGGCGACGGCGGTGCTCTTACGGGCGCCGATCGCGTAGACGATCCCATCATGGGCGATCACGCTGGGGCAGATGTAGTCGTCGATCCCCTTGCAGAACCAAAGCTCTTTGCCGGTCTCAGGATCAAGCGCTCGAATGGTTCCTTCCGAGCTGAAGACCAGCTCATGCTTGCCGTCGACCGCCACTAGGCAGGGCGTGTTCCAGGCCCGGTTAACTTGGTCAAACCGCCAGCGTTCTTGGCCTGTCTTCTTGTCCAAGGCGACGATCGCCCCGCATTCGACGAAACCGTTGTTGATGACCAAATCTTCATACAGGACCGGCGAGTTGGCGGTCCCAAAGGCGTGCGTCTTGTCCCCCAGCACCTTCTGCCACTGCAGCTTCCCCTCGTGCGAATAGCAAGCGGCGCCGCCGGTGCCGTAGTAAACATAGATGCCGGTCTCGTCGACCACCGGCGTGCTGGAAGTAAATCCATGGAGCGCGATAAAGCCTTTGTAGTCGGCCGCTTTCTCGACGTTTTCGTCGTTCGCCTGGTCCCAGATGACTTTGCCCGAGTCCTTGTTGACGCACATCAGGTGACGCCGCAGGTCTTTCTTTTCGCCCGGCTCTTCTTCGCTGAGGCCGTATCCGTCGTAGTAAGTAATGTAGAGGCGATCGCCGAAGACCACGGGGCTGGAGGCCCCAAAGCCGGGCATCTCTTTCTTCCAGACGAGGTTCTTCTCGCCGCTCCACTCGGTCGGCAGTTGGGCGCCTTGGGCGTCTCCATCTTGCATCGGACCGCGGAACTGCGGCCAGTTGGTGGGTGCGGCCGCCAGGGCCGGCAAGGCGCTGAGGATCCAGATTCCGCAGAAAACGAGAGCATTGCGAATCATGTGGTCGACTCCGGCGAGCAGGTATGCGACAAAGGTGGAAAGCGGCGAGCGCCGCTTGGCTTGATTCGGGAGAGTATAGCCGATTTCGGCGCCTCTGGCGAAAGTGGAGTCTACTTGACTTCTGTCGTCAGACCCCGATATTCACCAGTTAATCCTGAGCGCGTCGGCGCCAGGAAGATCTATGACCAACTGAGACAAGACGGAGAGACGATCATGCGACGAGCCAAAATCTCTATCATCGGCGCCGGAAACGTGGGAGCGACGACCGCTCACTGGTGTGCGGCCGCCGAGCTGGGCGACATCGTATTGCTCGATATTCCTAAGACCGAAGACATGCCCAAGGGCAAAGCGCTCGACCTGATGCAATCGTCGCCGATCATGGGCTTCGACAGCACCGTCGTCGGCACCAATGACTACGCCGACACCAAGGATAGCGACGTCGTCGTAATCACCGCCGGTCTGCCCCGCAAGCCGGGCATGAGCCGCGACGACCTGTTGGCCACCAACGCCAAGATCGTTTCGTCGGTCTCGGAGCAGGTCGCCAAGTACAGCCCCAACTGCGTGATCATCGTCGTCAGCAACCCGCTCGACGCGATGGTGCAGCAAGCGATGAAGACGACCGGCTTCCCGCCGGAACGCGTGCTGGGGCAAGCCGGCGTGCTCGACACCGCCCGCTACCGCACCTTCCTGGCGATGGAACTGGGCGTCAGCGTCGAAGACGTCTCGGCCCTGTTGATGGGCGGTCACGGCGACACGATGGTGCCGATGCCGACCTGCACGTCGGTTGGCGGCATTCCGATTCGTCGTCTGCTGAGCCAAGACAAGCTCGACGCGATCGTCGACCGCGCCCGTAAGGGTGGCGCCGAAATCGTCGGTCTGCTCAAAACCGGCAGCGCCTACTACGCTCCGGCCGCCGCGACCGCGCAGATGGTCGAAGCGATCATCAAAGACAAGAAGCGTCTGATTCCGTGTGCCGCCTACTGCGACAAGGAATATGGCGTGGGCGGTTACTACGTCGGCGTGCCGGTCATCTTGGGATCGGGCGGCGTCGAGAAGATTGTCGAGCTCGACCTGGACGACCAGGAAAAGGCCGACTTCCAGAAGAGCGTGGACGCCGTAAAGGAATTGGTCGCTGCTATGACCAAGCTCTTAGAAGGTTAACGGAAAATTATTTGCCGCTAGCGAGATTGCTTCAAACTCGCTGGGCTGCTAATAATATCGACCGTTGCGAGGACGGACAACGATTCGAGCCCCAGCGGCGCAATTGACGCGCTGCAACTCCCGCGGGGCTCGAAAGGGAAATGGCGTAGCTGCAATTGCGTCATTTGCCGAGAGTCATTAATCTCCCCCTCCAGTCCCCCGCGAAGACCCACGGCCCGGCGCCAAATGCTTATGAAACGCCAAGACGTACTCCCGGCTCCGCTCCCCGGAGCCGCCACGCAAGCCGCGCAACAAATCCTCGAGTTCAAAATCGATCGGCTGCAGTCCCGCCGGACCGCGATCGAATTTTTTACTCCGCAGAACTACGAGCCCGGCTATGCCTATCCGCTCGTCGTCTGGTTGCACGGCCCCGGCGATAACGAACGACAACTTCGTCGCGTGATGCCGCTGACCAGCACCCGCAACTACGTCGCCGCGGCGCCCCGGGCGCCGCGACATGACGGCGCGACCGCCGGCATGACGTTCCGCTGGGATCAAAAGCAGCGTGACATCGACGTTGCAGCCGCTCGCGTGCTGCAGACCGTTCGCGTCGCTGAAAAGCGGTACAACATTCACCCGCAGCGGATCTTTTTGGCCGGCTATCTCGGCGGCGGAGCGATGGCGATTCGCCTCGCTCTGCGCAACCCGGAGCTGTTCGCCGGCGCCGCATCGATCGGCGGAGGCTTCCCGCAAGGTTGCTCGCCGCTGGCTCGCCTGAGCGAAGCCCGCTCGCTGCCGATGCTGATGATCCATCTGCAGCAAAGCGAACGCTATCCTGAGTCGAAGCTGTGCGAAGATTTGCGTCTGCTGCACACGGCCGGGATGAAGATCGATCTGCACCAGTATCTCTGTGGCGATGAACTCTCGACCGACATGTTCGAGGATCTGAATCGCTGGTTGATGCAGAAGGTGACCGGCGGCTAGCTGCCTGTTGAAAAATGCCATCGTGGCATTTTTCAACCTCGCCAGGCTCAGAGCGTAGCTCTTCGCGGCTCGCAAAATAACGACTTACGTCGCTATTTTGGGATCGCATCCATGCGATCACGCAGTCCGTCGAGAAAATCAACGGACTGCTAGGGCGATCGTCGCCCGACGGGCGAGCGAGGGAAATGCGGTTGCAAGTCAAACGCGAAGGCTCTGAATCGCCTCCCATTGAACGTCGTCGATCACGCGTTGAATGGAAGCTAGCACAACGCCATGCGCACGTCGATTATGTCTATCATGGCAAGGGACCGAACGCATTTCCCTCGCTCGCGCTGCGGGCTACTATTTCTGGGCTCGCATTCGTCTAGGTGGATTTTACCTCTTGCGGTAGAATCCCTCGCGAGAAAGACCATCGTCAAGGATGACGCAATGAACAACGAGTCTCTGCTGGCCGCATTTCAGCGGCTTCGCAGTCCCAAAGTGTTGGTCCTGGGGGACCTGATTCTCGATCGCTATACCTATGGCGACGCCGAACGCGTCAGCCAGGAATCGCCGGTCATCGTGCTGCGCGCCGACAGTCATGAACTGCGCCTCGGCGGCGCCGCGAATGTTTGCAATATGCTCCGCGGACTCGAGTGCGAAGTAGTCGCGGCCGGCATCGTCGGCGCTGACGCCGCCGGAGCCGATCTGGTGAACTTGCTCGAGCAAGCTGGCGTCGACGCTTCGCTTTGCCTGACTGACTCCTCCCGACCAACCACGCTGAAAGAACGCTTCGTCGGCCGCGCCGGCGCTCGCCACCCCAGCCAAATCTTGCGAGTCGACCACGAGACGACCGACGCCGCCGCCGGCGAGATCGAAGAGCAGCTGCTGTACGGCGTCGTCAACGCGCTGAACGACTGCGACATCGTCTTGATCTCCGACTACGCCAAAGGGGTCTGCACGCCGGCGATTTTGCAAACGCTGATTCGCCACGCCAACGATCGCGGCGTGCCGGTGCTGGTCGATCCGATGAAGGGTCGCGACTTTGGTCGCTATCGCGGCGCTGATCTGATCAAGGCGAACCGAATCGAGACCGAAACCTGCACGGGACGTAAGATCCGCACTCCCGACGACGCAGCCGCCGCCGGCCAAGAGCTGTGCGCCGCTTTGCAGCTAGAATCGGTCATCGTCACGCTTGATAGCGACGGCATGGCGCTGGTCGAAAAAGGAGGCGCCGCGACTCTCTTCCCGACCGAAGCCCGCAGCGTTTATGACATCACCGGCGCCGGCGACATGGTGCTGGCGATGCTGGGCGCGGCGATCGGATCAGGTTTGTCGCGTGCCGAGGCGGTTCGTCTGGCGAACGTCGCGGCTGGCCTAGAAGTTGAAAAGATTGGCGTCGCGGTCATTCCGCTGGACGAGATCGAAGCCGAACTGACCGCCCATCATCAGCCCGGCTCGCGCAAAATCATGTCGCTCGATCAGCTCGCCCGCCAGTCGGACGAACTGCGGCGGCGCGGACAACGGATCGTCTTCACCAACGGTTGCTTCGACCTGCTCCACTATGGGCATGTCACCAACTTGAACGAAGCGTCGCGGATGGGAGACATCCTGGTCGTCGGACTCAACAGCGACCAGAGCGTCGCACGACTAAAAGGTCCCGAACGACCGGTGATTGGTCAAACCGAACGGGCGGCGATGCTGGCGGCATTGTCGTGCGTCGACTATGTGGCGGTCTTTGATCAAGACACGCCGCTCGAACTCATTCAGGCAATTCGCCCCCATGTGTTAGCCAAGGGGGGCGACTACAAGGCGGAATCGATTGTGGGCTACGACTTTGTCACCTCCTACGGAGGCGAAGTGCGGTTGATCAACCTCGTTGAAGGCAAATCGACGACCGACATTATCCGTCGCGTCGCCGAAGCTCAACCTCCTCGCCGCGCCGCAGCGTGACGTTGTTCTCACTAGGCTCCAAGTTCCTCCTTTCGCGAGAATGCCGATGAAAACCGTCGTCGTGCTACCGAACTGGATTGGCGACGTCGTGATGGCGACGCCCGCCTTGAAAGCGATCCGCGCCCAATCGCAACCAGGAGACGAGATCGTTGGCGTGATGCAGCCGTACGTCAAAGACGTGCTGCGAGGAACGCATCTGCTCGACCGCAGCATCTACTGGAGCAAGAAGACCTCGGACCGTCGCCGCCGCTTTTGGGGCGTCGTCAAACAGTTGCGGGCCGAGAGCTTCGACCAGGCGATTTTGTTTACCAATTCATTGCGGACCGCCGCCCTCCCCTACTTCGGCAAGGCTAAACGTCGCATCGGCTATGCTCGCGGCTGGCGCAGTCCGCTGCTGACTGATCGGCTGACGCCTCCCAAGATGCCTAACGGCAAGTACGCGCCAATCTCGGCGGTTGACTACTATCTCGACCTGGTCGAAATGGCCGGCTACCCTAGCCAAGGTCAGCAGCCGGTTCTGGCGATCTCACAGGCCGAGCAGCGCCGCGTTGACGAGATCTGGAAGAAGTTCGACTTCTTCGGCAAGAAGGTGGTCGTCTTCAACACCGGCGGAGCTTACGGCGCCGCCAAACATTGGCCGGCCGAACATTACATCACGCTGGCCGAACAACTGGTCAAAGATCCCAGCGTGGCGGTCTTGTTGATCTGCGGACCGCAAGAGCGAGAAACGGTCGCCAAGATCGAGCAGGCGATCGATCATCCCAACGCCTGCAGCTTGGCCGACGAGACGCTCAATATCGGCCTATCCAAAGCGGCCGTGCATCAAGCCGACGTGCTAGTTACCACCGACAGCGGCCCCAAACATTTTGCCGCGGCGTTTGCAACGCCAACTGTGGCGTTGTTTGGGCCAACCGATCCTCGCTGGGGCGACAGTCACAATCCGGTCGAGACGATGCTCAATCATCCGGTCGACTGCGGACCGTGCGTCAAACGCGTTTGTCCGCTGGGGCATCACGACTGCATGCAGAAGCTGTCAGTCGCTCGCGTCTATCAAGCGGTTCAAGATCATTTGAACCAAGCGAAACGAGCGGCGGCGTAGAGATCGCCTACTGCGCATGCACCAGCCCGCAGCGCGAACCAGGGAAGGCGAGCAGAAACTCCGTACAGGCTCCGAAGCGTCCAACCGCTCTAGCGGTAGCCATAATTGAACGCCTGCCGATCAGCGCTCCACGGGAAGAATGGGGCCTACAGATCGCCCATCGAGTCCATTTGCCCCGGTTCGTTCCACTCGGCCCAGCGCACCCAGAATTCCGGCAGTTGCTCGCCATATTCCTGCAGGGCCAGGTGGTAGATCTCCCCCATCGTCAGTTCTTCCATCGACGGCAACGAACGATCGACGCGGGCCGCGACCTCGGCCACCGCATCATACAGCGGCGTGCCTTGGGCGAACTTCAGGTCAAATCGATCGTCGTTCGGCTGTTTTTCCCACATGGGGCTCGCTCCTTCGTTACGACGACTGCCGGGCGGCCAGTTCGGCCCGCTTAGCGACGGTGACGTCTTCGATGATCGCTTCCAGGTCATACTTCGGCTGGTAGTCGATCGTTTTCCGCAGCTTCGACAGGTCGGGCACCCGGCGGATCACATCTTCAAAGGTACTGCCAAACGCCTCTTCATAGGCCTGGAACGTCGGCGTCAGGCTCGGATCGATCTGACCAATCACCATCTGGGCCAATTCCAGAATCGTCACCGGTCGATCGCTGCCGATGTTAAAGACCTGACCAGCCGCTGCCGGCGTGTCGACCAATTGGATCACTGCACTGACGACGTCGTTGACATGGGCGAAGCAGCGGATCTGGCCGCCGTCAGAGTGAACGGTCGGGCCTTTGCCCGACAGGGCCGCTTCCACAAATCGCGGCAACACCATCCCGTAGGCGCCAGTCTGCCGGGGGCCCACGACATTAAAAAAGCGGCCGATCACCGTCGGCGTCTTTCGCTGTTGCCAATAGGCAAGCGCCAGAAACTCATCAATCGCCTTCGACGCGCCGTACGACCAGCGCGGTCGCGTCGTCGAGCCAAAGACCAAATCGTCTTCCTCGGTCCAGGTCGCCTTCGGGTTTTTGCCATACACCTCGCTGGTGCTGGCCAGAAACATTTTCAGATCTTGCCCGGCGTCGCGCAGCGCGGCGATTTCGGCCAGCAGCAGTTCGGTCGGGTAAATATTGCGTTCGATCGTTTGGATCGGCTCTTCTTGGATCAGCGCCACCCCAACCGCCGCCGCCAGATGGTAAACTTCGTTCGCCTCGGTCAGCAGGCTCTTGATCAAATCGCGATCGGCGACCGTACCAGAAACGAAGCGAAATTTTTCTTCGCCTTCCAAATGCGCCAGATTCCGACGATTGCCGGTCGATTCGTCATCGATGGCGGTTACGGTCCGCCCTTGCGCAACCAGCGCCTCGCAAAGATGAGAACCGATAAACCCGGCGCCGCCGGTCACAAGCGCGTGCGTCATTCGAACCACCGAAGAAGATAGAGAGAGCGTAACGATCCGCCCGAACGGTTCATCCTAAATCGACCGCTAGCGAGCGACAACCTAAGTGGGTCGCCCTGATCGGGTTGCCGCCGTTTTCTGCTGGCATAATCCGCACCTTCGGGAATAATGGTACGTAAATAGCAAATCGCCCCCTTCCGGCGGATAAGTAACCAACCAGCCTCACCCCCACCCGCGCCAGATAATGCCGATTCGCCATCTCACTCTGCCGCTCGCCGTGTCGCTCCTGCTGTTCGCCTGCGCCGCTTGGGGGCAAGAGACGCCCCCCGCTGCAGCGATCATCTACTCCGACGCCGTCGCCTTTCAAAAGGCGGAAGAGTATCAGCTGGCCGCCGAAGAGTGGAACAAGTTCCTGACCCGCTACGAGAACGATCCGCTCGCCGAGAAGGCCCGCAACAACCTAGCGGTTTGTCAGCTGAAGCTCGAAAAGTACCCCGACGCGGCGAAAAACTTCTACGCGATCCTGCAAAACAACCCCAAGACCGAACTCCGCGAAGACGCGCTGCTCAATCTCGGCTCCACCTACTACAGTTGGGCCAAGACGAGCGACGCCAAACAATTTGACCGGGCCGCCAAAACGTTCGAGCAGCTTTACAAAGAGTACCCCAAGGGGAAGAACGCCGATCAGGCCCTCTACTTCGCCGGCGAGTCGTTCTATCTCAGCGATCAAAAGCAGCGTTCGCTTGGCCCGTACAAAGCGCTGGTCGAACAGTTCACGCATAGTCCCTATCGCGCCGACGCCGCCTACGCGTGGGGCGTGACGCTGGAAGAGCTGAACAAGCCAGGCGAAGCGGCCGACGTTTACGGCAAGTTTCTCGCCGCCTTCCCGCAGCATGATCTGGCGGCCGAAGTGCGCATGCGTCAGGCCGAAACGATGCTCACCCAAAACGACTTCGCCAAGGCGACGCAAACTTTGACCGCAGTCACGGCCGATCCAAAATTCCCGCTGATCGATCACGCCCTCTACCGGCTCGCTTTCGCCCAGCTCAAACAAGACCAGCTTGCCGCCGCCGGCGCTACCTACGCCAAGCTCGCCAGCGACTATCCGAAATCGAAATACCATGACGAAGCGTTGATGCTGGCCGGACGCTGTTACTATCGCGCCGAAGACTGGAACCAGGCCGCCAAGTTGCTCGGCGCCGCGGCGAAACTGCCCGACGACGCCGGATTGGAAGCGGCCCATTGGCTCTGCCGCGTCTACCTAAAGACCGGCAAGCCGCAAGATGCCGAGAAACTGGCCGCGTCCAAACTGGCCGCCGCCAAAGGGAGCCCACAGTTGGTTCCGCTGCTAATCGATCAAGCCGACGCCTTGTACGATCAACCGAAGCGCCGCGGCGAATCGGTCAAGCTCTATCAACAAATCGTCACGCAACACCCCAAAGATCCCCAGGCGCCCCAAGCCTTGTACAACGGCGCCTTCGCCGCCTTGGAGACGCAAGACTTCGCCACCGCGTCGCGACTCGCCAAAGCTTTCGTCGATCAGTTTCCGAAGCATGAGTTGTTGCTCGACGCCAAGTACGTCGCCGCCGAAGCGGCGCTGCAGGAAAAGAAGCGTAACGACGCCGAGCGGATGTTCCGCGAACTGATCGCCGCCGGCGGCAATCGCCCCGAACAAGGCAAATGGCAGTTGCGACTGGCGCTCGCTCTGCAACTGCAAGAGAAGCATAACGACGTCGTCGCGCTGCTCGCTCCGATCGCCGGCAAGCAGGCCGACGCGGCGCTGAAAGCGGAAGCCAACTTCCTACTCGGTTCCAGCCAGTTTGCCCTCAATCAATTTCCGGTCGCTCAGCAAAGCCTCGCCGCTTCGCTTGCTGCGAAACCCGACTGGCGTCAGGCCGACGAAACGCTGATCTTGCTCGCTCGGGCTCAACACCAGCAGGGAGACGACGCCTCGGCGATCGCGACCATCCAGAAAATGCAGCAGCAGTTTCCCAGCTCTTCGCTTGGCGATCACGCCGCCTACCGACTTGGCGAGTTCTACTACGCTGCCGGCGACTATCCCCGTGCCGCCCACCAATACCAGGTAGTCGCCGACAAGTTCGCCAGTTCGTCGCTGGCGCCCCACGCGCTGTATGGACTTGGCTGGTCGCACATTCAGCAGCAACAAGGCAAAGAAGCGACTGACGCTTTTTCGACGCTGCTAACCAAGCATGGCGCTCACGAACTTGCTCCGCAATCGCTGCATGCCCGGGCGGTCGCTCGCCGCTTGGCAGGCGACCTTGCCGGCGCCGCTGGCGATGTCGACGCCTATCTGAGGAAATCGCCGCAAGCCGCTGACAAGGCCGACGCCCTTTACCTGAAGGGGCTTTGCCTGGTCGGCGCCAACGATCAAGCGGGCGCGGCCGCGCAGTTCGCCGCCCTCAAGAAAGAGTTCCCGAAGTACGAGAACGACGACAAGGTGCTGTACGAACTCGCTTGGTCGCTGAAAGCTTCGGGCAGCGACGCCCAAGGAACCGAGACCTTTGCCGAGCTTGCAAAGTCACATCCGGAAAGCCCACTGGCGGCCGAAGCGAACTACCATGTTGGCGAAGCGGCCTACAATCGCCAAGACTACGATGCTGCGAAGAAAGCGTACGCGGCCGCTCTCTCGGGCGCTCAGGCCGCAGACGTCGGTGAAAAATCGGCCTACAAGCTGGGCTGGTCCAATTATCAGCAAGGAGACTACGCCGCCGCTTCGGCCGCGTTCGCCGAGCAGACCAACAAGTACCCCAGCGGACCGTTAGCGGCCGACGCCAGCTTCATGCGGGGCGAATGCCTGTACAAACAAGACAAGTTCGCTGACGCAGCCGGCGCCTATGGCCAGGTGAAAGCCGATCAGCTCTCGAGCGACGACATGCGCGACCTGTGGCGCCTGCATGCCGGCCAATCGGCGGCCCAACTGAAAAAATGGGACGAATCGATCCGCTGGATGACCGAGTTACTGACCAAATCGCCCGATTCTCCGGTCGCCGCAGAAGCCGAATACGAAATCGGCTGGGCGAATTACAATCAGAAGAAGGTCGACGAGGCGGTCAAGCGATTTACGGCCGCCGCCGAACTTTCGCCCGGTCGCACTGGCGCTCGCGCTCGGTTCATGCTGGGCGAGTTGTACTTTGAGAAAAAGGACTACCCGGCGGCCGAAGCGCAGTTCAAACGAGTCGTCCTCGGCTTTGGCGGCGCCGGCTCGGTCGACGAAGTGAAGCCGTGGCAAGCGAAGTCGGCCTACGAACTGGGACGCTGCAACGAAGTCCGCATCCGCGACGCAGTCGGCGCTGCCCGCGTTCATTACATCTCGGAAGCGACGAAATATTATGGCATGGTCGTTTCGGACTATCCGCAAGCAGCCGAAGCGAAACTGGCCGCCAGTCGCCTGAAAGCGATCGACAAACTGTAAACGCAGGTTCCCATGACACGATTTTCGTTGACCCAGCGATACGTCGCGCTGCTGTTGTTCACCTTTCTGCTGACCGCCGGGGTCGGCGTGGTCGCCGCTTGGGCGCAAGAGAATAACGACGCAGCCGCCGCCGATGAAGAGCCTGCGCCGGTCGCCAACGAATCTGGCGCCTTGCTGGAAGAAAAGCTGGGAGACGATGATCAGCTGCACCTGGTCGCCCTGATCTTGAAGGGTGGCCAGATGATGATCCCGATCGGCTTGATGTCGATGCTGGTCGTCACGCTGGCGTTTGAACGGGCGATCGCCCTGCGCCGCGGTCGGACCATTCCGCCGGCGCTGGTCGACGGCCTGGAAGACCTGAAAGAATCGCCGGCCGGCTTTCAGCCGAAAGAAGCGTATCGCCTGTGCAAGAAATATCCGTCGGCGATGGCCAGCATCGTCGAATCGATGCTCTCCCGCATCGGTCGCCCGCAGTCGGAAGTGGTGCACGCCGTCAACGAAGCGAGCGAACGAGAAGCGGATCGCCTGTACGGCAACGTCCGCTGGCTGACCCTGGCCGCCGGCGTGACGCCGCTGATGGGCCTGCTGGGTACGGTCTGGGGGATTATCTGGGCGTTCTACAAAACGACGCAGCTCGACATCGGCGGCAACCGGGCCAATCAACTGGCCGAAGGAATTTACGTCGCCCTCGTCACCACGCTCGGGGGCCTGGTCGTGGCGATTCCGGCGGCGATCCTGGCCCAATACTTCGAGAGCCGGATCATCAACCTGTTCCACCAAATCGACGAACGCCTCTTCAGCCTCTTGCCGGCGATCGAAGAATTCGAGGGCAAAACCCGCATCCACCAGCATCATCTGGATGAAGAAGAAGCGGAACCGACCCCCGCCGAGCAGATTGCGACGTAATTCTTCGGGGTGCCGTTGCCAGGTCTTCGTGGCAATGAATGGGTTGCCCAGTCGAAGTTGACGGGAACTGGTTTTCCAGTCGACCGAGCAGAAATTCGGCGATGCACCTTCGCTGCGCGAAGAAATGCCCCGGCGCCCGTTCCCACCAACCGTTTTGCTTGACAAAGCGCACGGAATTCTGGTCGATTCCCGATAGCCAATGGCCCGCGTAGGGTTCAGCCCCAATCGTAGCCCGAGTGCGCAAGCCGAGGGAAAACGCCCCCATCACCCAGCGGCCCGCAGAAAAAAAACAACGCGAGGAGTCCAGTCCACCAACTCAACAAAAAACGCAACGGTCCAGTCCAGTCTGTCCCCAATCGTAGCCCGAGTGCGCAAGCCGAGGGAAAACGCCCCCCATCACCTAGCGGCCCGCAGAAAAAACAACGCGAGGAGTCCAGTCCCTGCAATGGCCAACACCAACGACGCATTTGCCCCATTTTCACATATCCAGGCTTCTAACAAAAACTTTTCGATTCTCCCCAGGCCGTGACCAACCGTGTCAGAGGGCGCCCCGATACTCTTCTTTAGTCAGAGGTAAGACACTGTTGACATGTACACCCAACAGACGTACACTGCCCATCCGTTTAGTCGATGCGAACTAAGGATGCTTGCCAGCGGACAAGACATTTACCATAAAGGAGCCCGGAAAATGGTCACTGCAACAGCTTCCAAGAACGGACGAATGGCGAAAAAGAACACCAAGAAGGCGGCCGGCGCTGATAAGTCGCCCAAGGCGGAGCACAAAGATGTCGCCGCGATGCTGTCCGGCAATGCCGTTCTTAAAACGACGCTACAGCAAATTGAAAAGTCGTTTGGTGAAGGGGCGATCATGCCTCTCGGCTCGAATCACCAACAGATCGAAGGGATCCAGACCGGTTCTCTTTCGCTCGACCTGGCGCTTGGCGGGAAGGGACTACCCCGCGGACGCATCATCGAGATCTTCGGCCCCGAATCGAGCGGTAAAACGACGATCGCGCTGCACGTGATCGCCCAGGCCCAAGCGGCCGGCGGCATCGCCGCCTTTGTCGACGCTGAACACGCCTTGGACCCCAGTTGGGCCAAAAAGCTGGGGGTCGAGCTCGAAACGCTGCTGGTCAGCCAGCCGTCGAGCGGCGAGGAAGGTCTGCAAATTACCGAAATGCTGGTCAAATCAAACGCGGTCGACGTGATCGTGGTCGACTCGGTCGCAGCGTTGGTTCCCCGTGCGGAACTCAACGGCGAAATCGGCGATTCGCACGTCGGTCTGCAGGCCCGCTTAATGAGCCAGTCGATGCGTAAGCTGACCGGCATCATCGCGAAGTCAAAGACGATCGTGATCTTCATCAACCAGATCCGCGAAAAAGTGGGGGTGATGTTCGGCAGCCCCGAAACGACCCCCGGCGGTCGCGCCCTGAAGTTCTACTGTTCGTGCCGCGTCGACGTTCGCCGCATCGGCCAGCTGAAAGATGGGGAGGACGTGGTCGGCCAGCGCGTTCGCTGCAAGATTGTGAAAAACAAAGTGGCTCCGCCGTTCCGGATTGCGGAGTTCGACATGATGCACAGCAATGGCATCAGTTATGAAGGGGACATTCTGGACTTGGCCTTGGAACAGAAGATCGTCGCTCGCAGCGGGGCCTGGTTCCGCTATGGAGATACGCAGTTGGGTCAAGGAAAAGAGAAGGCCCGGGCGTTTTTGATCGAAAATCCCGAGATCACCTCGGAACTGAAGCAAAAAGTGCTGCACGCGGCTGGCCATGGCGGCGAAAAGCTGTTTGAAGCCGCCCCAAGTAAGGACGAATCCAAAGACGAGGAATCGTCGGAAGAATTGTAATTTTCTCGCGTGCGGCGGACGACTGAATCTCCGCAGTCGTCTTCCGCCATAGCGAGTGCACCACTGAGTTGAGCAACGAAACTTCCTCCGTTTGGGCGTCGGCGGGCTCCATCCGACGCCCATGACCAAAGAGGCTTCCGGTTCGCATCACCCGGAAGCCTCTTTTTTTGCTAGCCGCAAACCTTTCTCGCCCGATCGCGTCCTACCCTCTAGCGGCGGTTCAGATCACGCGCCGCCTAGCCGATTCGCCCTCCAGGGCGTATCATAACCCCTTTAAACAGCGCTATTTGACTCCTACTGGCCCGGCCTGATTTCGCCATGAAGACCGACGAACTCCGTGAAAAGTACCTCAGTTTCTACGAAACCAAAGGACATGCCCGCCGCGCAAGCGACGTGCTCGTACCGACCTGGGATCCTTCGGTGCTGTTTACCCCGGCCGGGATGAACCAATTCAAGGATCACTTCCTCGGCCGCGTGAAGCTCGACTTCACCCGGGCGACCACCTGTCAGAAGTGCCTGCGAACCGGCGACATCGACAATGTCGGCCGCACCGCCTACCACCACACCTTCTTCGAGATGCTCGGCAACTTCAGCTTCGGCGACTACTTCAAGCCCGATGCGATCTCGTGGGCGTGGGAGTTTCTGACCGACAAGAAATGGCTGGGACTGCCGGCCGACCAACTGACCGTCACCGTCTACAAAGATGACAACGAAGCGGCCGACTATTGGCACGAAAAGATCGGCCTGCCGACTTCCCGCATTGATCGCCTGGAAGAAGACGAAAACTTCTGGCCTGCCAGCGCGCCGAGCCAAGGCCCCGACGGCGTCTGCGGCCCGTGCAGCGAAATCTACTATCACCCGAAAGGGAGCAAGCCGGTCGAGATCTGGAATCTCGTCTTTACGCAGTTCAACCGCGTCGGCGATCCGCCGAACAACCTGGAGTCGCTGCCGAGCAAGAACATCGACACCGGCATGGGTCTCGAACGAACCGCCGCCACCCTGCAAGGCGTCACCACCAATTACCACATCGATATCCTGCGTCCGATCGTCGAAGCGGCGGCCGAAATCTGCGGCGTGAAGTACGTGCCGGAAGAAGACAATGGCCGTCGTCTCCGCCGCATCACCGACCACATCCGCGCCTGCACCTTCGCGATTCACGAAAACGTCTATCCCGGCGCCCAGAAGGAAAAGTACGTCATCCGCCGGTTGCTCCGCCGCGCGGTTCTCGACGGTCACCAAATGGGTCTCCGCAAGCCGTTCGCGTATCAGTTGGTCGATAAGATCGCCGAGATGATGAAGACCCCCTACCCCGAACTGCAAGAGACGACGCAGCGGGTAGCAAACGTGATCAAGACCGAAGAGGAGAACTTCCTTGATCGACTTGACGAAGGCCTGGCGCGGACCGAAAAGGTCTTTGCCACGATGCGCAAAGACAACCTGACGGTCGTCAGCGGCGGCGAAGCGGCCGAGCTGTATCAAACTTATGGCTTTCCGCCGGAATTGTTTGAGCAGGTCGCGGCCGAAAAAGGGCTGACCTTTGACTGGCCCGGCTACAAAGAAGAGATGGAGAAGTTCGGCGAGTTGACCGGTACCGGCACGATGAAGCTGTTCGAAACCGGTCCGATCGAATCGCTGAAGAACACGCTCCGCCAAACCGACTTTGTCGGCTATGACCAAAGCGACGCCGATGTGACGATCAAAGGCATCGTCGCGAACGATGAGGACGGTACGACGAAACTGGTCGACGACTATGAGTTGCTAGGCGAAGAGCATGAGCTGATCGTCGTCACCGATTCGACGCCGTTCTATGGCGAGTCAGGCGGTCAGGTTGGCGACACCGGCGAGATCGTCGGCGAGGGCTTCCTGTTTATCGTCACCGACACGCAGAAAGATAGCGACCTGTTCCTGCATCGCGGCTACCTGGCCAGCGGCAAAATCAGCAGCAACGTCGACGCGAAGGCGGTCGTCAGCCAGCGTCGCACCGGCATTCAGCGGGCTCACTCGGCGACGCACATCCTGCACTACGCGCTACAGAAGAACCTTGGCGAACACGCCCAGCAACAAGGCTCGAAGGTCGACGAAGATTGGCTTCGCTTCGACTTCAGCAACATGTCAGCGGTCACGCCCGAGCAACTGGCGGCGATCGAAGAAGACGTTAATGAACGCGTTTCAGCGAGCGAAACCGTCAAATGGGAAACCGTGCCGCTGGCGAAGGCTCGCGAGCTGGGCGCGATGATGCTGTTTGGCGAGAAGTACCCTGACCCGGTTCGCCTGGTTTCGATGGGTACCTTCAGCCGCGAACTGTGCGGCGGCACGCACCTGACCAACACGTCGCAAGTCGGCATGTTTGAGGTCGTTAGCGAAGAAGGCCCGTCGGCAGGCGTACGCCGTATCGTCGCCCTGACCGGCGACAAGGCGAAAGAGTATCGCGAGCAAGTCGCATCGTCGCTGGGCGAAATGGCGAAGGCGCTCGGCGTCGCGAAGCTCGACGTGCCGGAAGCGATCAAGCAGCTGCAGCAGTACGTCCGCGATCTGAAGAAAGCGGCCGGCGGCAGCGGCAAGGCGCCGGGAGAGATCTCGCCGATCACGACCAACGCCAAAGCGGCCGAGCCCGACTACGCGGCGCAAAAAGAGACGCTCAAAGAATCGGCCCGGATGGTCAACGTCGGCATGTTCGACGCCCCGGCCCGAATCACGGCGATGCTGGCCGATGTCGACTCGCTGAAGAAAGAGATCGCCGCTCGCGCCGAGATGGGCGTGCTGACGGCCGACGACTTGCTGGCCAAGGCCGAAACGGTCGGCTCGACCAAACTGATCGTCTCCGAAGCGCCTGGCGCCGGTCCGAACGAGATGCGCGGCCTGATCGATCAGCTCCGCAAGAAGGCGGCCCCCTGTGCGGTGCTGCTGATCGCGGCCCAGGGAGACGAAAAGGTGATGATGGTCGCCGGGCTCAGCGAAGAGGTCGTCAAGTCAGGCGGCAAGGCCGGAGCCTGGGTCAAAGAGATCGCCACGATCGTCGGCGGCAGCGGCGGCGGTCGCCCTGACATGGCTCAAGCGGGCGGCAAAGAGCCGGGCAAGATTGCCGACGCATTGGCCGCGGCCGTTGCGTTTGGGAAGCAGATGCTGGGCTAGGCCCACGCCGAAAACTCTTCCCAGTTTTCAACCGACCGACCAAACGGCGCCATCGTTACGATCGGCGCCGTTTCGCTTTTTCCAGCGATAGATTCGGAATTCAGGGCTCAATTTACGACGCTAGCACGGTCGATAGAAATTTCTGGTCAGCCCCACCGCGACGTTCACACCCCGGCTTATCCCTGTTAGAGCAGACTCATGAATCAAACCGATTTTTCCGCCAATGTGGAACGCGCACTCGCCAACAACCCGCACTTTGCTGGACGCTCGTTCCGCTTTGAACATGAGCAAGACCGCATCGTGCTGAAAGGGAGCGTCTCCTCCTTTTTCCAGAAGCAAATGGCTCAAGAGGCCCTGCGCCAGGCTGGCGTCGATCAGATCGAAAACCAGCTGGAAGTGAATTGGGCCTAGCAGTCCGTTGATTTTCTCGACGGACTGCGTGATCGCACGGATGCGATCCCAAAATAACGACGTAAGTCGTTATTTTGCGAGCCGCGAAGAGCTATGCTCTGAGCCTGGCGAGGTTGAAAAATGCCACGATGGCATTTTTCAACAGGTAGCTAGCGTCAAATCTCGCGATACCTACGACGACTTGGATCAGCCCGCGGACTTTGGCCCGCGGGCTGATCTGTTTCTTGGCCAAGAAGATTGGCCGCCAGCGGCAAGCGCCCCCTTTCTCGGCCGCCGACAGTGGGAGACAATACCGGCGTATCGAACCCCCTCGCACGCAAACTTCAGCTCAGGAGAATCTCCTATGTCGCGATCAGGCGCCGTCACGTTTAAAGGCAACCCGATGACTCTGGCCGGCGAAGCGGTCGAAGTCGGCAAGCCGGCTCCCGAATTCACCCTGCATAGCTTTGGCCCGGAAGGCCTGAAGGCGATCACGCTGGCCGACGTCAAAGGCAAGCCGACCATCCTCAGCGTTGTGCCGTCGGTCGACACCGGCGTCTGTGCGACGCAGACCCGCACCTTCAACGAAAAGCTGGGCAGCTACGGCGACAAGATCAACGCTCTGACGGTCAGTTGCGACTTGCCGTTCGCGATGAACCGCTTCTGCGGCGCCGAAGGCATCGAAAACATCCAGAAGGGCTCCGACTATCAAACCCGCAGCTTCGGCAACAACTGGGGCATGCTGATGGAAGAGCTGATGCTGCTGGCTCGCGGCGCCTACGTGCTCGACGCGGACGGCACGGTCGTCTACGGCGAAGTCGTTTCGGAAGTGACGCAAGAGCCGAACTACGACGACGTGATCGCGGCCCTGGACAAGTGTCTCGCCTAGTTCGTCTCGCAGCTGGCAAACCGTAACAGAGCGATCCCCCACCAGGGATCGCTCTTTTTTTGTGATAACCCCCGATTTGCGGTCGGTAAGGTTTTCCCATCGGCTCGCTACGTGTTTAAGATAAAACGCTGACGTCTCCTTCCCCCTCGGTCGTAGGTGATTCCGATGACGGACGAAACGCCCAAAAAACGAAGCTGGTTCTGGTGGATCTTGAGCGGCGCGGGCGCTATCGCCCTGCTGATCGCCGCCGCGCCCACGCTCGTTTCGTATCGCCCGCTGACGCAGCGCGGCTTGAGCGCCGTGCTGGCCGCTTCGGAATTCGAAGTGATGGTCGATCGCGTTTCGCTCGGCTGGCTGACGCCGACGCGGATCGAAGGCCTTCAGATTCGCCAGCGGGAAGACAAGTTCACCGTCAGCGTGCCGAAGATGCGGAACGACGTCTACTTCTGGCAACTGATCGTCAATCCGCGGCAACTCGGCAATCTTGAGATCATCAAGCCGAACCTGCACTTCGTTATCCAAAAGCAAGAGGACAGCCTGATCGATTCGGTCGCCAGCGAGCCGGCGCCGATCGACGAAACCAAGTTGACCGAGGCGCTCAATCGGCAGGTCTCGATCGAAATTCAGGACGCGACGCTTTCGGCCAATCGCCCCGGCGGCGCCGAGTGGAAGATCGAACACTTCGACTTGTATGGCCATCTGACTCCCTCCACGGCCGAGCATGGCCCGCTGCTGCAGTTTGATCACATCCAAGCGATGCATCACTTCCAGCTGACCGAAGAGATGTGCGATGACCTGCTGAAGTACGCCGTGCCGATCATGCATGGCGTGACCAACGTCAATGGCGAAGCCTCGCTCCGGTTTGAAGAATGGGAGTTCCCGCTCGACAATCCGAAGCAAGGCAGCGGCCACGGCACGCTCGAGATCCACCACGCGTCGCTGATCGCCGGACCGATCGTCCGTTCGTTGACCGATGCTCTCAAGATCGAACCGACCGTTCAAATCGCCGACAACTGTCAGATCAACTTTCGTCTGGAAAACGGCCGCGTCTATCACAAGGGCCTGGAGATCGGCTTTCCCAACTGCCGCGTGCAGACAAGCGGATCGGTTGGCCTGGACGACACGCTCGATATTCTGTGCGTGATTCCGGTTCCACTCGACAAAACCCTCAGTGAAGAAACGCCAATCCTCAAAATGCTGCGCGGCAAGACGGTTCGTCTGAAGATCACCGGCACGCTCCAAGAGCCGCAGGTAGCGCTGGCCGATGCGCCGGAAGTGGTGGCGGCGAGCTTTCTGGAAGACGTTCAAGAGGGAGACGTCGACCTCGGCCAAGCGATCAGTGCAGCGGGCGGAATGTTGCAGAGGATGCGGTCTGAGATGCCGATCAACCCCTTGGAACGCCTCCGTGGCGATGCGTCCCCCACCGGCGAAGACGCGGCGGCGCCGCGACCATTGGGCGGTTTATTCAACCGCTTGCGACAAGGGATCGGCGGCATGATCGACAATGGACCGCCGGCAGAAATGATTCCGTCGATCGACATCCAGCCGCTACCGCAAGAAGACGTTCCGCCACCGCCGCCAATGCCTGATCCAACCAGCCGGAACTCGGCCGGCGCCCCTGCTCCACCCCGCCCGGAACCTTCCAGCAGAACGATCGATCTGTAGTCGCACCAATATGGCCAACCAAGACACAGCCGAGCAAGCGTTCGATGCCCAAGAGCCCGCTACGAAGCCATCGGTCACGATGCAGGTCGTGGCGTTGTTATTGGCGGTTGGATTGTGCGTCGGCGTTGGCGTTGCCGGGGCGTTGTTCACGACGCCGAAGATTCCGACCTGGTACGCAGGGCTCGAGAAGCCCCCGTGGACGCCGCCGAACTATCTGTTTGGGCCGGTCTGGACGACGCTGTACATCTTGATGGGCATCGCCGCCTGGCTTGTTTGGCGAAAGGGAGATAGCGGTGTGGCGCTGACCTTTTTTGGAGTTCAACTGGCGCTCAACGCGATCTGGTCGCCGATTTTTTTTGGCTTGGAGAGCCCGCTGCTAGGACTGCTTGTCATCGTGCCGCTGTGGTTGATGATTGGCGTGACGATCTACGGTTTTGCACGTCGCTGGTGGCCAGCGGCCCTGTTGTTGGTTCCCTATCTGTTGTGGGTCAGCTACGCGAGTTGCCTTAATTTTGCGATCTGGCGCCTTAACGGATAGGGTGCAAAACGGCGACAAACGTCACAATCGGCGCATCTCGCCTATTCCGTGACGAGATGCTGGCAAACCTGCTCGGTTTGCTCGGTTTTCCGCAGACAAATCGGAGGTGCGTTACGAGAATGAAGGGACGATTCCCCTCTCACTACTCGCCTTCTCATGGAGTCCAGCGTTCTGATGACGGCTGAAACCACGCAGATGAACGACGCCCTCGAAGCGGCCCGCACCAGCTACGACATCGTTCCCTATCCGAGCCATCCTTTTCGGCAAACCCACCCTGAGCGACTACACGCCTTGGGACGCTTGTTCGGCATGACTCCGGCCGATATCCGCAAATGCCGCGTTCTGGAAATTGGTTGTGCGGGGGGCGGCAACATCATTCCCATGGCCGAAGTGCTGCCGGAGAGCGAGTTCGTCGGCTTCGACTTGTCGCAACGCCAGGTGGAAGTGGCGAAGGCGAGCATCGAGAAGATCGGCCTGACCAACATCGAAGTGAAACATCTCGACATCATGGACGTCGATGAGTCGCTGGGCAAGTTCGACTACATCATCTGCCATGGCGTCTACTCTTGGGTTCCGGCCGAAGTTCGCAGCAAGATCCTACAGATCTGCCGCGACCAGTTAAACCCGCAAGGAATTGCGCTGGTCAGCTACAACACGCTGCCAGGTTGGCACTTGCGTGGCGCCATTCGCAACATGATGAGCTACCACACGCGGGTTCTGACCGATCCGAAAAAGAAGGTCCAGCAAGCCCGCGCTCTGCTCGAGTTTCTCGCCAAGAGCGTCGGCGCCGAAACGGGCGCTTACGGCAAGATGATCAACTCTGAACTAGAGTTGCTGAAAAAGCAGACCGACAACTACCTCTACCATGACCACCTGGAAGCCGAGAACACCCAGTTCTACTTCCACGAGTTCATCGAGGAAGCGAACAAACATGACCTGCAATATCTGGCCGAAGCGCATCTAGCGACCATGTGGACCGGCAACTTCCCCAAGGAAGTGGCCGAGACGCTGGAACGGGTCGCTCCCGATATTATCCAGCGTGAGCAATACGCCGACTTCGTGCGGAATCGCACGTTCCGCCAGACGCTCCTGTGCGCCAAGGGGACCAAGATCGATCGGGCGCTCGGCGAAAAGGCGATGGATGGGTCCTGGATCAGTTCGCCCATGCGACCGAGCGAAAAGTCGCCGGACGCAAAATTGCCCCCGAACTCCGTTTCGTTTCGCAATACGCAGACCAACCAAGGCATCAATACGTCCGATCCGCTGATGGCGGCGGCGATCGAATTTATTGGGTCCAGCTTCCCGCTGGCCGTTTCCTTTGACGACATGGTCGCGCACGTCGAAGCGAAAGCGCGAGAAATGGGAGACGTCGATCCGACGGCTCTGCGTCGCGGCATGGCCAACAACATGATCCACATGATGGTCGGCGGCTTGATCGACGTCAGCTACAACTCGAGCCTCTTCACCAAAGAAGTGACGGTCAAACCGAAGGTTCCCGGCGTGGCGCGCATCCAGGCCGCCAGCACCGATCGCTTGACCAATGCCCGCCACGAGACGATCCGCCTGGACGACTTGACGCGGCATATCGCGATACTGATCGACGGCGAAAAGACGCATCACGAGATCCGCGATGGTCTGAAAGTGATGCTGCAAGACGGCACGCTGACGATGCGTAAAGATGGCGAAGCGATGTCGGCGCCCCAAGGGGACGTCATGGAAAGAATCGCCGCCGAAGCGGTCGCCAAGGCGCTCGTTCGCCTCAGCCAGGCGGCGCTGCTGATTCAGTAGTCGCCTGACCGGATTGACGAGAATCGTGCTGGGGAGTTATTCCCCCAGCACGTAAGCGAACATCAACGGCGCGACGATTGACGCGTCGGAGTTGATCATGAACTTGTCGGTGTGGACGTCCAACTTGTTCCAGGTGATCTTCTCATTCGGTACGGCGCCGCTGTACGAGCCGAACGAAGTGGTCGAGTCCGAAATCTGGCAGAAGTAGCTCCAGTAGCTGACGTCTTTCTCCAGGTCCTGAATGATCAGCGGCACGGCGCAGATCGCAAAGTCGCCGGCGATACCGCCGCCAATCTGATAAAAGCCGATCGGGTGATCTCCCTGGTTGGCCAGGTACCACTCCACCAACTCTTGCATCTGGGCGGTGCCCGGCTTCAGCACGTTGTGCGATTTGACGGTGCCGTCGATGACGCGGGCGGCGAAGATGTTGCCCATCGTCGAGTCTTCGTACCCCGGCACATAAACCGGAATCTTGGCGTCAAACGCCGCTTTCAGCCACGAGTCTTCGACCGGGACCTGGTAGTACGGCTCGAGGGCGTTGGCGTCGAACAGCACCCGGAAGTAATCAACCGGCGAGTGCTGCTCTCCTTTTTCGCCCGCCTCAATCCAGAGCTCGGTCAGCAGACGCTCCAGGTGGCGCACGACCGTTTCCGGAATACAGGTATCGGTGACGCGATTGAAGCCTTCGTCGCGTAGATCCCGTTCCGCTTCCGGCGAGAGATCGCGATAGTTGGTGGCCAACTTGTATTCGTCGTGCGCCACCAGGTTGAAGACGTCCTCTTCCAGGTTGGCGGCGGTGCAACTGATCGCGTGCACTTTGTCTTGGCGGATCATCTCGGCCAGCGAAACGCCTAGCTCGGCGGTGCTCATTGCCCCGGCCAAGGTGACCATCATCTTGCCGCCGTTTTCGACGAACGATTTGTATGACTTCGCCGCGTCGAGCATTTCTCGAGCATTAAAATGGCGGTAATGGCGTTCCATGAACTGCGTAATCGACATCGCGCACAAGCCTCAGCGGGAAGATAGTCGAAAGGTTATCGGGAAAGCCCGCCAGTATATCACTGCCCGGGCGTCCCGACGAGAACGGATCTCCCCCATAAAAAGCCCAAACTGTCCACCCCATCGGCTCTGGTTCAACCAGAACAGTCATCCCCTTGGCCACCCCCGAAACGTTGGCGATTTGCGGTCAAAACCGACCACGGGAAAGCGCCGTTTTCAAGACTTCAGTCGCACGTGTGTAAGAATTGATACGTGGGCCGAGCGTGCACTGGCAAACTCGGCCGCCACTTTAAAACGCCACGTTAGATAGAGGCCTAGCGGTTCGCGTTGAAGGCTTGTTTCTTGCGTTGGGCGACGCACATGAGGCTGACGACGAAGTTCTATTCACTGCTGATCGTCCTCGTGATCAGATGATGCTGCTGGGCTACCTTGCCAGCCGCCAGGCATCCGATGTTCTACGCAACGTGATCATCAGCCGCTCGGCCAACCAGGCTCAATCGGTCATCGACGAAATTGAACGGATGGTGCACGCCAAAATCGCCCAGTGGCGGGCCTACTCAGAGTCGCCGCAGATTCGTGCGGCGCTGTCCCAGTCGAACGCCGAATTCGCGGAGCTTGCCGACCTTCAAGCCGCCATCGACCAACGAGATCGCGCCTGGCGAGACGGCGATCCCGCAGGCGTCGACCTGGCGAAGTTGGACGCCGCATGTTGCGCTTCCGGGTGACCGATACCGGGCCGGGCATCGAAAATGAAAAACTGGAGACGATCTTCGAGCCGTTCGTGCAGGCCGACAATACGACCTCACGATCTTACGGAGGCGCCGGGCTGGGACTTCCAATCAGCCGTCGTCTGGCCGAGTTGATGGGTGGAACGTTGATCGTCGAGAGCGCCCTGGGCAAAGGATCTTCGTTTACCCTCTCGGTCCCGGTCGGAGATATCGAAGGGATCCCGTTCGTCGAATCGATCGACGAGTGCATGACAAGCCAGTCCAAGCCGACGCACGAATTTTCGACGCGACTTGACGCGAACGTCCTGTTGGTGGAAGACAGCCGCGACGCCGAGTTGCTCGTTCGACTCGCAAGCGGAAGCCGCTACGCCGATTCGGCCTCGATGATATCGTCATCTTGGGCCGCGATCATCGGCTGAGAAGGAGCCGCCAAACGTGGGCTGCGGCACGACAGGCACTCGCCATACTCGGCGGCGTTATTGTTGCCGCAGCGCTGACAAACCCAAGATTCGATCATCGCCCGAATCCGCTCGCGGGGAATGTCGAGAATCTCGGTGTTGTATTGTCCGCCGCATGAGTTGCACTGGACGTACTCACCAACCGTATTCATCGGAAAGAGCGGAATAAAGTAGAGGGTGAAATGCCGTTGCACCCGCTGGTGAGCGTATTCGCTATCGCGACGACAAGTGGGACAGAAAAAATCGCCGGAACCGCAAGTCGATTCGCGTCCGGTAGATCCCCAAATGATCATGCGACGACTCCTATCGAGAGAGGGGGAAATGAGTAGCCCTTTGTCCTAACCTCCTCCTCTACACGACGCAAACAGAATTTCGTCGCCCCATGCGCACGAAAAAACGGAGCGGAAAGTCTCGCTTTCCGCTCCGTATTGTAGTTTGAAAATCGCTTACGAAACGACCGTCTAGAACTGGCTCATGTCGCAGCTCAAACCGCCAGCGGCCGGGACGTACGCATGGCGCGTGTAGTCCATCACCATGCGGTGGGCGCTAAATCGCCAGCCCAGCGTTCCGATCGAGTTCATCATTCGCTTGATCCATTCGTGCGGCAGTCCGTCGGCGTCGCGGTCATAGAATAGCGGAATGACTTCGTTTTCCAGAACCTGATACAGATAGGCCCCATCTCGTTCATCCTGGCGTTCGACCGAACTGTGAACCCGGCCGTTGCCGATGGCGAAACCATTGGCGCCGTCGTGCGCTTCGGCCCACCAACCGTCGAGAATCGAGCAGTTCAGGCCGCCGTTGAGGACGACCTTCTGGCCGCTGGTGCCGGACGCTTCGAGCGGACGACGCGGGTTGTTCAACCAGACGTCGACCCCTTGAATCAAGTGGCGTGCGACGTTGATGTCATAGTCTTCGACGAAGACGATTCGGTGACGGAACCGTTCGTCGTTGCGGAGGTTAAAGATGTCGCGAATCTTCGCTTTGCCTGGCTCATCTTTCGGATGGGCCTTGCCCGAGAAGATGAACTGCACCGGCCTGGTCGTCGAGTTGACGATGTCGTCCAGGCGATCAAGGTCTTCCAGGAACAAGTCGGCACGTTTGTAGGTAGCGAAACGCCGCGCGAATCCGATCGTCAAAATGTTCGGATCGAGCAGCGTACGTGCGCGTTCTACAGCGTCATCACTCTCCCCTCGACGGCGACATTGACGCGAAACTCGGCGACGGACGAACTGCAGCAGCAGGTTCTTGAGCGTCGCGTGCGTTTCCCACAATTCGCCCGGATCGACGTTGTGGATGTACTGCCAGACGTCGGGTTCGCCCATGTGGGCATACCACCCACTGGGGAAGTGGCGATCGTACAGCTGCAACATCTGCCACGCGACCCAGCTGGGAACGTGAACGCCGTTGGTGATGTGCCCGATCGGAATCTCTTCTTCCACGCGCCACGGCCAGAGATGAGCCCACATGCGTCGCGAAACGTGACCATGCAGTTGGCTCACCGCATTGGCTCGGCGCGACAGCTTCAGCCCCAAGACCGTCATGCAGAAGGTCTCGTTGGGGTTTTGCGGTTCGACCCGGCCCAGCCCCATCAGTTGATCGTGCGAAACGCCCATGGAGTCGCGAAGCGGCCCCAGGTGCTCTTCGATCAACCCGGCGTCAAACCGGTCGTGACCAGCCGGAACCGGCGTGTGGGTCGTAAAGACGGTCTGCCGTGCGACTTCACGCAACGCGTCGTCGTACGCCATGCCATCTTCCACGATCCGTTCCCGCATCCCTTCCAGCGGAGCGAAGGCGCTGTGACCTTCGTTCAGGTGGTAGACGCCCGGGGTGATGCCCAGCGCCTTCAGGGCACGCATGCCGCCGACGCCCAGCACCAGTTCCTGGCGAATACGGGTCCGCTCGTCGCCACCGTACAGACGGCTGGTCAACTCGCGATCTTCCGGGTTGTTGCCGTCAACGTCGCAGTCGAGCAAAAAGAGCTTCACGCGACCGACGTTCATCTTCCAAACCTTGGCCTGCAGCGTACCGCTGCGGGTTTCCAAGGAGACGGTAATCGGCGTTCCATCGGGCGAGAGAGCCGGTTTCATCGGCAGGTTCTCGACCTTGGTGTCCATGTATTCTTCGTGCTGGTAGCCGTCGACGTCCAAGTGCTGCTTGAAGTAGCCTTGATCGTAGAACAGCCCCATCGCGATCAACGGCACGCCGAGACCGCTAGCACTTTTGACGTGGTCGCCGGAAAGGACGCCCAGACCGCCCGAGTAGATCGGCAGCGATTCATGGATGCCGAATTCGGCGGAAAAGTAAGCGACCGGACGAGAACCGAGCACGCCGGCGTGAGTCGCCGACCAAGTATCCTTCGTCGTCAAATATTCTTTCAGCCGGCGATAAGCATGGTTAATGCGGCTGTAGAGGACCATTTCTGCGGCACGGAGTTCAAGGCGCTCCGGCGTGAACTCTTTCAGCAGCGCGATCGGGTTGTGATCGAGCTGGCGCCAACGAATCGGATCGAGGTCGCGGAAGAGGTTGAAAACGTCTGGCTGCCAAGTCCACCACAGATTGTTGGCCAGCTCCATGCACTTGTCATAGAGTTTTTCGGCCGACAACTCTGCGACAACGCCGGTTAGGGCGTCCGACTCAGACTGCGTCAATTCTGCTTGACTCATAATCCATCCTTCGGCAGGCAATGCCTGAAACGCTTGGGAACTGGAGACTTAAGGCAAATGTACCTGTTCGCTATTGGGGATGCGACCCCAATCACTCCTACGAATCGGAAGCTGCAACCGAATGCTTGAAGCTATCTTCATGCAGTCGACGTCTCCTTTAGACATATCGCAGTAAGTTGGCGATAGCAACCAACTAATTTGGTTTTCATTCGCCGCCAACAGGCTGCTCGTCTCCCCCGACGAAAGGAGCGAATCCTTCGTCGCTGGATACAACGCATCGAAATGCGTACGATGACAGCTGACAGCAAATCGAATGCCTATCCTTCCTAGTTTTATTTTCTTCTTGAATTTCGTCCGAAAGAATTCTCGTGATCCTCAAGCCTAGCGATCCAGAACTCGACCAGCTTTGCGCGCATCTTCACCAGCTTGCCAAACAAGAGACTTGGCCGGCCGCTTCGCTGCAGGCCTGCGGTGACGCTGGCGTCTTTCGCTGGTTCCTCTCGAAGGAAAACGGCGGACTTGGCTGGAGCGACTCTGATGTGGTGCGCGGCTATTTGAAATTGAGCGCCGCCTGCCTGACGACCACTTTCATTATCACCCAGCGGACGGGCGCTTGCCGCCGGATCGGCGGCTCGGCGAATACCGCCGCCCGCGAGCGATTGCTGCCCGATCTGGCCAGCGGCAAGACTCTCGCCACGGTCGGCATCTCGCACCTGACGACCAGCCGACGCCATCTTGGCAAGCCGGTTCTGGGCGCAAAGGTGGATGGCGACACGATTTTGCTCGATGGCTACAGCCCTTGGGTGACCGGCGGCGTGCATGCCGACACCTTGGTCGTCGGCGCCACACTGGACGATGGACGCGAGTTGCTGGCCACCGTTCCCGGTGACGCCGCAGGGGTCTCGGCTGAGCAACCTGCCGACCTGGTCGGGTTGACCGGCAGCGCGACCGGCATGGTGAAATTCTCGCAAGTCAGCATCGGCGCCGACCAGCTACTCGCCGGGCCGATTGAGAATGTCATGAAAGCCGGCGTCGGCGCCAGGACTGGGGGCCTCGAAACGTCAACGCTCGCAATTGGCCTGGCGATGGCCGCGGCTGCGTATATCCGCGACGAAGCCGAGAAGCGGCCGGATCTTAGCGCGGCCGCCGAGTCACTTGCCCACGAATTGAGCGACCTGGAGACCGATTTGCTCTCCGCAGCAGCAGGCGAGCCCCTCTGTAGCACCGAGCAACTGCGATCCCGGGCCAACAGCATCGCCTTGCGCAGTACGCAAGCCGCCTTGTCGGCCGCCAAGGGAGCAGGCTACGTTACAGGGCATCCGGTCGGCCGTTGGTGCCGCGAGGCGCTCTTCTTCTTGGTTTGGAGCTGCCCTCAACCGGTCCAACAAGCCAACCTCTGCGAACTAGCGGGCATCCTCGATTAAGCGAAGCGGAACAAACAGAGATGGAAAAAGTCGAAGTTACCTGGCACGAACATGCGGTTAGTCGCGACGATCGCCAACAGCTCAATGGCCATCGAGGTTGCGTCGTATGGTTCACCGGGCTCAGCGGTTGCGGCAAGAGCACCATCGCCAATCTCGTCGACCGCCAACTGCATGATCAAGGCGTTCACACGTTCCTCTTGGATGGCGACAACGTTCGCCACGGTCTTAACCCTTCAACCGCGATGCTGGCCGAGTCGCACGACGCCGATTTCGCCCAGCGATTTGGTCTTGGTTTCGGACCGGCCGATCGCGAAGAGAACATCCGCCGCATTGGCGCCGTCGCCGAGCTCTTTTGCCAGGCAGGCCTGATCACGCTGGCCGCCTTCGTCAGCCCCTATCGCAAAGACCGCGATCTGGTTCGCCATCGTCTGGAAGCGAGCGGCGGCCCGGGCGACTTTATCGAAGTCTTCGTCGATACGCCGCTGGAGGTCTGCGAAAGTCGCGACCCCAAGGGCCTCTATAAGAAGGCGCGTGCCGGCGAGCTAAAAGGCATGACAGGAATTGATGATCCGTATGAAGCGCCGCTTAAGCCCGAGATCACGCTGGCCGGCGGTTCAGCGCCGCCTGACCAACTGGCGGCGACCGTGATCGCCCAGTTGGTAGAACGCGGCATCGTGTCGGGCTGAGAAGTGTTCGCGATTGCGTCAACATTTCTAAAAAAATAGTTGACTCGTTCGGCGGACAAATCATACAACAACATATCCGGCGTCAAGCGCCATGGATGAAATCGCATTTGGAAGCTACTTCGCTCAAGTGCGCCGGAGATTTCCCGCCAGTCAGGCAGCCTCCCCTGCAAAGACTCGTCGACAAGGAAGATCCACGGATGATTAGTTCGAACGTAAAAGATGTTCGCTCTCGTATACGGACTGCGTTAAGCGCCAGTCCCCTCTTCCCGCTCCGCCAATTGCAGGTCGAATATCTGGACGATCGCATCGTCTTGGCGGGACGCGTCGATAACTTCTACCAAAAGCAATTGGCGCAAGAAGTCGCACGGTCGATTTCCGCTGATATCGAATTGCTGAACACGGTCGAAGTCGGCCGCGGCTGATCTGCTGCTGATTTACCTTCGCTCTAGCGCAAGAAAACGGAGCGCCAATCGCGTTGCGACCGGCGCTCCGCCCATCCTCGCCAAGCGAGCCTTGCACGCTCTTAGCCTGTCTCTTGTTCGCTCGTCTCCTCTTGGACGCCGCCCGATCCATCCAGGCTGCCTGCTCCCGAACCATTGGCCATGATGAAGACCATCGCTCCTGCCATCGACAGGTTCTTCATGAACTGAATCGTTTGCGCCTGCGCCTCTTGTTCCGGTACGCTCCAAAAGGGATGGAAGTAGTAGGTCGCCAACACCAGGAAGACCAGCAGCATCGCCGCGCCCACGCGGGCATAGTAGCCTGCGGCGACCATCGCTCCGCCGACGATTAAGAAGACGATCGCGCCCGCTAAGAGAAACTGGGGCGCCGGCACGCCGGCTGACTTCATGTACTCGACGACTCCGCCGAAGTTGGGAATTTTGTTTCCAACGGCGCTCATCACAAAGATGGTCGCCAACATCACGCGGCCGACGATTGAGACGATTGGTTGGATGGGATTGTTCATTGAGGTTTCTTTCTGGTAACGGGTTGCAAGGCAAATGGAAAAATGGGCTTTTGGCGGTAGACGCTAGTTCATCTCAAACAACATCACCTCGGCGCGATCGGCGGCGGTGATTTTCAGGGCCGCCTCCTGACTGATCGCAGCGCCGTCGCTCGTCTCCAGCAGCGTGCCGTTCAGGTCGACCGAACCGCGAAGCACCTGCAGCCAGACGTGACGATCGGCCGGAATCGCATGCTCGACCGACGAGCCCTTCTCGATTTCGGCCAGGTAGATCCGCGCATCTTGGTGGATCTGCAGTGAGCCTTCCGCCGCGTCGGGCGAAGCGACCAGTTGAAGCCGGTTTTGGCGATCTTCCGCGGGAAAACTCTTTTGTTCGTAGCTCGGCTCAATTCCCTTCTCGGCCGGGTAAAGCCAGATCTGATACAGGTGGACCGGGTCGCTCGTCGATGGGTTGAACTCGCTGTGCAAGATCCCCGAGCCAGCCGACATCCGCTGGAATTCACCGGGACGCAGCGTCTCTCCGTTGCCCATCGAGTCTTGGTGCTCCAGCGCTCCTTCCAGCACGTAGGTAACGATCTCCATGTCGCGATGCGAATGCTTGCCGAAGCCTTGCCCCGGCGCGACCCAGTCTTCGTTCATCACTCGCAAATCGCGAAAGCGCATTTGCTCTGAGTCGTGGTAGCCTGCGAACGAAAAGGTGTGGTAGGTGTTGAGCCAGCCATGATCAAAGTGGCCGCGATCGTTGGCTTTTCGAACCTGGATCATCGTTTCCCCTTCCCTTAAACTTCACAACACTGTTTTACGTGTAAACTATTTGATTAAAAAAAAGGAGCGTAGGTTACGCGTCCGATCTTTTTTCGTTATCGATGGCCAAGCTCGTCCGGGCTTTCTCTAACAAGCGGCTCAACTCTTTCAGCTCTTCCTGCGAGAGATGCCCCATCAGCTCGATGTGCAAGTCCTTGACCGGCTCGTCCATTTCGCTGATCAGCTTCGAGCCCTTCTCGGTGATCCCAACGTAGACCACGCGACGATCGTCGCTGCACCGCCGACGCTCGACCAGTTCCTGCTTTTCCAAACGGTCGATCAAACCGGTGATCGCCGGCACGACTTGGATCATCCGCTCGGCGATTTCCAGGCTGGGCAACGGTTGCCCTTCGCCACGCAGGATCCGCAACACGTTGAACTGCGAAGAGGTCAAACCGTACTTGCGAAACAGGCGGCCGAATCGATTGTGCAACTGATCACTCGTTCGCAAGAGATTGAGCGTCGCCTCTTGTTCCGCCGAGGCGAACGGCTCACGCTTCTTGATTTCTTCTTGCAATCGACTTGCCGACATCACAAAACTCCCTCTGACCGAAAAAGTTTACATGTAATTAAACTGAATGTCAACATATCAAAGTCGTTTTTTTCGTGTCCAAGAGAACTTGCGCCGATTGTACATGAATTTGAGATTTTGCGAGTTCCTTTTCGTCCAAGGTGAGCCACCTACCAGCAAATTTGGGGGGGAATTCTTTGAAAAAGAGGCGACCTGTCGGGAGAGAGCCCCCGCTAGCAGTCCGTTGATTTTCTCAACGGGCTGCTGGATCGCAGGGATGCGATCCCAAAATAGCGACGTAAGTCGTAAATTTGCGAGCCGCGAAGAGCGATGTCTGAGCCCGGCGCGATTGTGCGCCGAGCTCCTTCGGGGCCTACTGCCCTGCCGAAGCGGGAGGGCACGGCATGCCAAGGGTTCGCCAGGTGCGAATCTCGGCGTCGTTCTTGAAGATCGCCCAGCCGGCTCCCCGCTCTACCTCGAGCATGATCGCCGAGACTTCTTGAAACAGGTCGTCGTTTTCGCCCGACGACTTCGTGTAGAGCGATTCGAGCAATTCACTGGGATAGGTCAGCCGATCGGCGACCCGCAGCGCGTGGGCGACAAACGCGAATTTGGCCGCCCGGCTAGCGAGACAAATCACCGCGTCGCGTCCCCAGATCGATCGCATCGACTTTTCGAACTGAGCGACGCTCCGGTCATCCAGCACCAACTGATTGTCCGAAATCGGTACGGCGCCTTGAGCGGTCGCCTCGCGATAAAAGGCGCTGCGGTCGTCCCCTGGCAGACGCGCGAGATTGACGATCGCGTACAGATTGCGTCCCTGGCCGATATAGCGAGCGACGGCGATCGGATCGACCACGACTCGCTGCGTGAAATAATTGAGTCCCGACGGAGCGACGCCGGCTTCGTAGTCGAGCGGCCCCGGCGACGGTGCGCCGGAAGTGGCGGGATGCGCGCCATGGACGACCGGTTGCTCGGCCTCACGCTTGGCGGGCGCTTCGACGTTGGCCTGACTGCCATAGCCAGCCTTTTGTCGCGCCTTTTGAAAGTCGCCGCTGGAAAGCCGGGAGTAGTGATCCCCAATCTCTTGTTGCTCGTCGCTCGATTCAGCGGCCAGCATTTTGTCGGGCAGCGACGGCAGAAACTCGGTCAGATCCGAATCGTAGCGCGGCGCCGGCGATGGCGGTTTGGCAGCGCGTCCCGTCTCGTCCATGTTGGCGGCGGCGGTCTGCTCATCAAACAACCGAGAGCCGAACCCAGAACGGGATCCCGTCGACTCGCCGAGAATGGCCGCTTGCAGATGCGTCTTGCCGATCGTGACCACGTCCCCATCTTGCAAAGCGATCGGCTGCGATATCCGTTCGCCGTTGACGTAGGTTCCGTTGCGGCTCTTCAAGTCGGTCAGCATCAGTTGGTCGTTGGCCAACTCCACCGCGAAATGCAAACCCGAGACGTGCGGATCGGCAGGAATCAGAAACTCGGCGGCATGAGTTCGGCCAACCTTAATGGTCTGCCCATCACCAATCTGGATTCGCTGACCGGCGCTCGGGCCGGCGTAAATGTTAAGCGCGCATCGCACGGTACTATTCTCTCAGTTCGCTAGTCAAGGAAGGCGAAACGCTACGGCCGACATCCTTTCGACCAGGGCACTCGTACTTCATTATTTCCAATTTCTACCAAAGGATCGCGGCGAAATGCACCAACGTAGCGATAACTTTCGCCTAATTAACCCACGGTTTCCCGAAACCGGCTATCTCTACTCACTTTCAGCCATCGGCTGAGGAGCCTCCTGTTCTTCACGCCAATCGACGGCGAACCAGACCGTGGCGCGTCCGTCATCGCCGGCGGTTAGCAGCTCATTTTTGCGCGGGGAAAAGTTGATCGCCTTAATCCCCTTCTGATGTCCCCGCAGAGGCATGATTTCTCGCATCAACAGCGATTGATCTTTGTCAGGTCGATCCACATACCAGACAATCACCATACTGTCGGAACTTCCCGTCACCAGGCGGCGACCGTCCGGCGAGAAGGCGACGCTGGTCACTTCGGCCGAATGGCCATCCTGCGTCCGCGCGTCTCCGATTTTTCCGTTCTTCAGGTCGACTTCTAGCCAAACCCGAACCTTGCGGTCGCTGCTGACGGCCGCCAAACGCTTGCCGTCATCGTCGATCGCAACCCCCAGGTAGCTTCCTTCATGGCCGCCGAAAGGCTCTCCGACCGGCTGGGCGTTTTCGCCAGAAACGATCCGCAGTTGACCATCGACGCACCCGGCGATCAACCGTGCGTCCCCTTGCGGGCTCCACTGCATATCGAGCGCCGCCGACGTTAACTGTCCATCGGCCAGCGACTTGCCGGTCCGCCAATCGAGAATCGTCAGGCTGGCGTCGCGACAGGCGATCGCCAACTTGTCCCCTGCAAGCGCCGCAGAAGTCACATCACGGCACGTGGTCATCCATTGCCCCCGCTTCGTACCATCCAGCACGTTCCAGCGACGAACGACTCCGTCGCTATGCACCGAGATCACTTCTTTGTCATCGCTTGAGAATCCGACGTACACCACCGGACGCGCCGAATTGAGCCGCTGCATCGGGCCCGCCGCCAGGTTCCATAGTTCGACGTCGCGATTGGTGAATGCAATCGCCAGCTGGTCGTCGCGGACCGGCGAGGCGATCACGCTATTGATTCGTCGTCCGGTGCCGGCGACCGCCTGGGCGATGCCGGAAATCGGTTGCGGCGGGTCCTTCATGTTCCAGAGCGAGACCTCTTGATCACTGGCCAACAGCAGTTTTCCATCCGCCAAAAACGCCATCGACTTCACCTCGAAGGGAACGCTCGTCGTCGCCAGCGTCTCGGAGTCGGGACTCCAGATCTTGACGACATGTTCGGCTGCTTCGCCGCTTCGGAACAGGGCCGCCACTTTCGTACGATCCGGCGACAAGACGAACGCCTGATACGACTCGCCATCGGCGGCGCGGAACTCCGCCAGTTGTCGGCCGCTGAAAGTTTCCAGAACGATGACGCCTCCTTCGCTGCCGCGGGCCCCACCGATCGCAACGACGTCTTCCTTCAGAAAGCCCATCTGCTTGACGCCGTTCATCGCCCGCTTCCACAACAGCGAACCGTCAGCCGTTTGTGCGCTGTAAACCGATCCCATCACCAGCTTGGCGACGGCGATCTTGTCGCCGCTGGGCGAGAAGTCGAGTCCCCAGGCCTTGGCAGGCTGCGGAATCTTCACCTCGTCGCCAGCAAAGTTGCGAATCCGCAGCAGTTCGTTCTCGCCATCCTGCAGCGCGAAACGCTCTCCATCGGGCGAAGCGGCGATCGCGACCGAATTGCCCCCAATCGGGAACGAACTGATTTGTCGCGTCGAATCGAGTTGCCAGACCGCTGCCGAAACGCCGCCGATCTGCGTTACCAGGTGATTGGGTCCGACAAACTGGGCGCCAAATTCAGTCGCCCGGGCTTCGGCCAGCCAATCTCCTTCTTTCAGTTCCAGCACGTCGCCGCCATCCAAGAGCCCCGGCTGGAAGATGCGGACGACGCCGCCGCTGTCGCCGGTGGCCGCCAAACGTCCGTCACTGGAGTAAGCGGCGGTCAGGATGCCTGAGTCATGTTGAATGGTCAACTGATCGCGATAGGCTTTGTAGTCCCAATAACGGAGATGCTCGTCGACGCTGCCAGAGATCAGAGTCTTGCCGTCCTTGCTCCACCGCGCCGATGTAACGACGTCTAAATGACCCCGCAAAGTCTTGCCGCGCACCGGCCAAGATTGATCTTCCGAAACCGCCCAGACGCAGATCGATCCATCTTCCATCGCCGCCGCCAACATACCGCTCTCGGGATTGTAGTCGAGCGTATTGACCCGCGAGTTCAGTTGATCAAACTCCGCGACGTCCGACTGGCCGACCGTCCAGGTCGCCATCGCCCCATCGCTGGTCGCTACCGCCGCCATGTCGGGCCCAATCCAACAAGCGGCGATCGGGATCTCGCTGAGCGAGATCTCGGCGGCGGTCTCGTTGGTTTCCAGGTCGACCGTTTCGACCCGTCCCCGGCGGACGTTACCGCCAGCCAATAGCAGCGTCGTTCCATCCAGCGACGGACTAACGCCATACAAACCATCGCTGAAGTAACGGAGCGGCTTGGCGGTCGCTTCGGGCGAGTCGATCGTAAACAAGTAACCGTTGGCCGCCACAAATGCGACGCCGCTGATCGCATCAAACGCCACGCGATCAATGCGATAAGGAATATCGTCCTCCGCCAGCACGTAGGGATTGCGGATGGTGATCGACCGCTTCTCACCGGTCGTTGGATACCAGGCCAGCAGATGCTGTTTTGGGTCGTCGCAACCGATCAGCAAATAGTCTCCGCTTGGCGCGAACGCGAGCGATGTGATCGGCGTTCCCTGCAAATCGAGCGAACTCTGGGCAAGTTCCCCCTCGCCGGTCGCGTAAAGCGAAACGATTCCGTCGGCCCCGCCAACCGCCGTCAGATCACCCTGCGGCGACAAGGCGATCGCGCGAATCGGCCGCTGGGCGTCGATCTGCGGCACGTCGGCATGACAGCGCTCGTAGAGATGCCCCCATTCCCAGTTCCGGAACCGTGGCGAAATCTGATCCAACAATTCAATCGCGCGGCCGATATCGTTCGCTTCGATCTTGGCTTGCGCCAACCCGATCCGCGAGAAAACGGCGGCGAACTCCGCCTCGGCGCGGCGCTCGTTCGCATCTTCACGAGCCTTATCCGCGGCGATCGCACTTTGCTTCGCTTTCTCTTCATTCTTCTCCGCCAGGGCCCGCTGTTCCTCTTCCTTCTTCTGGGCATCTTCGGCCGCTTTCTGCGCTTTTTCGGCGGCCTGCTTGGCAACCAACGCCGCCATCTCGGCCTGCTCCGCCTCGTCCTTGGCTGCCAGCGCCTCGCTCTCATTCTGCGTGGCGATCAGAGCGTTTTGTTCCGCCAACAGACGCTGTTGTTCGGCGTTGTCCCGTTCTTTGGCGATCACGGCATTCTTGCCGTAGACGACTACGCCGAACGCAACCGCGCCAACCATCAGCAGCACCATCGCCGCAATCGCCGACATCTGCGCGAAACGCTTTCGCGACTGCGCCAAGCGACGATCGTTACGCCCGCGGATCAGCGCGTCGTACAGCGAGCGCGTTTCGGGATCGCTCTCTTCCAATTGCTGCAGACCAAGATCGAAGTCCGCCTTCGCCAGGGCGCACTCGGCGTAGTCGCGTCGTGCGTCTCGAAAGCCGGCGATCGCCGCTTCATTTTTCGGCCACAGCTCGATCGCATCCTGAAAGCCAAACAGCGCGCGGGAGAACTGCTCGTAGTTTTGCGACGCTTTCGCTTCGTCCAACTCTTCGCGAGCGCGGGTCGTCATCCCCAAGCTCTGCGAGTGATATTGGTACTCGCGAATCGCCGACTGAAACGCCGCGACCGTCACATAGCGCTCGTTCATATCGGTCGACATCGCCTTCATGGCGATTTTCAGCAGCGTGCTTTTCGACTCAAACGGCGTGATTTTGTTTTCGGCGGCCGCGACCAGGCATTCTGTCACCGTCTTGGCGGCATGCGGCGGCGCCCCGGTCACGATCTCGTACAGGATCGCGCCCAACAAGTAGATGTCGCTGCTGATGCCGATCGCTTCGATCGGACCGCGAACCATTTCGGGCGCCATGTAGGCGGGCGTTCCGCCCATGCTGAAATGATCGCCCCGATTCAGATCAACCGCCAACCCCCAGTCCATCACCAGCACTTCGCCATACTCGCCGAGCATGACGTTCTCGGGCTTGAGGTCGCGGTGAATCACGCTCCGCGAGTGCGCGAACGCCACCGCATCGCAAACGCGGTCGAGGTATTCGAGGTTTTCGAGTTCGGACTTGTTGCGGATCGCCTCGTGCCAGGGAGTGCCGCTGACCAACTTCATCGAATAGAAGAGCATGCCGTCGCCGGTCTGCCCCAATTCGTGAATCGGCACGATGTTCGGATGGTCCAAAAAACCAGTCAGGACCGCTTCGCTGAGAAACTTGGCGCGGTCGTCCCGCCGTTTGCCGCCCCGGTTCTTCAGCGTCTTGATCGCCACGCGACGCCGGACCGACTTTTGATCGGCGGCGTAGACCGTACCCATCCCCCCTTCTCCGAGCACGTTGATCAGTTCGTAGTCGGAGGAAACGCCTTGCTGGCCGTCTTTGACCAGAATCCGCTCGCGAATCTCCACGCCCAATTCACGGCCGCGGGCGATGGTCGCCGTCTTCAGCGACGTGAGCGGCGAGTCGCCAGGATTCTCGGCGCCTTCCCAATAGCGGCGAACTCCGTCGGCCGAGAGCGGCTTGGAGCCCATCGGTTGGTCAAAGTCGGAGCCTGCCGAGCCAACGCTGTCGACCGTTTGGTCGGCGCCATACGCATCCGGCAAGTCGATGGTGCGGCCCGGCCCGTCGGCTGGCAAGTCGACCGTCTGACCATACTTCGGCACGTCGGCGCCTTCCGGCAACTCCATCGTTCGCTCAGCGGCAAACGCCGCGTCCGGCAGATCGATTGTCCCGCCAAAATCGGCAGGGGGCTGATCAATGTCGATCGTGCGATTGACTTCGTGCGGCGGCTCCGCAGATTCCGGCTCTTCGCCAGAGAGGGTGAATTCAAACTCGTCGTCGCTCGGCCCTGACGCATTCGCCGCCGGCGGATCCGCCGAAGGTGGAGCGACAACGTTGCGCGGCGGCGGCGGCGGAGCATCTTGGACGTCCGGCAGATCGATCGTCTGCATCACGTCATGCTCGCCAGCTTCGGGGGAATCAAGCTCGACCGTTGCGCCATGAAGGGGCATGTCGCTGGCTTCGCTCGGCGAATCATCCGCGTCCGGCGCGTCATCGACCAACTCGAACTCGAACGTCTGTCCAATCTCTTCGCCGCTGGGAAGATCTATCGTGCGGCCGATCGCCTCTTGGCCGTCCAGCGCAGCGCCGCAATCAGGACAAAGTCCTTCCGAGTGCTGCGCTTCGGTCAGCTGGGCTTTACATTGCGGACAGACGAACATGAACGAATCTTTCCAGCGATCAATGGAAATCGAGACAAGGCGTGGTGGAAAATCGACAACGTGGCGGCGATCGTGGCCTCTAGAGCCGTCGCCGCCCGAGCGCCAGTTATCACTCGATCATAAATCAAAGGGGGCCGATTCACCAACAAAACCGGGAATTCCCCGAGTCCGAGGCGAGAATTCTGCAATTTCGCGTCCGAACTAACGAACCCGGCGTCGCCAGCGCCGACGAGAGATGCTGAACTTCGCATCAGGCGTCTCGCTAGCCGCCTGATCGAGCGCCTCGTTGACCGCTTTGGTCCGCTGTTGATCTTCACTCGGACGCATCGCGTAGGCGGCCATCATCAGCGCGCCGCCAATCCCCCCCGGCAGCATCCAGCGGCGGCGGAGCGAGACTTGCTCTTCGGCCGCTTCGGCTTGTTCTTCACGCAACAAGGCGGCGGAAAGATCAGGCGTCCATTCTTCAGCCGACGGCGCAGCGGCTTCAGCGGCCCCATCCTCGTCGGCCTCAAACCATTTCTCGTACTGGGCGGTCCAGACTTGCTCGGCCGACCCATCGACCGCCCCCTGCGGGCCGTCGATGCGCACGTATCCTTCTACCCGCGCCGCGGCGGAAGCTGCCCCGCCACTGGCGCCATCGGGCGCATCGGAGGCGATTTTTTCAAAGTAGTAGACGTCGGGCTCTTGTTGACCGGCGAGCAAGATCGAAACCTTGTAGCGTCCCGGCAAGAACCGCGTGTTCTCTTGAATGTACTGCTTGACCTCTTCGACCGTGCTGAAGCCTTGTAGCACGATTCGCTCGCCCACTTCTTCGTCCAGGGCGTTGACGATGACGACAACGACTTCCTGCACCTGGTTGAGCGAACCGCCGTCCGACTCAAACGAGCTGTTAGTCGTCACCGCAAAGACCGTGTCCGGCAAGAAGGCGACCGAGGCGAGTTCCGGCGCCGACGGTTGTTCAAACGGCGGCGGCTCGGGCGCAAATTGAACGCCGACCGGAATAATCACCTCAAAGGCGTCGGTCACCGAGTTCAAGTCGCGGAAGTTAGTTTCGTCGACGACATTGTCGTACAGGTTGATCTGCGGATCGTTGAAGACGGTGATCGTGACCGTCGCCCGTTGTTCGGTCAGCGCGAAGCCCGAGTTGTACGTATGCTGCAGCGTCTGAGCGCCGTCGACCGGATCCTTAAACAGGTAGATCGACTGCGAGCCGTCTCCCCAGTCAACCAACACCCGCTGGTTCTGCTCGACGAAGACCGGCTGACCGTTGACGTCCATCGTCGACGAATCGCCTAGTTGCGTAATCGTCGCGTTGACCTGGAACTGGCCAAACCCAACCCCCTTGGCGATCTGCGAGGTCGACGCATCAGGATCGACGCTTTGGGCGGTTCGTTGATAGATCGGTCCGAACTCACCAACCTCGATAAAGCCTGGCTGCGTATCGACGTCAACAAACGTGGCGAACGAATGGACCGCGCCGATCGATCCGACCGAGTCGGACAAGGCCCCGCCCACAAACGGCGTCAGCGTGTTGTTGTCGGGGTTGAACAGGAAGAAGTCGGCAGCCGAACGCATCACTAACAGCGAGTCGCCGGTAATGTTGAGGTCTCCCCCCACGATCGCCGTGAAGGCGTTGTTGGCGACGCCGCCGCCAACCATCCGGACTTCGCCAAAGACGACGACGTTGTCGAGCGGATCAGCCCCGTTTTCGGTAAAGTTCAAATCGCCGGCGGTCTGCACGAACATATGCCCCGCCGATACGCCCACCGCCGAAAAGGCGGGCGTAAAGTCGGCGATCGCCACATCGTCGCTGTTGGCGACGTCGAAGGCGAGCGTGACCGGATCGGCCGCGATCGTCCCTTTGGCGTCGGTGACCAGGCCAACCGTCAGGCTATTCGCGTCCGACAGCACGATCGAATAGGCGCCATCCATGTTGGTTTGCGTTTCTGGCGTCGTGCTCGGTCCCTTCGGCGCAAACGTGTCGTCGTTGGAGTCAGGCAACAAGCTCGAAATCGCGTCGGTGGTCCGCCGCCCCAACAAACCATCGTTGGCGGCGTCATCGGCGTTCAGCGTCGCGCCCGGCGTCACTTGCAAGGTATCGTGAGCCTGCAGCGTCGCCGTGTTGAAATCGACATTGGTCATCACGATGCCGCCGCCAGCGACCAACAGCGCCTGGTCAGCCTCGATCAAGGTGAACGCGGCGCCGGTCCGCTCTTCATTGATCTGCACCAGATGGCCGTCGGTCTGCAAAGCCAGCGTTCCGGCGATGGTCGAGCCGTCCAGCAGCAACAACCCGCTATCGGTCGTCGAGGTCTCAGTGATCGAAACGTCGCCGCCAACGCTTAGCGACAACCGCCGCAAGTCGATCGCGTCGCCGTCGGAATCGCCCAGGTGCACATCGGTCGCGGCTCGCAAGATCGCCAAACCGTCGACCTGATCCTCGGCCGATCCCGCCGTGGGCGCCGTCGTTAGCTCGGCAACTTCCAGAGTCGTTCCAATCGCATCTTCGATTGCACCGCCGCTCTCCAGCACCAGCGAGTTGGCCAAGTTGCCGGCGTCACGAAGCGGATTGCCATTGTTCAGCAGCGTGTCGTTATCTTCGTGGATCGTGACGTCGCCGATGTCGGCCACAAAGTTGAGCGACCCAAACTGCACGCTAGCTCCGCTGTCGGCGCCACGATCGAGCGCGTTGACCGCTTTCGCCGTCACGCCCAGGTCGATATCGCCCAACTGCGAGGCGAAGTAAGCGTTGTCGCCAATCGTCAGCGTATCGGCCGCCTCGTCGGCAAGCACGATATGCGAGTCGGCCTCAAGCACCGCATAGCTGGTCGTCTCGATCGACGTGCCGCCAACGGCGTCGATTTGCAGATCGGTGATCGTGGCGTCATTGGCGACGTTGTCGGCGATCAGCACCGCCGTCTCGGCGAAGTTGGTGATCTCGGTCGCCCCTCCCCCTTCACGCCTCTCGGCATGGGTGATCGCCATCGATTCGTCTTCGCGAATCGTGACGTGCACGCCGTCGTCCAGGTTGGCTAGGCCATTGAAGGTGACGCTGCCAAGCGATACGGCGGCGCCGCTATCGGTTGCGCGTGCAGCGTCGTTCGGACTACTGGCCGCATTGACGTCCTGAACGCCGATGCTGATTTCACGCGTCACGCCTGGCGTGGCGAAGTAGTTGTCATTGCCCGAGGTAAACAGAGCGTTGCCGACGACGGTCAGTTGGTCGGTCGCTTGATCGGCCAAGACGACGTTGTTTTCGGCATGGAACTCGGCGAAGTTGCTGACGGCGACGCTCGTACCGGCCCGATCGCGAAGGTCTCCCTGATTGGCGACCAAGACGAGCGTGCCTGCCTGGTTGTCGCCGAATAGCAGCATGCCGCCGTCTTCATGCACCGTGACGTCGCCGCCGACACTTTGTACCTGAAGTGCGCCAAACTGGACCGTGGCGCCGCTATCGGCGGCGCGACTGGTCGCCAGAGGAGAAGTCAGCGTCACGCCGAGATTAATCACCTCACTGCCGGTCGAAATGAACGCCGCCTCTGCGCCAACGACAAACCTATCGGCTGCGTTGTTACCCAGCGAAATCGTCGTTCCGGCCGTCAGTGCCGCCGTCGTATCGACTTCAACCGTCGTGCCGTCGGCATCTTCAATAAAGCTGTCGGAGATCAGCGTCAGCGATCCGGCGTGATTGGTGCTGCCGCCGGCAAACGCCGTGTCGGTGATGGTCATGCCGGGGATCGGCGACACAAAACTGCCGACCGTCGCCGACTCGGTGATTTGCACGTCGCCCACCGCGTCAAACGACAACGTGCCGAAATTGACGCCGCTGGTGTCGGTACCAACCGAGACCGCTCCGCCTGATTGAAAAAAGGTGTTGCCGTCCACCAATAGCAGCCCGGTCGGATCGGCATTGACCAGTGAGATGTCGCCATTGGCCAAGAATCGGGCGTCTCCGCCAATCTGCGTCGTATCGCCCCCGGCCGAGCCGATCGTCCCGCTGGAGCGCAACACCAGGTCGGCGGCCCGGTTCTCGTAAGTCATCCCGGCGAAGTCGCGATTGGCCAAAATCGCATTGCTGTCGATCTGCAAATAGACATTCGCCACAAGGCCATCGGAATAGAAGGTCAGACCGTCGACTTCCAGCAGCGCGCCGCTGTCGCTGGCCAGCGCATCGGTAACGCCAACGCGAATTTCGTCCCCGGTGGTCGTCGCGAACAGGGCGATGTCGTTATCGACGGCGCCGTCGCTAAGCCCCAACGAATAACGCCCCAGATCGACGCCGTCGACCGTCACCAAGGCCTGATCGGCCAGCAAGATCTCACCGCCGGCGATCATGACCGAGCTATTGGCGACGTCGACGCTGGCCCGCAGGATGGTCTCTCCCATCGAACCGTCCGAGTCGGCGTCGGTTAACGTACCGTCGCTGATCAACACCAGCGAGTCGGCTTGGTTGACAAAAATGACCGGCGTGCCGTCGAGATCGAACCGTCGCGACGCGAGCTCCGTCGCGACGGTTTCATGAATCACCACGTCGCCGCGGGTCGCGCCGCCATCGCCGCTGAAGAAGGTGAGCGAACCAAATTCGACCGTCGCCCCGCTTGCCGTTCCGTCCGCATCGCTGGCCCCAACGGTGATCGCGTCGCCGCCGCGGGCGTAGAAGAACGCGTTGTCGTCGATCGCCAAACTGTTGGCCGCTTCATCCGCCAGCGAGATGGTCCCTTCGGCGACGAAAATGCCGTCTTGCGCTGCGATCGAAACGCCATCGATATCGGAGATCGAACCGCCGATACCGAGCGTTTCGAGAATCAATTGATCACCTACGTTGACGTCGTCGTCGATGATCATATCGGCACTGGAAAACTGGATCCGCAAATCGCCAGTGATCGTCCCCGGCAGCGTCGGGAAGAGCGCCGCCGTGCTGACGTTGCGATAGAAAACGTCGGCCAAGTCGCCGCCGGCTGCGCGGAACTCGGCATTCTGAATTTTGTTTTCGGCCAGGAAGGTCGTGACCGGTTCTCCCAGCGGATTGGCGGTCGTGTCGCCAAACAGGTTGATCACGCCTCCGGCTGCCGCCTCAAAAATCGCGTCGCCGACAACCGTACCGTCGCCGTTCACGTCGAGATCAATTCGGTCGGCGGTCAGCGCGTCGCCATCTTCGACTTGGATGATCGAGCCGTCAGCCGCCAGGAAGAGACTCGCCGCCAGATTGACGCCGGTCACTTCCATGTCGGAGTCTTCGCGAATCGCGACCGCATCACGAACGCCTGACCCATTGTCGCTGACAAACGTCAATTGCCCGAAGTTGACCGTCGCTCCGCTGTCGCTGCCGTCGGCCAAGCCCGTATCAACGCCAACGTCGATCGTGGCGCCCCCCACCGAGACGAACTTCGCCAGGCCTACCGCCTGCAGCAGATCGGCCCCATCTTCGGCCAGGGTGATTTTCTCCTCCGCCGTGAAGGTCGCGTCGCCGCTGACCATGACCGAAGTTCCGGTTCCGTCGGCAATTTCGCCGCTCGAAGTCAGGCTCAACGTCGACGCGACGTTGGTCCCGACCAGCAGCGTCCCGTTATCTTCTTGAATCGTGACGACGCCGCCGTTGAAGGTGAGCGAACCGAACTGCGTATCGCTCAAGTCGCCGCCGACGGTGATCGACGAACCGCTGACCGAGGTGAAAGTTGCCAGGTCGCCCACATGCAGGACGTCGCCGGAAGAATCGGCCAGCAGAATTTCGTTCTGCGCTTCCAAGGTTGCCGTGCCGGTCGCATCGATCGACGTCAGCGCCTCGTCGGTCAGCGCATCGGCCGTCGCCAGGAACAGGTCAGACGCTTTGTTGTCGCCGGTGATTTCCATCGCGGAATCTTCGCGAATCGTCACCCCCCCACGGCCAAGCATGCCGTCGTCGCTGACAAACGTCAGTTGATGGAAGTTGACGTCGGCCCCGCTGTCGCTACCGTCCGCCAGGCCCACATCGACGCCCACGTCAATCGCCCCGGCGCCAAGCGAAACGAACTTCGCCAGCCCGCCGACGTCGAGCACATCATTCGTCGTATCGGAAAGCGTAATGAACGTCCCGGCGGTGTAGGTCGCGAAATCATCCACGTCAATCGTCGTGTCGGGCTTGTCGGTGATCGACTCCGCCGAAGTCAGCGACAGCGAGCCGGCGACATTATCGCCGGCCAGTTGCGTGGCATCATCCTCTTGAATCACCACCGCGCCGGCGCTGCTGAAGTTCAGCATGCCGAACGTCGCCAGGCCAGCGTCGCCAATTGTGATCGCGCCCGAATCGAGCGAAACGAACGTCGTCATATCGGCGATCGTCAGTTCGTCGCCGACGGTATCGGCCAGCGCAATACTGTTCTGCGCCTCGATGATGGCCGCGCCGGTCGCATCGATCGTCGTGACCAGTTCGTCGGTGATCGAGTCGCCCGAGGCCAGAAAGAGATCGGCCGCTTTGTTCTCGCCGGCAACTTCCAGGCTCGAATCTTCCCGAACCGTCACATTTCCCCGGGCGCCCATTCCGTCGTCACTGACAAACGTCAATTGCCCAAAGTCGACCATCGCGCCGCTGTCGCTGCCATCGGCCAGCCCGGTATCAACGCCAACGTCAATCGCCCCGGCGCCAAGCGAGACGAACTTCGCCAGGTCGCCAACATCGAGCACGTCGTTGGTGGTATCGGCAAGCGCAATGAAAGTTCCGGCCGTGAAGGTCGCAGCGCCGTCGACGTCGAGCGTCGTATCCGGCTTGTCGGTAATCGAAACGCCGGAAGTGAGCGTAAGCGAGCCGGCGACGTTATCGCCGCTCAGCTGAATCGCATCATCCTGGTCGATCACCACCCCGCCGCTAGTGCTGAAGCTGAGCATGCCGATGTTGACCAGCCCAGCGTCGCCGATCGAAATAACGCCGCCGCCCAGCGAATTGAACGTCGCCATACCAGCGATCGTCAACTCGTCGCCGACATTGTCGGCCAGCGTAATGTCATTCTGCGCGATGAAGACCGCCGAGCCAGTCGCATCGACCTTGGTTCCAATGGCATCGGTAATCGATCCGCCGGAAGCGAGAAACAGATCGGACGCCATGTTGTCGCCGGCGATTTCGGTGCTCGAATCCTCGCGAATCGTCACCGCGCCTCGGCCCAGCATGCCATCATCGCTGACGAACTTCAGCTGGCCGAAGTTGACGGTCGCCCCACTATCGCTGCCATCGGCCAGTCCGGTATCGACGCCAACGTCGATAGCCCCGGCCCCTTCCGAAACGAAGGTCGCCAAGCCGGCGATGTCGATCTCGTCGGTTGCGTTGTCAGCAAGTGTGATCGAAGTGGCGGCCGTGAAGGTCGCAAAATCGGCGACGTCAAGCGTCGTCCCAACGTCGTCGGTAATCGCCCCGGCAGAGCGGAGGTCGACCGAGTCGGCGATATTAGCGCCGGTCAGCTGGGTCGAGTCGTCCTCTTGAATGACGACCGCCCCGGCGGTGTCGAAGTTGAGCGATGCAAACGTCGTCGTGCTTTTCGCGCCGCCGACGGCGATTGCGCCGGATCCGAGCGAAACGAAGGTCGCCTGGCCACCGATGTCGATCACGTCAGCAACGCTATCGCCCAGCGTAATGGCGGCGCCGGCCGTAAACGTGGCGGCGTTCTGGACGTCAATCGTCGTCCCAGCGACGTCGGTGATCGCATCCGCGGAGATCAAGTCGAGCGAATCGGCGGAATTGGTACCCGCCAAAGCCATCGCGTCATCTTCCTGAATCGAAACCGCTCCGCCAGAAAAACGGAGCAGATCAAAGGAGGTGGTGCTGTCGTCGCCACCCACGGTGATGGCGGCGCCGTCGGATGACGCGAACGTCGCCAGACCGTCGACATCGAGCAGGTCGCCGGTCTCGTTGGCGAGCAGAATTTCATCCTTCGCGGCCAAGGTTGCAGGCCCACTCACCTCGACCGTGGTCAGCGGCGCGTCGGTGATCGAGCCGGCCGAAGTCAAGACTAGCGATGTCGCCTGGTTCGATCCCGCCAAAATCGTCGCATCATCCTCGCGGATGACGACGCCGCCGCCGTCAAAGGTCAGCGAACCAAACAGCGTCGTACTGTCGCTGGCGCCGACCGTGATCGCGTCCTTGTCGGACGAGGTGAACGTCGCCAGGCCGCCGACTTCCAGGTAGTCGCCCATCTCATTCGCGAGTGCAATGTCATCTTTGGCGGCGAAGGTCGCCGCGCCGGTGACGGCGACCGACGTCATCGAATCGTCGGTAATCGCACCGAGGGAAGTCAGCACGAGCGACGTCGCGTTATTAGTTCCGGCTAACAGCGTCGAGTCGACTTCCCGGATCACAACTGCGCCGCCGTCAAACGTCAGCGAGCCGAAGTAGGTCGTACTATCGTCGCTCCCCACGGTGATCGTATCGCCATCGGTCGAAACAAATGTCGCCAGGCCGCCGACGCCGATCAAGTCGCTGGTTTGGTCGGCCAGTAGAATTTCGTCTTTCGCGGTAAACGTGGCGTCGGTGACGACCTCGACGCTGGTGACCGGGTCGTCGGCGATCGAACCGCCGGAGGTCAGCACGAGCGAGGTCGCTTCATTCGATCCCGTCAGCAGCGTGGCGTCGTCTTCCTGAATCGAGACCGCCCCGCCGTTGACATTCAGCGAGCCGAACAGGGTCGTGCTATCCGCGCCGCCGACGGTGATCGCGTCGGCGTCGGCCGAAAGAAACTTCGCCAGTCCGCCCACGTTGATCCAGTCGCCCGCTTCGTTCGCCAGCAGGATTTCGTCTTTCACCGTGAAGGTGGCCGCGCCGGTCACTTCGACCGTCGTCATCGACGCGTCGGTGATTGATCCGGTCGCCGCCAGATCAAGCGACGTCGCGTTGTTAGTACCCACCAGGGTGATTCCGTCATCGGCCTGGATCGCGACGACGCCGCCGTCGAACGTCAGGAAGCCGAAGAACGTCGTGCTACTTGCGCCCCCCACGGTGATCGCGTCATCATCGGCCGACGTGAAAGTCGCCAGATCGCCGATGTCGATCATGTCCCCCGCCTGATCGGCGAGCAGGATTTCGTCTTTCGCGGCGAAGGTCGCCGGTCCGGTCGTTTCCACCGTCGTCGCCATGGCGTCGGTGATCGAACCGCCCGAGGTCAGACTCAACGATGTTGCGACGTTGGCGCCCGCCAACTGCGTCGCATCGTCTTCTTGGATCGTGACGCCGCCGCCGTCAAAATTCAGTGAACCGAAAGTGGTGGTGCTGTCAGCATCCCCGACAGTAATCGCATCCGAGTCGGACGAGGCGAATGTCGCCAAGCCGCCGACATTCAGCAGGTCGTCGGTCTCGTTCGCCAGCACGATTTCATCCTTGGCGGCGAAGCTCGCCGCACCAGTCACTTCGACCGAGGTCATCGACGCGTCGGTGATCGAACCGCTGGAAGTCAAGCTCAGCGAAGTCGCCTTATTGGCGCCGGTTAGAATCGTCGCGTCGGTTTCCTGGATCGAAACGGCGCCGCCGTCGAACGTCAAAAAGCCGAACAGCGTCGTGCTATCAACAGCGCCCAACGTGATCGCGTCACCATCGGCCGAGGCGAATGTCGCCAGGCCCGTCACGTCCAGGGTATCGTCAGTCTCGTTGGCCAGGACGATTTCATCTTTGGCCGCGAAAGTCGCCGCGCCGGTCACTTTGACGGTCGTCATCGACGCATCGGTGATCGAACCGCCCGACGTCAAACGGAGGGACGACGCCATGTTCGTTCCGGTCAGCAGCGTCGCGTTATCTTCTTGGATCGTCACCGCTCCGCCATCGAAGTTGAGCGAACCAAACAGCGTCGTGCTGTCGTCTCCGCCGACCGTGATGGCGTCACTGTCAACCGAAGTGAAGACCGCCAGACCGTCGATCTTCAGCTGATCGCCCGACTCGTTGGCCAGCAAAATTTCGTCCTTGGCCGCGAGCGTCACCCCCCCAGTCGCTTCGACCGTCGTCATCGACGCGTCGGTGATCGAACCGCCGGAGGTCAAGTTAAGCGACGTCGCCGAGCTTGCGCCTGCCAGAATCGTCGCATCGGTTTCCTGAATCGAAACCGCGCCGCCGTCGAACGTCAAAAAGCCAAAGAGCGTCGTGCTGTCGCTGGCGCCAACGGTGATCGCATCGCCATCGGACGAGCTGAACGTCGCCACTCCTGAAACACTGAGCAGGTCATCGGTCTCGTTCGCCAGCACGACTTCATCTTTGGCGGCGAATTTCGCTGGGCCGGTGACCGCGACCGACGTCATCGCCGCATCGGTGATTGATCCGGTCGCCGCCAGATCAAGCGACGTCGCGTTGTTGGTTCCAACCAAAGTGATTCCGCCGTCGGCCTGAATCGCAACCACGCCGCCGTCGAACGTCAGGAAGCCGAAGAACGTCGTGCTACTGGCGCCCCCTACCGTAATCGCGTCATCATCGGCCGACGTGAAAGTCGCCAGGTCGCTGATGTCGATCATGTCCCCCGCCTGATCGGCGAGCAGGATTTCGTCTATCGCGGCGAAGGTCGCCGGTCCGGTCGTTTCCACCGTCGTCGCCATGGCGTCGGTGATCGAACCGCCCGAGGTCAGACTCAACGATGTTGCGACGTTGGCGCCCGCCAGTTGCGTGGCGTCATCTTCCTGAATCGTAACGACCCCGCCGTCAAAGTTCAGCGAACCGAACAAGGTCGTACTGTTGGCGCCCCCGACCGTGATCGCATCGCCATCGGCCGAGGCGAACGTCGCCAAGCCGCCGACACTCAGCAGATCGCCAGTCTCGTTGGCCAGCAGAATCTCATCCTTCGCGTCGAAAGTCGCCGCACCGGTGACGGTGACCGACGTCGTCATCGCGTCGACAATCGAACCGCCGGAACTCAGGCTCAGCGAGGTCGCTTCATTCACGCCGCTCAGGATCGTGCCGTCGGTTTCGACAATCGCGACCGCTCCGCCACGAAAATTGAGCGAACCAAATTGGGTGCTGCTGGTCGCGTCACCTAACGAAATCGCCTGGTCGTTGGTTGACTCAAAGGTCGCCAGTCCGGTCACCTGCAGCGTATCGGAGTCGTCGGCCAGCGTAATTGCATTGGCGGCCGTCAGCGAAGCCGAGCCGCTCACCATCACCGAGGTCATCGCCAAGTCGGTGATCGTATCGGTCGAACTCAAGTTGAGCGAAGTTGCAGTGTTGCTTCCGGTCAAGACTGTCGCGGCGTCTTCCGCAATGGCAACACTGGCGCCAGCGAAGGTCAGCGAACCGAACTGAAAACTGTCATTGGTCTCATCCCCCAAGTCGATCTCGGTTCCGGCCGACAACTCGGCATTGCCCCCGACGGTCAACTTGGCGTTCGCCTTGTTTGCAATCTCGGCGGTCGACGAAAGATAGAGCGAACCGGAGTTGCTCGTTCCTTCCAACAACATTCCGTTGTCTTCCGCGATCGAAACGGCGTCGACCGTGCCGAACCGCAGCGAGCCAAAGCGGAACGTGTCGCCCGGCTGATCGCCGAGCGTGATTTGATTGTTGGCGTTGCCATTGTTGCCGTCGGTCGCAAGAAATTGCGCCGAGTAGTCGACGACCAGTTTCGCATTGGCGGCATTGGTAATCGCGCCGGTTGACTCCAGGTACAGCGTCGCCGCCTGGCTGGAACCGCTCAACTGAGTCTGGGCGTCTTCTTTGATCGAAACCCCAAAGTCAGAATCAAACGTCAACGAACCAAACTGCAGGTTGTCGGACGTCTCGTTCCCCAGCGCAATGCCGGTTCCGGCGATGAACGTCGCATTGTTGGCGACGACCACCTCGGCGTTGGCGGCGTTTTGAATGTAGCCGGTCGACTCAAGCGTCAGCGAATCGGCCCCACTGGCGCCGCTCAGTTTCGTGTCGGAGTCCTGGGCAATCGAGACGCCGCCCGGCGAGGTGAACGTCAACGTACCAAAAGTCAGCGAATCGCCCGATTCGCCTCCCAAGTCGATCGCCGTATCGCCGTTCAGCACCGCGCCGCCGCTGACCGTCACCGCCGCATTGGCGACGTTGCCCAACGTGCCGACCGTCTGGACGTCGAGCGATTGGGCCGTGATTTGATCGAGGTCGAGATCGCCAGCGTTGTCGTTGATCATCACCACATTGGCGGTGGTCGTTCCGGTCGCCGAGATGACGTTGAACTCATTGTCGGCCATGTCGACATAAATGCTGTCGTCATCCAGCGTCTTGAAACTGGCGTTGCCGTCGACCTTGATCGACGTCAAAGCGTCTTGGGCGATTACTCCCTGGGCCTGGTAGACCAGGTCGCCGGTGATGTCGATATTGGGCAGCGCAATCGCAGTCGTGTTCTGCGTATAGATCAGCGTCAGGTCATTCAAGCCGCCGCTGCCGGCCAACGTGCGAATCGCCAGCGGAATCGCAGCGTCGGTCGCGTCATTGCGCAGGTAAAAGTTCTCCGGCGTCTCCGGTCCGCTCAGCAGAAAATCAGCGTCCCCCGAGGGGAGCAAGTTTCCTGCGTTCTGCAAATCAAACGTCTTGCCGGCGGTCACAAATTGAAAGTCGACCGTGTCGGTCACTTCGACCGTCGTCATCGCCGCCTGGGTCAGGTTGCCGCCGGTGATCGCGACCAGATTGGCCGCCCGCACGTCGCCCAACTGCAGGTCGTTGGTATCGGCGATCGTCGCCATGTCGGCGTCGACAACGTTCAGGGCGTTGACCGAGACCGCTCCCTGGAAGTCGTTGTTAGCGTTGCCCAGCAAGACCTTCCCGCCGATCACGTCGAGATCGGTATTGCCGGTGACGACGACTTCCCCTTTCTGGGCGATGTCGCCGGCCGCGGTCAGATCAATTTTCAAAGCGCCAAACTGCGAGCCGAGCGTGTCCGCACCGAGCTCAACTTTGGGGCCGCTCAGCTGCATCAAGTCGGCGGTAGAGCCGGCGACGCCCAGATCTTGCGACGTGGCGAGCTTGATTTCGCCCCCCTCGACGACCTTCAGTTGCGAGATCTCGTTCGCCGTCGACTCGAGCGTGACGTCGATCGACGCGCCGTTGATTGCGGTGAACGTCACCGGCGTCCCGAGCGGCGTCAGCAGATCGGCCCCGGTCTGATTCACTTCGGCGTCATAAGTGTCGCCCTCGACCGAGACGAACTTGGCGACGGTGAAAGAGTCTCCCAAGACCGCGCCCTGAAATGTAACCCCTTCAATCCCTTTCGCGATCAGGCCTTCACTCAGATTGGGGTCGATTAAGACGCTGTTATCGATCAACGTGAGCGATTGATTCTCATGCACGCCCCCGGTGTCGACCATGGCGATGCCCTGCACTTCGCTCGCCTTGCCGTCGGCCAACAAGACGTTGTTTTGATCCCGCACCTCAAACAGCGTATCGGGGCCCGAATCGGAGTAGGTGACGGTGACCGCGTCGTTGTCCGCATCGGCGGTGATTTGCAAGATGCCGCTGCCGTCGACCATCGCGGTCGCGCTCAACACCATCCGCGGCTCCAGCTCTCGAAAACGGAGCTTGGTGTCGAACTGATCAAAGAACCGCTTGCCGGCACTGCTATCGCCGCCGCGCGATTTCCGTTTCTGCTTGCGCGAGAAGACTCGCTTGCGGTTCATTCGGTAGCGTCCCTCGGTCAATCGCTCAGCGGGGGCGTGAGCGGCGCGCGGTCAGAAAACACTGCCAGCGAGGGATGCGTGTGCCGCACTTAACCCCCCTAGCCGTCAAAAGATACGTATTTTCTCATTCAAATTACGTTTTTGGGAATGTCAACGAAGGACCGCTCCATTTCCCTCATTCCTACGGCATTCGGACGCCAAAATCGCGCAACTCGTTCTGATCGGCCCGTTTTGCCTCACCGACAGGGCTGAATTTGCCAAATCTGCGGAAGCTGGACCGCCCCCGGCCACCTTCGCTGGACTACCCACCGGCCAATTGCCGATCGAAGGAAGACGGAGTCTCTCGGCCCCTTTCGCAATTGCATGGTGAAGACGAAGGATGCGTCACTTCCACACGATCTGCCTGTTCGCCCTACCCCTCTGCGGAGCCCTGCTGGCTGGCGGGCAGGTTTGCGCCGAAGGTCCCGCAACTCCGTTTCGCATTCGTCCCGCCGCGTTTGTCCAACCGACCGAGACGCCCCAACTGGGACCGGTCGACCCGGCGCCTGACGAGATCATCCCCAAAGGAACGATGGTCACCGAAGACGATATTCTTCCCCCTGGCGAACGCTATGGCGAGCTTTATCGGTCGGTCTCCGACGGCAAGGATCCGTTCAAGCACATGACGCCGGAGCAACTGCAGACGCTGCTCGAACGTCGCCCGGCCGACACCTACACGATCAACACCGGCTACCGCGATCCCGAAATCCAGACCGGCCCCAATCACCAGGTGAAGCTGCCGGCCAACGTCGCCGCCGAACTGTTCGCCGAGTATCCCGAAGTCGACACCATCTACGGCGTGCAGCGCCCCTGGGCGCCTTCGGTCGCCATGTGGGAAGCCCCCGCCTTTTACCACCAGCCGCTCTATTTTGAAGAAGTCAATCTTGAGCGCTACGGCAATCGCCATCGCGTCATTCAGCCAGCCGTGTCGGCCGCCCACTTCTTCGCCAACACGATCATGTTGCCCTACAAGATCGGCGTGAATCCTCCCTGCGAACGGATCTACACCTTGGGCCACTATCGCCCCGGCGACTGCAACCCGCACGATCGGCACGGGCTCCCCTGGAGCTGGCGCGGAGCGGTCTACATGGGAACCTTCTACACCGGCGCCGCGTTCGTCCTGCCGTAGCGTCTAGCGCGTTTTTCTGATAGCTGTAGCGTTTCTGGCGTTGGTGAGGCAAGCTGGTCAAGGCGACCGAAGCAGGCGAATTCCTCAAGATTCGTCAATGCAGGTCAACGCCGACCAGCGCGGCCGCAACCAGCCAGAACGCTAGCTGCCTGTTGAAAAATGCCCTCGTGGCATTTTTCAACCTCGCCAGGCTCAGAGCATCGCTCTTCGCGGCTCGCAAAATAACGACTTACGTCGCTATTTTGGGATCGCATCCCTACGATCCAGCAGCCCGTTGAGAAAATCAACGGACTGCTAAAGATTGAAGAAAACCGCTCTACTACGTTACAGCTCGAACCGGAAGTTGCCGCTGATCCACCGCGAGATCCGTTGGCCGAGCGAGAGCGAACGCCCCAGCACGACCGCTTTGCCCCGGGTGCCTGGCAACAGCTTGATTGGGACCGAGTCGAGCTGGACGGTCGCCTGATACGAACGTTCGACCAGCGACATTTCGCCCGCCTCCCCTTCCTCAACCGGCAACTGGGCGTCTTGGGCCAAATTGCGCGGAGCGGCGATCACCTCATCGCGGGAGATCTCGACGATCTTCCCTTGAATCGTCGAGCCAGTTAGTCCGTCAAACAGCAGCTTCACCTCGTCGCCAACATTCACTAGGTCGACGTCGCGCTGGTGGATCAGCAGTTGGGCTTCCATCTGGTTGCTCTCGGCGACGATCGCCAACAGATCGCCTCGCTGCAGCAGCGCGCCCCGATTCTGCTGCTGAAGCGGCGTGCCGGTCCAACTTGGCAACTGCCGTTGGCTTTGCCCCTCTTCCACTCGCAGCGGCGGCGGCATCACCACGCCGTCGCTGGGCGACTTGATGGTCAGTCGCTCGGCATCGCGGCTGACCACGTCTAGCTGTCTTTGCAGGTCGGCCAGTACCGCCTCGGCGGCTGGAATCTGCGCCGCGACGGATCGATCATTGTTCAGCTGGCGACGGAGATTCTCGACATGCTGCCGCTGCTCGCTCACATCGCCGGTCAGTTCGACCCGCCGCAAGTCGAGATCATCGTTGACTAGTTTCGCCAGCGTCTCGCCGGCAACGACATGCTGGCCGGCCGCGACGGTCGATTCGATCCTGCCTTCGACCGGCACGTAGATCATTTGCGACTCGGCCAATTGCGCCAGCACCGGGGTCTGAACGCGAGCCGCCCAGCGGATCTGCGCTAAGCCCAACAAGACAAAGGCGCCTACGACGGCCGCAATCGCCAGGCGTTTTCCTCGAACTTCGCGCATCGCCATCGGTCGGTTCCACCAGCGGAAAAATCGAATCGCTGGCTGAAACAGCAAGCCTGCGATTACCAACACGACGACCAGATCGCCCAGCGGCGTCAGATCGTTCGCCTTCAACATTTTATAGACGAACCACACCAGTACGCCGATCACCATCGTGCGGTAAACGAGCGCGGCGATCCCATACGCCTGCAAGAACCGGGGGTTCGCGTCAAACGGCATTTCGTCCAAGTCGCGCCTGGTAAAGAACCGCAGCAGCGGACGGCGAATCGCTTCGCTCGCTTGCTGCGACAGGTTCGGCACGTCGACCCAGTCGGCGAAAATATAGTAGCCGTCGTAGCGCATCAAGGGATTGCCGTTAACCACGAGCGTACTGACGCTGGCGACCAGCATCACGCTGAAGCAGATCGACTGCACGACGCCCGGCTCGCTGAAATACCACAGCACCGCACAGAGCGACGCGACGATCAACTCGACATACATTCCTGCCGCCGATACGAACATCCGGCGGTTTCGGTCGGGCAGCAGCCACGCGTCCGAAACGTCGCAGTACAAACAAGGAACGAACGCCAACAACATCACGCCAATCTGATGGCACTCGCCTCCAAAGCGTTTGCAGGCGAGCGCATGCCCCAGTTCGTGCAAAATCTTGACCAAGCCCAGGGCGATCGCCATCCACAGCAGGTTTTCTCCCTGAAACAGCGACTGCATTGTCGGCAGGCGCCGGAAGATCTCCTCGACATGTAGCAGCCCCAGCAAACCCAGCACGCTGGCAATCGTCAGCACGGCGATCACCGTCGTCTTTTGAAACAGCCAGGCGAAATAGGGAGCGACCGCATCGAGCGACCGATCTGGATCAACGCCGGGCAAGCGGATCGACAGAACCGACAACGGCGCCGTCGACCACCGCCAAAGGCGATCTCGTTCGGCCCGTTCTAACAGTTGCTTCGTCTGTCCCGCGACTCCGGCGATCGCCAGGCCCCGGGAATGCAGCGAATGGCAAAACGTATGAATCTCGACCGGGCGAATTTTCAGCGGGGCGTATTCCTCTTGGTACGCATCTTGAATCTCGGCGACCGACATCTGGCCATCGAGACGCCGCATGATGAACATCTCATGCTCGCCGAAATAGAAGTAGCGCAGCGTCACCGGATCCTTCACCACAAAGCGGGGCTCCAGCGTTCCCTGCTGCCGGGCGATCTTTAGATCAGGGCGGATGCGTACTTTCAGCGAGACGGCCACGATTATTTATCCACCGTTACTTCGGCAGGCGGCGTCTCCTTGTCGTCATCGCCCGCGATCGACATTTCGACCCGCAAACCGGGGCGAAGTTTCAAATCGGCGTTTTCGATCTCGACCCAGACCCGCACGTCGCCATTAACCGGATCGACTTCGGGATCGACGAAGGTCACTTTTCCCGGCACGACTAGCTGGTCGCTGTTGGGCAGCGAAACCCGCACCGTCGCCGCCCGATCTTCCAAGCCGATCGCCGCCTCTTCGCTGCGGACGAAACCTTCAGCCCGCAGGCGATCAATCCGCACGATCTTCACCACCGGATCAGCGATGTCGACCCACTCGCCGACGCGGCGAAAAACATGGACGACCATACCTTCGATCGGCGCAACGATCTTATGCTTCGCCAGACGCTCTCCGGTGATCGCCGCTTCCGCTTCTTTCAGGTTGGCGGTCAGCTTGGCGATCTCTTGCTGTTCGCTCGACTGTTCAATCTCCAGCCGGTTCTTCTCGGCCAAGAGCCGCAACCGATCGAGCTCGGTTTGCGTCACCGCATTGGGGAAATTGGCGATCGCGTCGAGCGCTCGCTGCAGTTCAGCTTGCGAGACTTCGAGCGACTTTCGTGAGAAGCGAATGTTGACGTCGTTGTTCGCTTCGCGTTGGGCGATGGCATGCTCCGCCTGTTTGGCGACCAATTTCAATTCCATCTCTTTGTCGCCGATATGGGCGAGCAGTTCGCCGCGGTCGACGATTGTTCCTTCGCGGACCTGCATCTTGTCGAGGGCGCCCGCTTGCTGGGCCGGCACTTCGACCGTCTCAATGATCTTGAGCAACGTCGAATTGACTGGAATATCGCCAGCGGTCGCCGGCGCCGCGATCAATGCGGCCAGTCCCAAGGTCCAGGGCAAGAGTCGTTTCATTTCGCTGGTTACCAGAAAAGGCGGCGGCGGACCGCTTCCCAAAGTTCGTGCGTCCAAACGTAAGCCAAGCTTCGCGTGCCGCAATCGACCCGGCCCGAGACCGAAACGCCCGGACGCAGGAAGTCGACTTCCGACTTGTCGAAGCTGGCCGTTAACAGCGCCGCCGGCTCGTCGGTTTCGCTGCCAACGTCGATCACTTGCGACACTTCGATCAGCACCGCTGGATGCTTGACGCCGGGTTCGCTGACCAGATGGAAAGTGATCGCCAGCGGCTCGTCGCTTATCGCCTGAGCGTCGAGGATATGCTTGGTGCGCCGATCGGCCGCTTCCAGCTGCAGCACCCACGGTCCGTCCACTTCGGCGACCTTCAGCAGTGAATCGCCTCGCGACACCGGGCGAGCCATCAACGTTTCTTCAATCTCCCAGCTCAAAATCTGTCCTGCGACCGGCGCCGTCAAAGTTAGGCTCTGCTGCTGAGCGTCGAGCAGCTGCAGTTGCTGCTGCAAGTTGTCGATCCGCCGGGTCAGGCGAATCTCATCGGCCGACAGTTGCTCGCGATCGGCGGTGCGGCTGTCGCGACGGTCGTCGCTACGGCGCAGATTCTGCGTCCGTTCAACGCGGACGGCGTCCAGCTCGGACTGCGCCGCCGCCAATAGACCAGCCGTTTCGGTCTGCTTCAGTTCCAGATCCGGCGAGCGGAGCTTGGCGACCACCTGTCCGGCGTCGACCATCTGACCATGTTTCACCAAGATCTCGTCGACGTAGCCATCGAGCGGGGCGAAGAGCTGCCGCTCGACTTCGGGCTGCAATTGCCCGCGGACGTCGATCTCGAACCGAGCCGGAATTAACCAGGTCGCTAGCAAAACGAGCAACACCGGCAACACATACCGCATCGTGCGCGAAAGCTTCCGCCACCCGAATTGAGCCAGCGTTACGCCGACCAGTTGCATCAAGCCGCGCAAGGGAAGCCGTTCGTAGCGTTGCGCGTTGTCGAGCGCCAGCGCCGCCGTCTCGGCCAGGCCGCGCGTGCGCGACGCCAGACGCTCTACATCGGTCGCTTCCAACTGTTCGACGATCATCACGCCGACCAATGTTCCTTCGCCGGCAGTTTTCTCATCATCGCGCCGGTCATCCTCACGGATCAGCGGCGTCGCAATCACCAGGCGTGCTGGCGATTCTTCCAGATAGTCGACCAGCGCCTCTTCGATCTGCGGCGGCAGATTTTCGCGATCTCCGCGGAAGATGATCGGTTGCTTTTGTTTGGCGACGGCGGTGGCGAGTCGCTCCAGCTTGCGAACGACCGCCGCGCGACGGTTGATAACGTCGATGCCGCTGATCGCCTGCACACAGGCGACCGGACCATCCCACTGCGCGACGCTGATCCGATCGGCGTCCAGCGCCAATCGCCCGTCGTTGGCGATGCGGTAACAGGTTCTTTTGACGTCGAGATCGCGATGGATGTCGTGAGCGAAATAAAGTTGATTCTTCCAGTTCTGCTCGGCGCCGGCAAAGTCAGCCAACAGACGCCGCTCTTGGTAATGAACGGCGATCTCGCTAAAGGCGTCCAGCAACCGCAGCTGCCCGTTCTGCGTCGCCGTCGGCAAATCGGCCGGTTGATACAGGACGAGCAATCCGCTGGTTCGGGCGACCATTTCCAGCGGCGCGGCCATCATCAACCGGGCCGTTCCTCCTTGCTCACCGCCGCTGACGATGGCCGAAGCTTTCGGTTTGCGGAGCGCCGCTTCTAGCGAACAGGCGTCGATATCGATCGCTACGTCGCGCTGAGCGGCCGAATAGACCTTGTCAAAACCTTGTTCGTACAACGGCTGCAGGCTCCGCGAAGCGCCGACTTGCCAAATGGCGGCGCCGGTGGCGGACGCGGCGAAGATCAACCGCGACAGCAACTCGGGCCAAAACTCTTCCGGCGGCGACGCACCTTCGGCCAGATCGGCCAGTTCGTCCAGCAACGAATCGAGTTGACGGCGAGCATCCTCGGCCGTGGTGACGGAGATTGGGGACTCTGAAGACATAAGCGGACTATAAAGTGGCGCTACGGCTGGCCATCCTACCCAGACCGAGGCCTCTTTTTGCGGCGGCGTTCCTCGCCGCGCAGCCGAGAGCTTGCATGATAATGGTCAGCACCGATCAGGGGAAATCGGATCGACTGACAGGTTCCAATATATTCACACGTTGCTCAGCCAGACGTCGCTTTCTGAAAACCTGCTGCCGCAGGTCGACATTTGGCCCTCACAACCCGCCCAAACCTCCTAGCCGGCGCCTTTTTAACCGGAAGCGAAATGCCGCGGGATGCAATTTCTCCCCGTACGTCGACATGATCCTACACTCCCGAAGGCGCGCTGCTGCGCGCCAAACATCGACACGCCAACCTCCTTCCCAGACGCGAAAGCCGCCCCTGATGTCCGGACTCAATCTGAAATCACTCGTCGGCAAGCTCAACCCGGTCTGCCGCGGCGCTCTCGAATCAGCCGCCGGACTCTGCCTGTCGCGGACCAACTACAACATCGAGGTCGAACACTGGCTGACCAAAATGCTGGAAGCCCCGTTCACCGATCTCGAAGCGATCCTCAAGCATTGCGAAATCGATCGCACGCAGTTCACCACCGAATTAACCCAGGCGATCGATCGCTTCAAAACCGGCAATGGCCGCCCCCCCAGCATCGCCCCGTCGGTCGTCGATCTGGCCCGCGACGCGTGGCTATTGGCTTCGGTCGAATATGGCGAGTCGGCGGTCCGCACCGGGCACATCATGCTGGCGCTCTTGAGCGACGAAAACTCGAAACGGGCGATCGTCGGCAGTTCGTCGGCCCTCGGCAAGATCTCGGTCGAAGCGCTCAAACGCGAACTCCCCAGCATCACCGCCGAGACCGACGAATCGACCACCAAGTCCGAAAAGACCGACGCCGCCGACGGCAAGCCGAAAAAGGCTTCCAAGACTCCGTCGCTCGACCAGTTTACTGTCGACCTGACCGAGCGGGCCAAGAGCGGCGCCATCGATCCAGTTCTTGGCCGCGATGACGAAATCCGCCAGATCGTCGACATCCTCTGTCGTCGTCGTCAAAACAACCCGATCCTGACCGGTGAGGCCGGCGTCGGCAAAACGGCGGTCGTCGAAGGGTTTGCCCTCCGCATCGCCGCCGGCGATGTGCCGGAAGTGCTGGCCAACGTCTCGATTCGCACGCTCGATCTCGCCTTGCTGCAAGCAGGCGCCGGCGTCAAAGGAGAATTCGAGAACCGCTTGAAGTCGGTTATCGAAGAAGTCAAAAGCTCTCCCAAGCCGATCATCCTGTTCATTGACGAAGCCCACACCATGATCGGCGCCGGCGGCCAAGCCGGTCAGGGAGACGCCGCCAACTTGCTGAAGCCGGCTTTGGCTCGCGGCGAACTGCGCACCATCGCCGCCACCACGTGGGCCGAGTACAAAAAGTACTTCGAGCGTGACGCCGCCCTAGCCCGCCGCTTTCAGGTCGTAAAGGTCGAAGAGCCGAGCGAACCGAAGTGCATGGACATGATGCGCGGCCTAGTCGCGACGCTCGAGAAGCATCACGCCGTTCGCATCTTGAACGAAGGAGTCGAGTCGGCGGTCAAACTTTCCAACCGTTACATCAGCGGTCGCCAACTGCCTGACAAGGCGGTCAGTCTGCTCGATACGACCTGTGCCCGGATCGGCCTCAGCCAGAACTCGACGCCGCCGGAGATCGAAGACGCCCATCGTCGTATCGAACAACTGACGACCGAGATCGCGATCCTCGAACGCGAAATGGCGGCCGGCGCCGACGATCACACCGCGGCGATCGCCGACCTGGAAACGACTCGCACCACCGAAGCCGAACGCCTGGAGAAGTTGAACGAGCGTTGGGCGAACGAGAAAGAGTTGGTCTTCAAGATTCGTGACCTGCAAAAACAGCTGATCGACGATGACGCCAAGCGCGGCGCCCCGGTCAAAGAAGGGGAAGAACCGCCGGTCCTGCTGACCGACGAGGAGCGGGCCGACATTCGCTCGCAAATCCAAGCGACCCACGCCGACCTGGAAGAAGCCCAAGGGGAAGATCCGCTGGTTCACGTTTGCTGCGACGCCGCCGCGGTGGCCGAAACGGTCGCCGCTTGGACCGGCATCCCGGTCGGCCGCATGGTCTCGAACGAGATCAAGACCGTCATGAACCTGCAAAACCTGATGGAAGAGGCAGTCGTCGGTCAAAACCACGCGATGAACCAAATCGCCGAAAGCATCCGCACCTCGCGCGCTCACCTCGACGATCCGAGTCGCCCGATCGGCATCTTTTTGCTGGCCGGCACCAGCGGCGTCGGCAAGACCGAAACGGCCCTGACGCTGGCCAACTTGCTGTACGGCGGTGAGCAAAACCTGACGACGATCAACATGTCGGAGTTTAAAGAAGAGCACAAGGTTTCGCTCTTGATGGGCTCCCCTCCCGGCTATGTCGGTTACGGTGAGGGTGGCGTGCTGACCGAAGCGGTTCGCCGAAAGCCGTACAGCGTGATCTTGCTCGACGAAATGGAGAAGGCGCACCCCGGCGTGCAGGACATCTTCTACCAGGTCTTCGACAAAGGTCACATGAAGGATGGCGAAGGTCGCGACATCGACTTCAAGAACACCGTCGTCATCATGACCTCCAACGCCGGCACCGATCTGATCATGCAGCTCTGCCGCGATCCACAGCGTCAACCGACGCCGGAACAACTGGGCGAAGCGCTGCACGAAGAGTTACTGAAGACGTTTAAGCCAGCGTTTTTGGGTCGCGTCAACGTGATCCCTTACTTCCCGCTGGCCGACGACGTGATGAAGCAAATCGTGCGTCTGAAGCTAAAGAAGGTTGGCAAACGGGTCAAAGAAAACTACAACGCCTCGTTCGACTACACCGACACGCTGGTCGACGCGATCGCGGCTCGCTGTACGGAAGTCGACACCGGCGCCCGGAACGTCGACAAGATTTTGACCCGCACGCTGCTGCCGGAACTGTCGTCAGAGTTTTTGGCCCGGATGGCCGAAGGAGACGACATCGGCGGCGTCAACGTCACGGTCAACGAGACGGGGGACTTCGCCTACGAGATTTCGTAGTTCGAGGTCAGAGAGAGCACAGCGCACGTCGAGGGCGGTCATCAGCAGGGCCGCCTTTTTTTTGCGCTAGAGAAGTTTGAGAAGTTCGTCGACCGTCAAATCGGCCTGCCGAAGAATTGCCCGAACGGTCCCGCGTTTCAGCTCCCCCTTCGGAACAGTAATCCCTCTCGGCGGATCAGCCCGTTAGAGGAACGCGTGACTCCCTTTGCCACGTCCGGGCTGTTCCTTGAACCCGACCTTAGCGAGGGCTCGGCACAGATCACGAGAATGGAGAATCGGGAGAGGAGGCATGACCACTTCCACTTCGTGCGTTTGGCACTACACAACGCAGATCTGGACATCGAAGGAATCGACTGCCCCGCCGCTTGCATGCCGTCAATCCAGGTATCGATCGCATCGCGAACGTTGGCAATCGCCTCTTCCTTGGAATCCCCTTGGCTAAGGCAGCCGGGCAGACTCGGAACCTCGGCAATCCAGCCGCCATCTTCCAAATCGGGATACAACACGACCTGTCGCATGGGTCAAAACCTCCTCGAATCGACAAAGAGCGTTGCAAACCTTCGCTTGCTCTGGTCGTTCCATTATGCTTATCGGCAACGCCACCGACAATCTTCCCCCTGAGATTCTCATGCCCACCTACCAACTCGAACCCGATCTAGCCACCCCCGAGTTCCTCGACCTGCTCGAGCGTTCCACGCTGGCTGAACGCCGGCCGATTAATGATCCCCAGCGTATCGAGGCGATGCTGCGGCATGCCGATTTGATCGTCACGGCTCGCGATGGGGAGCTACTGGTCGGCATCTCCCGGGCACTGACCGACTATAGCTATTGCACCTATCTGTCGGACCTGGCGGTCGATGTCGCCTATCAGCGGCAAGGGATCGGCAAAGAGTTGATCCGGCGCACCCACGAAGCAGGCGGGCAGCAGACGAACCTGATTTTGCTGTCGGCGCCCCAGGCGGTCGAGTACTATCCGCACATCGGCATGACGCAGCATCCGTCGTGTTGGATCCAGCGGAGCGAATCGTCTTAGCGGTTGATCCAGATGGCCGAGTCGGTCGGCTCGTCGCTGCTGAAGTCGACCGGGCGATCGCCGGTCGCTTCGATCACCGGCGGAGCATCCTGGGCTTTGGCGGCACGATGGATCCAGACCGGCGAGTGAACTTCGTCCTCGCCACCGAAGTCGATCGATTGATCGCCCATCGCTTGAATCACCTTGGCCGAGGTATCCTGCTGCACCGGGGCGGTCGCCGACGCCGGTTGGACGCTGGATGGTTCGCTCTTCTCTTGACGAAGCGGGTTCTGCGGCATCGCCGGCTGAGCGTCCGACGTTTCGGGAAAAGCTGGCCCTTCAAAGATCGGCGTGCTCTCGTACGGCTTCTTCGACGGCTCTAGCGGGAACGACGGACGGTTCTTCTTGCCGATTAGCGCGTCGTTGATCACAAAGTTGGTCAGCGCGTGCCGCTTGTTCATGTCGCGCTGCAAGGCGTCGTTGTACGCCTTTTGCGGCCACGGGCCTTCCGCCATGAAGATGTTGTTGTGCTCCAGCAACGAGCCCTTTTCGTAATGGACGTTCTTGATCGCTTGGGCGTAGTCGACGCGGGCCTGGTAGAACAAGATATTGGCGTCGATCACGCGGCGTTGGGCTTCCAATAGCAAATCGAGCGGGGCGAAACCCGCTTCGTGCGAAGCTTCGACGGCCCGCTGTTGGGCATAGGCCGCTTCGCGGCGGTTGAACTGGGCTTCCATCACCTGGTGAGCCCGTTCGATTTCGCCGTAGGTGTTGCTCAAACCGTACATGATGAAGTTCTCTTGCTCGCGGAGGATCGCCTTTTCGCGAGCCAGGGCGAGTTCCGAACTGCGGACGGCGGCATGTCCCCGGCGAAAGCCGATCGGCATGTCGAACTCGATTCCCATCTGATATTCCTGGAAATCGCCATCCATCATGCTTTGCACGGCGTTATCGTACTGCGGCTGATCATAACCCCACAGATCTTTGCCGAACCCACGCAAGCGATAGCGGGCGACCAGGTCAAGCTGCGGTTTCAGGAAGTTCTTGTTCGCCAGCAGTTCCAGTTCTTTCTGCTTGATGACCCACTTCTGGCGGCGGAGTTCGGGACGCCGGGCGACCGCTTCTAGCGCGATCGCATCCCAGTCGAACTTCACCTTCGCCACCGGCGGATCATCCGACGGTCGCAGCAGCTGCGGGCCATTGATGTCGACCGCCATGATCACGCGCAACCGCCGCTCCGAAACGCGAACGCCGCCCGTCTGCACGAACGTACCGCCCGAGCTGCCGTAGTTGGTCTGCGTGCGCGGCGTCAGTCGGCCATGCAGCGAGTTGATCACTTCCGACTCAAACCGGTAGTACTGTTCGCGGGCCTGACCTTCCTGGTCGGCGGTGCGGCGTCCTTGTCCGGCGTTGGCCTGGACGTTTTGCCACACGCGAAGAGCGTTGTCGCGGGCTTCGACCTTGGCGTCGAGATCGCGATAGGCGTAATAGAGATCCCAGTAAGCGTTCTCGACGTCGCTGACCAGATTGCGGACGGCAACTTCAAACTCGGCCAGGCTGATGTCGGTGCGGGTGCGAGCGACCAACACGCCATTGGCGAAGCCCGGCTCACCATTGGGACCGGCGATCCGGTTGTACATGACGCCGGCGCCTTGCAACAACGGTTGCCGCCACTGCGCTTCGGCATAGTTGGTCCACGACTGTCCGAAGGTAAACGGGTTCGTGATGAACGACGCTTCCTGGTTGTTATTGTCGTACTGCGTGACGTTGCGCAAGCTGAAGGTGGCGCCGGTGACGCTCTTCTTTTCGATCCCGAACTCGTAGTTGTTATAGTCTTGCTTGAACAGGCCGTTCTGGCCGACCGTGACGTTGTTAACGCCATAGTCGTTTTGCTCAAAATAAGCCGCCGCGCCAAAGCTGGCGTCAAACGCGCTCAAAGCGGCTTCTTCACCAAACTGGCCGTCAGTATAGACGCGGCCTGGGTCGTAAATCGTTTCGAGCGCATCGGGGCTGCGGAGCACTCCCCCCAGGTCTTTCATGACCTGCGAGTTGGCCAGCGCCGTTTCGACCGCTTCCTGCAGTGAGATGTTGGCATACTTTACCTCGCCGCTGACCGCCGCATCGGGCGAGACCGGTACGCTTGGCAGAAAATCGTCTTCGCACGCGTTGGGAACCGGATCTTCTATCGTCAGACCGCGACCGGCGTACTTGGCAATCAGATCTTCGTCGTACGCAGGAGGATCGGGACAGTCATAGAGCCGCCAGCACCGCAACGAACAGCCGTTGAGCGCAAGGGCGACGCAGCTAAGCGCCACTAGGATCTGTTTCGTCCAGCGATGGAGCATCGCCGTCCTTTCCTCAGGTCACCGAAATCGAGTAATCGTCAGCTCGTTTCCCTAGCCAGGCGTCGCAACGGTTTAACCCATGGTCAACAATCACAACCCAGTCGGCAGAACTAGCTATCCTCGAAGTCTTTTCGGCAAACGTGGCATAATCGCTCCATCAATCCCGCAATTTCGGAATCTTTCCCCGAATCGGCGCTTTGCTAGCAATTGGCGCCAGCGGTAGACTCGCCAGCCAGTTTCTCGATTTGACCGCCTGGGACGACTTCAACGCCTGCTGATTAGGCGCCCCCTGCGACAATTCGCCGCAGTTGCCAGCACCGCTGTCAGCAGTTACCCTCAAGCAATTATTCCGATCGGAGGGGTTAAGAGGTGTACCAGCGTCTTGCCAGCTGGCGATGCGATCTGCGGCCATGGGTCCGCAATCGCTTCGTGCTGCGCCGGCGCACCCTGATCTCGATGTTGCTGATCGCGAACATCGTCTTCCTGTCGTTCGGCGTCCGCTTCCGCGGTTTCGTTCCGCAGGATCTCTCGATTCCGTTTCCCTGTCAGGGAGGAACGTGCGGCTGCCGCGACGCATACACCTGCTGGAACAACTGCTGCTGCAATACGCCTGAGGAGCGTTTGGCCTGGGCCGAAACGAACGGCGTCACCCCGCCTGACAATATTGTCGCCAAGCTGATGGCCGAAGCGGCGATCGTGCAAGCTGCGAAGCCAAGTTGCTGCGCCGCCAAGCAGGTGGCGTCGTGCTGTGCCGCCAAGACCAAGAGTTGTTGCGCCAAGAAGTCCGACAACTGCTGCTCGTCGCCTGAGACGAGTGCTTCGCCGACCAACTCGGCGCCCTACAAAGGCCCCTTCTTCACGATCTCACGCTGCGGCGGCTTGCCGGAGCTGTTTGCAATTTTCTCAAGTTCGGTCGTAGAACCGGTCGCTCCCTCTTGGAGCCCCCGACTGGAGTTCTGCGGCTTTCTAACCACCGGCGAAACGACGCCGACGTCGCTTGTCTTGACGCCGGCCAGCCCGCCGCCGGATGCGATTGCGGCTTAGATAGCGATTGGTTGTCTGCAACCGATTCGCCCTCTCACAGAATCGCCGTATGCGCTTGCGCTAACTGGTGCGCACGCGCGATCTCACAAATCGCAACCCACACACCCAATTTCCATAACCATGAAACTACGTCACGCTTTTACCTTGGTCGAACTGCTGGTGGTGATCGCCATCATCGGCGTTTTGATCGCCCTGCTATTGCCGGCTGTGCAACAGGCCCGCGAAGCGGCACGCCGGATGTCGTGCACCAATAACCTGAAGCAGCTTGGCCTAGCGCTGCACAACTACCATGACACGCATGGCTCGTTCCCGCCCGGCGGACTCGGCTATCCGTTCGTCTGGTCGCCGCAATCGCTGTTGCTCCCCTATGTCGACCAAGGAAACCTGGGCGACCTGCTGCATTACGAAGTACCGCCGATGAACGCCTTCGCCGGGTCGTACGACGCGACGCTGGTCGGCGAGAACGATACGGCGGCCCAAACTCGTCTTTCGTTGCTACTTTGCCCCAGTGACCGGGACGAAGTTCCAGGCAGCGTTTACGGAGGCATCAGCTACCCCATGTCGCTCGGATCGGGCGTCAACAACATTAGCGACGCTTCGGACGACGGCGCCAACGCCAATTCCGACGGCGTGATCTTCTCACTGTCTAAGACCGGCTTCCGCGACGTCACCGACGGCACCAGCAACACGGTCGTGTTTAGCGAGCACTTGCTGGGAGACGGAAACGACTCCGCTCCATCCAACAACGACTATCGGCATCGAGTCATCCAGCTCGACACCAACACGCAAACGACCGAATCGGCTTGCACGCCCAGTTCGGCGCCCGCCTGGTCGGGACAGCGGGGCGCGAAATGGGTCAACGGCCATCTCGCCGACGCGCTCTACAACCACTGGTACGGACCGAACTCCAGTTCACCGGATTGCCACAACGGGTATCACAACTTCGCGATCACCAGCGCTCGCAGCCAACATCCCGGCGGCGTGCAAGCCGCTAGAGTCGACGGCAGCGTCCGCTTCGTCGGCGAAACGGTCGATATCGTTATTTGGCGAGCCCTGGCGACCCGTGGTGGTGGAGAAGTGATCGGCGAGTACTAATCGCCGCAACCGCTCCCGATTCATTCGAAATAGACCTAACAAATAGCAATACAATCATGAAACTACGTCACGCTTTTACCTTGGTCGAATTGCTGGTGGTGATCGCCATCATCGGCGTTCTGATCGCCTTGCTGCTGCCGGCTGTGCAACAGGCCCGCGAAGCGGCACGCCGGATGTCGTGCACCAATAACCTGAAGCAGCTTGGCTTGGCCCTGCACAACTACGAATCGACCTTCAAGGTCTTTCCGATGGCCGGCACGGTCGACACCGACTTTTCAGTCCAGGCTCGCCTGCTCCCCTACGTCGAGCAAGGGAACCTGAACGACCAACTCGACTACTCGCTAGCCGCCTTCAGCGGCGGCTGGAGCGGCAAGTCGCCGAACGCTGCGTTCGCCACCGCGTTCGAAACCCCGCTGTCCCTCTTCTTGTGCCCGAGTGATCCGGCGCCATCGCAGACGACCTCGTCGGGCAATACCTATGGCTGCTTGAACTACATGGTCAGCTTTGGCAGCGGAACCGGCGTCAACTACGACTTCAAGCACAAGACCGACGGGATTTTCTACCAATACTCCAAGGCTGGCTTCCGCGACATGACCGACGGAACCAGCAACAGCGTCGTGATGAGCGAAACGGTCCGCAGCGTCGGCGCGGACATGACCTTGCCTGCCGGCGAAACGCCTCCCTATCCGTATCAGTTCACGCTGAACGGCTCCAGCGGCGTCGGCTCCAGCAATCCCGATCCGACGAAGCAAGGCATGCCCGGCAACGGCGGCGGCTGGAGCAGCTACACCAATGGCGATGGCGCGATCTCCAATCCCGACATCTCCACCTTCTGGACCGGCTTCACCTCGTGGCGCGGCGGCGAAAGCGCCGCGATTCGCGGCCGGGGAATGTCATGGGCGTTTACCGGGGCCATCAACTCGATGACCAACGGTTACCATACGCCCAACAGCCGTATTCCCGATGTGGTGACCCACTGGACTGGCTACTTCGCCCCGCGCAGTTACCATCCCGGCGGCGCCAACGTCACCTTTGGCGACGGCTCGGTGCGATTGCTGCCAGACACGATCGACCTGTCGACGCATCGCGCCTTGCATAGCGTCAACGGCGGCGAAGTTCTGGGCGAGTTCTAACCCGGACGCATCTTCAACTCGCACCTTGGGGCCTGGCGCGCTTTCGGCAACAAAGCGCGCAGGCTCCGCGTGCGCTTTCCCCAGATATTCCCTCCCCAGACAATAGAAGTTCCATGGACAATTCCAACTCGCCGCGCAAGCGGCCTTGGCCCGACTACCGCGCGGTATGGCGGTGGCATTTTTATGCCGGCCTGTTTTGCATACCGATCCTCCTCGTCCTGTCAATCAGCGGCACGATCTACCTGTTCAAACCGCAGATCGAGTCATGGATCGATCGTCCGTACGACCAGTTGCCAGCCGGCAAAACTTCGCTGCCGATTTCGGAACAGATCGAAGCGACGTTGGCGGCGCTGCCTGCCGCCCGGTTCCACTCGTTTGAACTGCCCCAATCGCCGGGCGCCGCAACCCGGATCATCGTCACTCAGAACGGCGAACGGGTCCGCTGCTATGTCGATCCAGCCAGCGGCACGTTGCTCGGACAAAAGGTGGAAGCCGATCGCTTCATCGCCGTGATTCGCCGGATGCATGGCGAACTGTTTCTCGGCAACCGCGGCTCTTACCTGGTAGAGCTAACCGCCTGTTGGACGTTGGTGCTGATCTTCACCGGTCTCTACTTGTGGTGGCCGCGCAAGTGGTCGGGCTTCGGCGGCGTGCTGTTCCCTCGACTGATGAGCGGCAAGAAGATTTTCTGGCGCGACATCCATAGCGTCTCCGGCATCTGGATTTCCGGTTTTGCGATCGTATTGATCCTGTCCGGCTTGCCGTGGTCGACCTTCTGGGGCAACTACTTCCGCACAGCTCGCCAGTGGACCGGTACGGCGGTTGCCCGGCAAGATTGGCAGATCAGCCGATCGCGGACCATGAAAGAGTCGAGCGAGCCGACGCCGCGTGACTACGGCGCGGCCAATCAAGTCGCCGCAGCGGTAACGCCGCTCGACCTCCCGTCGCCGGTGATTGTCTCGCCGCCGCGCGGAGACTCGACCGAGTGGAAGGTCGCGTCGATGACGCAGAACCGCCCCTATCGCGTGAATCTAACGATCGACGGCGAGAGTGGTGAATTGATCAGCCGGCAGAATTTTGGCGATCGTCACGTGATCGATCAGGTCGTCGGCGTTGGCATCGCCCTGCACGAAGGGCAACTGTTCGGTTGGCCCAATCAACTGCTGGGAGTGATCACTACCAGCGGTTTGATCTTGCTGAGCGCGAGCGGCGTAATCCTGTGGTGGCGGCGGCGCGACCAGGGCGTCTTGGGCGCCCCGGCGGTTGGCTCGGCGCCGCGGTTATCTGTTGGCCTGCTGGTGATTGTCGTCGCGCTGGCCGTTTATCTCCCGTTGTTTGGAGCGTCGTTGCTAGCCGTCTATCTAGCGGAGCGCTTCGTCTTGCGTCGCTCGCCAGGCATTCGCGGCTGGCTGGGACTTCGCCAACCCCGTGCGCCGGAGGTCGCATCCGTATGATTCGCTCGCTTTCGCTTGCCTGTCTGACGTTTTCACTACTGGCAATGGCTGGCTGCGGGCCAACACCCGTCACCGGCGGCGCCACCGGGCGTTTGACCACTGGTGAAAATCCCCTGGCCGAGATGCAGGTCAACGTCTATCGCGCCGATGGCGTTGATACCCCGATTGGTTTTGGCACGACCGCGGCGGATGGGTCGTTTGAACTGGTACAGCCAGCCGCGGCAGGTCCGCTGATGCTTGAGCCAGGCAAGTATCGCTTCACGGTCGAGTCGATTGGTTCGCCGGTCATGCTGCCGAAAAAGTATGGCAGTGCGGCTTCGTCGCCGCTGGAGATCGACTGGCAAAGCGGTCAGGCGATCACACTCGACATACCGGGGCTGAAGATGCCGCGGTAATCGTCACTAGAAAAGGCGAAAGCGTTCGGGAATCGATGCTCCTGCGCGCTTTATTTGTTGAGTGGTCAGCCGGCTTGGGGCTCGCCGCGGAGTGATGCTTCCTGCCGACTTTGTCGGCCCCGAAAGCGAGAGCTTTCGGGGCTAACTGCCTGTTGAAAAATGCCATCGTGGCATTTTCCAACCTCGCCAGGCTCAGAGCATTGCTCTTCGCGGCTCGCAAAATAACGACTTACGTCGTTATTTTGGGATCGCATCCGTGCGATCACGCAGTCCGTCGAGAAAATCAACGGACTGCTAACCTGTTTGGCCTATGCGAGGCCGCGGCGTTTTAGTTCGCCGACGACGTTTTGCACGATCCGGGCAACCTCGTCCGAGTCGACTTCTTCCTTGATCGCACAGCCGCCGACCGGCTCATCAACATAACCTTCGGCCGCCAGCAAACATTGCAGTTCGCGTTTGAGCACGTCAATCGCTTCCAGTTGGCTTTCCGACTGCGGCTGACGTCCCTTGCCGGGATGAAAACCACGCAGCGCGATCGCCGCCCGGAAACCTTCCGGGAACTCGCTGTTATAGAGCATCGCGTCAAACAGCTTCAGCAACCGATATTGCAGGTCGCGGGCTTCGTCGATGCGTCCCGCCTTGGTCAGGTCGTACAGCTTGCGGGTGATCTCTGGCGCCACGCCGCTGGTCGCATTCGTGCCGCCATCGCAACCGATCAACATCATCGGCATCAGCGCCGCGTCCCAACCGGTCATGAAACCAAAGTCGGGCCGCAGCGGACGGACCGCAGCGATCATTCGCATCATGTGCGGCAGGTCGCCGGAAGAGTCCTTGATCGCGATCACCTTGTCGCACTCTTCCGCCAACCGCTGCACCGTCGGCACGTCGATCGGCGAGGCGAACATCGGAATGTTGTAAAGCGTGACGTCGATCGGCGTGTTGTCGGCGATCTCTTTGAAGTAGGCGTAGACGCCGGCCGGGGTCAGCTTGTAGTAGAACGGCGACACGATGGCGACGGCGCGGCAACCATATTCGTAGTAGGTCTCGCAGGCCTTGATCGTCTCGCGGACGTTCGCCTCGGCGGCGCCAGCCAAAATCGGCACGCGGCCGGCGGTCTGATCGGCCATGATCTCGATGATCCGGCGTCGCTCTTCGGCGGTAAAGCGAAGGAACTCGCCGGTCGAACCATTGGGATAGAGGCCATGCACGCCCCGGTCGATCAGCCAGTCGACGTAACGCCGCAGTTCCGACTCGTTGATGTCCCCCCGCGAATCGAGGGGAACGATATTGGGCGTAAAGATACCGGCGAGACGATCTTGGTTTGACATGTTCAAAGAGGCTTGGTCTAACGGCGGCGGTTATGGGAGGCTAGAATCGTTGCGTGAAGCTAGTCAAAGTTTTATACGATTTCAATATCTTAGTTCATGAACCGGGGGAAGTCAGCCGCGGCTTTCTCCTTGAATTTTCGTGCTATTTAAACGAGCTATCCTAGAAATGATCGCCGCTGGCCGGGGGAAATCCGCTGTTCGCCGCTCGAAACGTCAACCGCGGGACCCGTAAGTCGAATGTCGAAAAAAACACGCCGCGAGCGAAACTCTTCTTCCGCCCCCAGCAGCGAACCCGCTCTCGCAAGTAGCGATCTGATCCGCTTCGCCCCGGCGGCGCTGTTGGCCCTGCTCGGCTTCGCCTACCTGATCGTCTATTTCCAGTCGCCGATCCCCGTCTTTCAGGGCGAGCCGGCCGATCGACTGACCGTCTTGTTCACGATCCTCGGCAACTTCCCGCTGGTGCTCGGCCCCTGGGCCGATCTGCTGATCGATCCGGTCCCCTTCTTCACGCAGCGCACGCCAGTCTTTGTGCTGGCGGCGATGATCATGCTGGTCGCCACGCTGGTCGGCCGCTGTTTGTTGTCTCGGATCGGTTTGACAGGGCTACTATCGCGGCTGGAGACGTTGGTGTTCGCCGCCGCCTTGGGATTGGCGACGGTCTCGCTCTGGACATTCGTGATCGGCTTTGTCGGCTTGTTGCATTACCCGGCGCTGATTGTCTTGCCGCTGTTGGGACTGGCCGGTTGGGGCGGATGGGATTGGTATCGCGAGCGAACGCCCCGCAGCGAAACGGAAGCGGCCCGCGAACCGAGCCCCTGGATCTGGATCGCCGCCGCCGCGCCAATCGTCCTCTGCACGCTGCTCGGCGGAATGATGCCGCCGTACGAATACGATGTGCTGGAGTATCACCTGCGACTACCGACCGAATGGCTCACCACCGGGCGAATCGCCGTCGAGTCGTACAACGCTTACAGCGGCTTGCCGATGGGCGCCGAGATGTTGGCCCTGCTGCCGATGACAATCTGGCCCAGCGACCAGGCGTGGTTTTATGGCGCGCTGGTCGGCAAGACCTTGATCAGCTTCTACGCTCCGCTTACCGCGCTGGCCGCTTACTGCGCCGCCCGACGCATCGCTGGCAGTTACGCCGGGCAGATCGCGGCGATTGTCGTGGTCGGTACTCCCTGGATCGTACTGGTCGCCGTCTATGGACTGGTTGACGGCGTCTGGGCGTTCTACACGGTCGCGACGATCTTTGCCGCAATCGTTTGGTTTCAGGCGCAGCGCAGCGATGATCCTGCGGCGACGATCGCGCTACCGCGGCTTGCACTGTTGGCGGGCCTGATGGCTGGGATGGCGACTGCCTGTAAGTACCCGGCATTGCCGCTGCTGGTAATGCCGCTGGCCGTCTGGATAGCGGTGGAGGGACGGCGGCTTAATCTGAAGTCGGCGATCGCCTTTACGATTGGGGTGACGCTGCTGTTTGCCCCGTGGCTGATCAAGAACGTCGTCTACACCGGCAACCCGGTCTATCCGCTGGCAGGTTCGATCTTTCCCGATTCGATCCGCACGCCGGAGCAAGTCGCTCAGTGGCGAGCCGCCCATGCCGTGCCGACCGACGCCGACGGCCACAGCGTCACGTCGGCCCTGCTGATCAACGCGATCAAAAAGGTCGCTTTCGCCAGCGACTGGACCAACGTCGCTCTCTTTCCGCTCGCTGTGACGGCGATCGTGCTGCTGGGTCTGGCGATCTGGCAACCGCAACGCTTGCCTGAAGAGAAGGAAGATCGCTCGATCAGAGACGCCATCGCCTGGCGCTTGTTGCTGTATGCCGTAACCTACTTCGCCATCTGGTGGCTTTTCACCCATCGCTACGATCGCTTTTTGATTCCTCTGGCGCCGGTCGTCGCCTTGTTGGCAGGCTACGCCGCGGCGCGGATTTCGGCGGCCGGTTGGCGCGCCGTCTGTAGTTCGCTGGCGGCGGTTGGTTTGGCGATTTGCTTCTTGTGGATCAACTGGCGGAACTCCTTCCTGGCGCCTACCTTTTACTTCACCGACTATCAGCTGTTAAAAGAGGCCAACGCCGGACCCGATCCCGGCCTACTCGCCGAGTTGGTCCCCGCGGACCACAAAGCGATCGTCGAGGGCAAGGCGGACGTCTTCTATATGCAGACGCCGATCGATTACCACACCTGCTTTGACGCCTCTCCCCTGGTGGGGCTAGTCGGCAAGTCGGCGGCCGAGCGGAAAGAGCTGCTCCACGCCCGCAAAGTCAGCCATATCTACGTAAGCTGGAGCGAAATTGCCCGGTTTCGCAGTCCCGGCAACTATGGCTTCGCCGAGTTCGTCACGCCTGACTTCTTTGCCGAACTGGTCGCCCAAGGGGTCATCCGCCCCGCCGAGTTGCCTGCCAATCCCGACGAAAACCAGCCGCAACAGCCCTGGGGCGAGTTCTACGAGGTCGTTCCATAACGTTCTCCTAACCCGTCGCTCTTGCCAGATTGGTCTGGCTCGCCTACCTTGATGATTCGTTAGAACGCGTAGGATCGCGTCTAGCCTTCGTTTTCGTCGACGCAAGGAAGGAATGCATGGAAGGCGCCTCCCCCACCTCGAGCAATCGCATCTCGCAGCACTTTCTCGACCTGCGCGCATTAGCGGGCTCCTCGATCGCCGCTACTCGCGACTGGCTGCTCGCCCATCAACATGCCGACGGCCATTGGTGCGCCGAACTCGAAGGGGACTCGATCCTGCAGAGCGAGTACATCTTGCTGCTCGCCTGGCTCCGAGAAGAACGTTCTGAAATCGCCCAGCGGTGCGCCGCCCAACTGCTGAAACAACAAGAGCCGAGCGGCGCCTGGACGCAATTCCCAGGCGCGCCGATCGATGTTGGCTCGAGCGTCAAAGCCTATTTCGCCCTCAAGCTGACCGGGCATGATCCGACCGCCGAGTACATGATTCGCGCCCACAACGCGATCCTCGAAGCCGGCGGCGCCGACAAGGTCAACAGCTTCACCCGGTTCTATCTAGCGCTGCTCGGTCAGATCCCGTTTGAACTCTGCCCGGCCGTTCCGCCCGAGATGGTCCTGCTGCCCAACTGGTCGCCGATCAACATTTATCGGATCAGCTCCTGGTCGCGAACAATCTTCGTACCGCTGGCGATCGTCTGGGCCCATCGCCCAACGCGTGAGATCGCCGCCGACGTTTCGATCCACGAGCTGTTCGTTAACAAGCCGGAAGACTGGCCCGAGCTTCGCTGCCCTGGTCTCGACAAACCGCAGGGCTTGTTCAGTTGGGATCACTTTTTCCGCACCGCGGACAGCGGACTGAAGCTGCTCGAAAAATACAAACTCCGCCCGCTTCGCAAACGCGCGCTGCAAAAGGCTGAAAAGTGGCTGCTCGACCGCTGCGAAAAGAGCGACGGTCCCGGCGCGATTTTTCCGCCGATCGTCTGGGGCGTGATCGCGCTGCTGACGCTCGGCTACGATAAACAAAGCGCGGAGGTCCAGTACTTCCTCGATCATCTAAAGCGGCTGGCGATTGACGACGGCGCCGAGACTCGCTTGCAACCTTGCAAGTCGCCGGTCTGGGACACGTCGATCTCGCTGCGAGCTTTGGCCGCCGCTGGCTCAGGACTTTCGCAGGAACCGACCTGCCGAGGCGTCGAGTGGCTGCTGTCGAAAGAAGTTCGCGTCGCCGGCGACTGGAGCAACAACGTCGCCTGCGAACCAGGCGGCTGGTTCTTCGAATACGAAAACGCTTTCTATCCCGATAACGACGATACGTCGATGGGAATCATGGCGCTGGTCGACCAATTGGCGGCCGCCGATATTTCGCTCGAGCTGCATCCAGGCGACACGCTGGCCAACACCAGCGTCGTTGTTGGCGGACGCGGCATTGCCGAGCGGCTCGCTGGTTCATCCGCTGCGATGATGGAACAGGCGGCTGCGGCGACTCGCCGCGCCGTCGCGTGGATGACCGCGATGCAAAACCATGACGGCGGTTGGGGGGCGTTCGATAAGAACAACGACGCCGAGTTCCTCTGTCACGTGCCGTTCGCCGATCACAACGCGATGATCGATCCAAGCACGCCCGATCTGTCGGCCCGCGTGATCGAGTCGTTCGGCCGGCTAGGCGTCACGATCAACTCGCCTGGCAAGGTCGGCGACGTCGTCCGCAAGGCGGTCGCCTACATCCGCGCCAATCAGCTCTCCGACGGCTCGTGGTTTGGTCGCTGGGGCGTTAACTATATCTATGGCGCCTGGCAGTGTTTGGTCGGCCTGCGAGCCGTCGGCGTACCCGCCGACGATCCGGCGATCGAACAAGGCAAGCTCTGGCTGCTCGCTCATCAACAAGCGTGCGGCGGCTGGGGCGAGTCGTGCGAAACGTACGAAGACCCATCGCTGCGCGGCCAAGGCTCTCCGACCGCTTCGCAAACGGCCTGGGCGCTGTTGGGCTTGATCGCTGCGGGCGGTGAGAAGTTGCCGCAAGTCGCAAACGGCGTCCGCTACCTGATCGATACGCAGCGGCCGGATGGCGCCTGGGACGAAGTCGAGTTCACCGGAACCGGTTTCCCCCGCGTCTTCTATCTGAAATATCACTACTACCCGATTTACTTTCCCCTCTTGGCTCTGGCCGAATGGAACCGCGCGACGGCGCGAAGTTAGGAACTGATAATGGGCGTACCCGTCTCGCAAATGTGGACTGTCGCCAGCTATGTGCTGAAGAAGCGCCTGTCTGGGCAAAAGCGTTATCCGCTGGTCTTGATGTTGGAACCGCTGTTTCGCTGCAACTTGGCCTGCGCCGGCTGCGGCAAGATCCAACATCCGGTCGAAACGCTTCGTCGCCATCTGACGCCGGAGCAATGCTTTCAGGCGGTCGAAGAATGCGGCGCCCCGATCGTCTCGATCCCTGGCGGCGAACCGCTGCTGCACCCGCAGATCAACGAGATTGTCGAAGGCCTGGTCGCCCGCAAGAAGTACATCTACCTCTGCACCAACGCCCTGAAGCTGGAAAAGGCGCTCCCCAGCTTCACGCCCAGCAAGTACCTGTCATTCTCGGTCCACATGGACGGCCCCCGCGAAGAGCATGACGCCGCCGTCTGCCGCGAAGGAACCTACGACATCGCCGCTCAAGCGATCAAAGCGGCGGTGGCTCGCGGCTTCCGCGTGACGACCAACACCACGATCTACGACGGCGTCCAGCCCGAGCGGATCCGCGACTTCTTTGACGACATGATGCAATTGGGCGTCGAAGGAATGATGATCTCGCCCGGCTATCGTTATGAGAAGGCGCCGGACCAAGATCACTTTCTGGCGCGAAACGAAACGAAGACGCTGTTCCGGCAACTGCTTGATCACGCTCGCAACTGGCGGTTCAACCAAAGCCCCCTCTTCCTCGAGTTCCTCAAGGGGAACTACCAGCTGGAGTGCACGCCGTGGGGTAATCCTACCTACAACTTGTTCGGCTGGCAGAAACCGTGCTACCTGATGGACGAAGGGTATTGCGAGTCGTTTGACGAACTGATGTCGTCGGTCGCGTGGGAAAACTACGGCTGCGCCAGCGGCAACCCCAAGTGCGCCGACTGCATGGTCCATAGCGGCTACGAACCAAGCGCCGTCGACGCCACGTTCGGCTCGCTGAGCGGCTTCTGGAATACGGTCAAACTGACCCTGCTCGGCCCGCCAAAAGAGAGCAAACTGCCGCTCGCCTCTCCGGCTGCTGGCGGCAAGCTCCGACAGGATGGCCCCAGCGCCAAACCGTCGCCAACGCTGCGGCCTGATGACATTCCGCTGCCGCTGATCCAAGACTGAGCGGCGGTTGGCGGGCCAACGCCTGTTGCGCATCCGGCACGCAGTAATTTTATTTAATTGCTGCAATTCTATGCACAATCGTGACAATGAAGCGCGGTTGCCAACTCGTCTCGCAATGCCGGCACGATCGAAGGCCGGGTCACCTTCAACGGCAAGCCGGTCACCAGCGGCGACATCACCTTTTGCTGCGGCGAACTTGGCAGCGGGATCTCTGAATCGCTCGACGCCGAAGGAAAATAGGTGACGCAAACGCCGGTGCGAACCGGCGCTTATACCGTGACAATTCTGCCTCCCGAGAATCCGCCGCCGGAAGATCCGTCCCAGATGGTCGTGCGGGTGGTCGCCAAAGACATCCCGGTCAAATACCGCGACCCGCGGAAGAGCGGCCTGACAATCAACGTCGAAGAAGGGGTCAACCCGTTCGACATCGAGATGAAGCCGTAGCCGATCGACGAACTAATTCGCCGCGCGACTCAGCGTGAGGTTGTCGCGGTGGATCAATTCGACATACGGGCAATGCCCCAGGATCTCGCTAATCCGATCACTTTGAATGCCCCGAATGCGGGCCACTTCCGGCGCCGAGTAATTCGTTAGCCCGCGAGCAATTTCGGTTCCGTCGCTGCCGCAAATGCGGACGACGTCCCCTTTCTCGAAGTCTCCTTCGACGCCTACCACGCCGATCGCCAGCAGACTGCGTCCCGACGCTTCGAGCGCTCGCTTGGCGCCGTCGTCGACGATGAGCCGTCCCCGCGGTTCGACCGAAAAGCCGATCCAGCGTTTCCGCGGCGAGACCGTTTTCCCCTGCGGCAGAAACAGCGTGCCGATCTGCTCGCCATTGACGATCTTCGTGAGGGCCTGCGGATCGCGCCCTGAGGCGATAATCACGTTCTCGCCGGCGGTCGTCACCAGGCGGGCCGCTTCCAACTTGCTGGCCATGCCTCCTTTCGAGAGGCCGGTCTTTTTGTCGCGGACGAACGACATCAGGTGATCGTCAAACTTCTGCACGACCGGAATCACCTGCGCGTCGGGATCGTCGGGCGAGCGATCGTAGAAGCCGGCGACGTCCGACAAAATGACCAACAGCGGAGCACGCAATAGATTGGTGACGCGGGCCGCCAGGCGATCGTTATCGCCAAACGTGGTCATCAACTCGTCGACGGCGACGGTGTCGTTTTCGTTGATGATCGGCAGCACCCCAAACTCGAGCAGCGAGACCAGCGTGTTGCGAATGTTCAGATAGCGAACCCGATGATCCAGGTCCTCGGCGGTCAGCAAGACCTGGGCCCCATGCCGACCATGGACCGCCAGCGTTTGATCGTACGCTTCAATCAGGCGAGCTTGACCGACGGCGGCGACCGCCTGCAATTGGGCCAGATCAGTCGGCCGCTGTTTCAGCTTCAACCGATCCATCCCGGCGCCGACCGCCCCGCTAGATACCATCACCATCTTGCGCCCGGCGTCCAGCAGCCGGCTCATTTCTTCGGCAAATTGAGCGATGCGGGGGCGATTGAGCGTTCCGTCGGGAGCGGTGAGAACGCGGGTTCCCACTTTTACGACGATCAAGTCGGCGGTCGCGGCGATTTCCTGGCGCAAAAGATCGGTCATAGGTGGAAAGAAAGGCTTGAAACAGCGGGAATCGACAAACCGTAGTTATCGATGCCCGCCGCATTGGCGACAAGGGGACGCCAGCAAATGAGTTACGCCGATTGCGGCTGCGCGCCCCGCAATAACGAGACCAGATTGGCGGGATCGACCGGTTTGACGACATGATCGTCGAATCCCGCCTCCTTGGTGCGGCGCCGATCTTCGGGACCGCCCCAACCAGTTAGCGCGATAATCTTCACCCCATCCTGACCATGATCGGCCCGAATTCGCCGCGCCACCTCGTACCCGTCCATCCCCGGCAGCCCGATATCGAGCAAGATAAACGCCGGCTTCTGTTTCCGCAGCAGATCGAGCGCCATCGGTCCATCGTAGGCGACCGTCGCGTTCATCCCTTCAAAGGTTAGCAACATCGAAAGCGTTTCAGCCGCGTCCCGATTGTCATCGACGATCAGCACCGACGTCGACTCTAGATCGATCGACTCCTGTTTTTCGACGACGCGCACGCTCGGCGTGGGCAACTCGACCAGCGGCAACCGAATTTCAAAGCGGCTCCCCTTTCCTGGCCCACGACTGATGACGTCGACCGTGCCCTCATGCAGTTCGCACAATTGCTTCACCAAAGCCAACCCTAGCCCCAATCCGCCATGATCGCGGGTATGCGAAGAATCGACCTGGGCGAACGCTTCAAAAATCCGCCGCCGGTCATCGTCGGCGATGCCGATGCCGTTGTCCGAGACGGAAAGGACCGCCTCGCCGTTTTCGGCCCGCAGATCGATGCAGATTCGTCCGCCGCGGGGCGTGTACTTGGCCGAGTTGCTCAGCAGGTTCGAGACGACCTGAACCAGCCGCACGCGATCGCCACTAACGCCGATCGCCACATCCGGAATCAGCAGCCGGACGTCGTGCTGACGTTCGTCGATTTGCGGCTGCACCATTTCGACGGCGGCGCCAACCGCTTCGCGCAGGTCAAACGGATCCCGCAACAGCCGCATCTTCCCCTGCAGATAGCGCGAGACATCCAGCAGGTCGTCGACGATCCGCACCAACTGCGACAGTTGACGCAGCACCGCCCGGCGCAGCGCGTCAAACCGCCGCCCATCATCACGACAGCGGGCCATCAGGTCGACGCTGGTCGCAATCGGAGCGAGCGGATTGCGCAGCTCGTGGGCCAGCAGCGCCAGGTATTCGTCTTTCTGCAGATCGGAACGTTTCAGCGTTTCGGTCAGCTCTTGATTTTCGCAAGAGCGCTGTTCGGCTTCCCGTTGCTCGCAGCGGGTTTTCTCGAAAGTGACGATCGTCACCGCGCCGACGATCGCGTAGATCAACAGCGAAACCCAGTCGGCCGGCTCGGCGATCAACAGACTCGATTGCGGCGGAATGATAAAGTGCGCCGCAGCCACCATTCCCAGCACCATCGCCACAACGGCCGACGCCGTTCCGCCGAGCCAGGCGCTGATGATGACCGAGAGATAGAAGACGCCAAAGGGGAGCCGATCTTCCAAGATGGGGTGAAGCAACGTCCTCACCCACAGTGCGGCCGCGGTGGCCGCGATGGCGAACATGAAACCGCGAAATTGCTCGTTCCAGCCGTTTCGCATGCTAGCACTCCATTTGGCTTTTCTGCGGAGAAGAACGCCGTAGCGAATGCTAGAGCGGCATTGGAATTTATCATACCAGAGCGACCATTCCGCCAAGCGTCGGCGACGAAAGAAATGCGAACATTTTTCCTATTGCCGGAAAACCGTAACTGCCTCTACATTGAAAGCTCGCAATGATGCGTGCGCAATGGATAGCCGCGCCAGGATTGATCCGCACTCCGGCTTAAGGAATGAGCCGAGTTGTCGCGGGGTGATCGCCTCTACGTTGAGCGAGCCCCATAAGGATGTTATTTGCCGCGATTGCGGCCCTGGTATGGAGACCTACAATGCTCGTGCTTTCTCGCCGCGCAAAAGAGAAGATCGTTTTCCCCAATCTCAACATCACCGTCGAGTTGCTCCAAGTGCGGGGCAAAATGGTGAAGATCGGCGTCGACGCTCCCAAAGAAGTGTCGATCATGCGTCCCGACGCCTGCAGTGACGCCGAACTGGAAGCCATGAAACGCCAGGCGCCTAGCCTGATCGGCACTCATCAGTTTCGCAATCGCCTGAACACGCTCAACCTTGGCCTGCACCTCTGCAGCCGGCAGATCGACGCCGGCATGACCGAAGAAGCGGTCGATACGCTCAAACGCCTGCTGGCGGAACTGAAAGAGCTGGACGCCGCCGTCGGCCAAGATCGCACAGCGACCCGCCGCGAGAAAGAGGGAGAGAAGTCGCGCAACCTGCTGGTGGTCGAAGATGACGACAACGAGCGCGAACTGCTGGCCGGGCTGTTGCGGATGTACGGCTTTCACGTCTCGGTCGCCAAAGATGGCCAGGCGGCGCTCGAATACCTGGCGCTGAACGACTTGCCCGACTACGTGCTGATGGACCTCAGCATGCCGCGGTTCGACGGCCCGGCTACGCTGCGCGTGCTCCGCAACGATCCCCGCATGGGCAAACTGAAAGTCTTCGCCGTGACCGGCAGCGATCCGCAGCATTTTGCCGACGATGGCGACCAGTCCGAAGATCGCTTCGACGCCTGGTTCCGCAAACCGCTCGACCCAGCCGAAATCGTCGAAGCGGTCAGCCAACGCGCCCAACCGGCGATCGCCGGTTGGTAAGACGCGTTCCACAATTGACTTTCCACGAAAAAAGCCCCGAGCAATTGCCGGGGCTTTTTTGTGCGTTGTCGTAATCGCGTCGCTACGTTACTTCGTCTCGATCTCAAACTTCAATTCGGTCGTCCCTTCGTCCGAAACGCTGGCCGTCAGCCCCGACCTCTCGGGATTGGCGAACTTGCGCGGGACGATATTGATGTTTGGCGGCGAAGGGGGAAACTGACCGGTTCTCTCTTGGATCGCCATCGGATCTTCGGTCGCACGCGACTCGTCGACGAGCGATTTGATGATGGCGACCTGATACTCGCCCGGCAAGACGCCATCGGCTGGCGCGATCGTTCCCAGCGAGAAAGCGCCCGCTTCATCGGTCCGGCCGTTGGCCGAACGTCCGTCGCCGACCGGAGAAAAAATGACCGTCGCGCCTTCAAGCGGAGCCCCGTCGAGCAAGACGACTCCCTTCGCTTCAACAGCCCCGGGCATCAAGTCGTTACTACAACCGGTTATCACGAGCGCAACCAGCGCCGCAGCGAAAATTGCATATCGCATGAGGAATGGTCCTTAGGAATGGATGGCAGGCAGGCAGGACTGCGGCGTCGCCACGGACGCCGCAGTGGGGAGAGGAAGGAATCATTTACAGCGAGGCGTTCGCTTCGCCGCCGCTCTTGGTGCCTATCGCGCCCCAGACGCCATACGGCGAAGGACCGCCATTGGTCGGCGAGACCGAAAGATTGCCGGTGTCGATCGTTTCGGTATAGAAGTGTACCGATCCGTCGCCGAGCAGGCCGTTGGCGCCGCCGGGATGAAAACTGTTGGCGGAAAGAATCGCGGCCGAGCCATCCCAGCCAAAGTCGGAACTGCACGACGGCGAGTTGGGCGCCAGGATCGTGGTGATCGAGCCGGCGTACGGATTAGCGCCATCCGCCCAGCGGCGTCCCGGCCAGGTACGCGTATCCAGACCAGTCAGATACCGCTTGCCGGCGCCCGCCTTCGCCGCACAGACGGCGGGGGTGACCAAGTGCGCGTTGCTGTCGGTCACCGAGCCCGACCAGGCATCGGCCGCCAAGACGATGCCGCCGCCAATAATCTTGGTCGAATCGACGCCGACGGTCCGCTCGGCGATCGCCAGCGTGTTGCTCAGGCCATCGGTCACGTCGCCAAACTTAAACCAGCTAAGTGCACCGAACATGCCATTGGACATGGCGTGATGCGATCGGCGAGGAGCGTCTCCCATCGAAAAGGCGTAGTTGCAGAAACCGCTGCCGGACGCTTCGCTAACAGCGCCATCCGACGGGCAGCGCAGCGCCTCGATCTTCGTTCGCCACAGGTGATACTCCGTCTTCCACGGACCGCCGCCGTAGGGGTTGAAGTCGATGCCGCCGAACGTCTGGGGCGATTTGATCTGATCGTACAGATTTCCATATTCCAGAAACGGCAGCGTACCAATCCAACCGCTGAGCCGACTTGCATTGTGCTGCAGATAGTCGGGGTCGGCCGGACCGCTGGTACCACCTTGGCGGGCCGGCAAGGCGCCAAAGGTGTCGTGATAGTTGTGCAGCGCCAAACCAATCTGCTTCAGCTTGTTGCTGCACTGCATCCGCCGCGCGGCTTCGCGGGCTTGCTGCACTGCCGGCAAGAGCAGCGCAATCAAAACGCCGATGATGGCGATTACCACCAACAGCTCGACCAGCGTAAATGCGGAACGTTTCATGGGTCGGGCTTTCCGAATCAAACAAAATAGGAGGGATAAAAATTTTGTGCAGGATCGCCGTGACGCTATGGCAAGGAGGCCACGATTATTGCGAGTTAAAGCGCAAGATCAATGGCATTCATTATAATTTCCGGAAGATGGCAATTCCAGACTGGCGACGCACGCCACCAGAGGGGCGAATTACTTCGCTAACAAGCGGAAATCCGCGTCTTAGGACGGTTGAGTCTTTGCAGCGGCAATCCTAGAATGAAGAACCCGCCTCTTTCCGTAGAATTTCCTGGGTAGATAGCGTTGCTAGCGGCAACGTAAGTCTTGATCCGGCAAGGGTTTTCACCGCGAGTCGTTCATGAGCGAGCTTTATCACGAGTGCGGGATCGCCGCCGTCTATCACCTTCCCAGCGACGAGCCGAGCCCGCTCTGTCCCGATCAAGGCCCCGCGCACATTTCGCGGCTGCTGCCTCGGATGTTGCTCGACATCCAAAACCGGGGACAGCTGGCCGCCGGCATGACTTCGTACATGCCGGGTCGCAATCAGCTGATCGACACCCACCGCGACATCGGCACGGTGCGAGAAGTCTTCCGTCTGTCGCATCGCGGCAAGAGCGAAGCGCTCATGAAGGAATACGCCGGGTGCGCCGCGATTGGCCATGTCCGGTACGCCACCTGCGGCGAAGACGATCGCAGTTACGCCCAACCGTTTGAGCGGCATCATTTGCTCAAGCACAAATGGTTCAGCTTCGCCTTCAATGGGCAGCTGGCCAATTACAAAGAATTGCGTGATCGCCTGCTGGCCGACAACGATCATCACCTGGCCCGCGAGACCGATACCGAAATCATCATGCACGAGCTGAGCCGTGAGATGAACGGCGATCGCAAGGTGCCGCTGATCGAGGCGCTACGAAACGCGAGCCAACGTTTTGACGGCGCGTACAGCTTGGTGATGCTGAACGCCGAAGGGGACATGCTGATCGCCCGCGATCCGCTCGGCATCAAGCCGCTCTGCTATGCGATCGAAGGCCCGCTGTTCGCCGCGGCCAGCGAAAGCGTCGCCCTGCTGAACCTCGGTTTTGAGCCCGAAAGCATCAAGTCGCTGGAGCCCGGCCACGCGATCACGATTACCAATGGCGAGTTCGAGATTCAGAAATTCGCCGAGTCGCCGCGCAAAGCGCACTGCTTCTTCGAGTGGATCTACTTCGCCAACGTCGCCAGTACGCTGGACGAACGAAGCGTCTATGTGACCCGCACCAATCTGGGCGTCGAGTTGGCCCGGATGGAACGGGAAGATGGCCGCGTGACGATCGACGAAGACACGCTGGTCGTGCCGGTCCCCGATACCAGCAAAGCGGCCGCCGACTCGATGGCGTTTGAGCTGGGCATCCCGTCCCGCGAAGGTTTGATCCGCAACCGCTACTCGGGCCGCACGTTTATCGAGACCGGCAAACAACGCCGCCGCGCCGCCGAAGTCAAATACACCCCGCTCCGCGAAGTGTTGGAAGGCAAGCGGGTCTTCTTGGTCGAAGACTCGATCGTGCGTTCCACCACCATGCGGGTGCTGCTCGATCGACTGCGCGAACGAGGGGGCGTCAAAGAGATTCACGTCCGCGTCGCCTGCCCGCCGATCATCGCTCCGTGCTTTTACGGCATCGACATGTCGACGATTGGCGAACTATTCGCGCCGAAGTTTCTGCCGGACGGCCAGCTGACCGAAGAAGCCCAGGCCGAAATGGCGCTCGCGCTCGGCGCCGACTCGGTCCGGTTCCTGCCGCGGCCGGCGATTGCCCGCGCGGTCAACTTGCCAGGCGGCCAACTTTGCCAGGCCTGCATCAGCGGCGAGTACCCAACGGCAGCCGGCGAACAGCTCTACCAGGTCGCCCTCGACGCCAGCCTGAGCGGCAGCGAAGGCCGAACCTACGAACGCCGCGACCCCGCGGTGACGGCGACCTGAGGGATTTGTTTCTCACTTGGCGTCATGCTCTTATCGCGTCTTCGCGAGAGCATGGCGCCAATATTCCTGCTCCCCTTGAACGCTTCTCCGAACTGCTAGCCCCTTTGCGAGCGACCGCCCGGCGCTTTAAGCTGGTTGGTTCGATTTGACTTCCTGTCCGCACTAGCAGATCGCCATGGTTCGCACACGCTTCGCTCCCAGCCCGACCGGATATCTCCACATCGGCGGGGTTCGCACCGCGCTGTTCAATTGGTTGTACGCCAAACGTCACGGCGGGCAATTCATCTTGCGCATCGACGATACCGACCAACAGCGGAACGTCGAAGAAGCGCTGGCCCCCATTCTGCACGGCTTTCGCTGGCTTGGCATGGACTGGGACGAAGGGCCCGAAGTGGGCGGCCCGTACGAACCGTACTACCAATCCGAGCGGCTCGAGCGTTATCAGCAAGCGGCCCAGCAGCTGCTCGACAGCGGTCACGCCTACTATGACTATGCGACGCCGGAAGAGCTGGACGCCGAGCGGAAAGCGGCCGACGCCGAAAAGCGACCGTTCCAATACAGCCGCAAGTACATGGCCGAAACCGCCGAGGAACGCGCCAAGTGGGAAGCGGAAGGCCGCAGTCACGTCGTCCGGCTGAAGATGCCGCGCGAAGGGGTCTGCGCCTTCACCGACAGCGTCCGCGGCGACGTTGAGTTCCAGTGGAGCAAAGAAAACGACCTCGTCATCCAGCGGGCCGACGGCACCTGCTTGTACCACCTGGCGAGCGTCGTCGACGACTACGACCTGAAGATCACGCACGTGATCCGGGCCGAAGAACACCTGTCGAACACCCCGCGGCAGATCTTCATCGGGCAGTCGCTTGGTTTCGATATTCCGCAATACGCGCACTTGCCTTACGTCGCCGAGCCCGGCAGCAAGAACAAGCTAAGCAAGCGAAAGCTTGAGAAGTACCTGAAGAACGCCGACTTCAAGCGGCTGAACGAACATGGGCAAGTGATCGCCGATCAGATCGGCCTAACCACGTCGGCCGAAACGTTTAACCCGGTGATCGTCGACTTCTACGAGCTGACCGGTTACCTACCGGCGGCGATCCTCAACTACTTGGTGCTGCTTGGCTGGTCGCTGGACGACAAGACCGAAGACCTGTCGATCGAAGAGATGATCGCCAACTTCTCGCTCGAGCGCGTCACCAAAGCGCCAGCCAGCTTCGACTGCAAAAAGCTGTGGGCGTTCCAAGATCGCTACATGCAGAAACTGCCGCTGAAGCAGAAGACCGCCGCCTGCTTGCCTTACCTGCAGAAGGCGGGCCTAGTCGCCGATCCGGCGCCGTGCGAAGTCGGCCCCAAGCTGACCCGCATCATCGAGGCCTGCGGCGATCGCCTGAAGGTGATGGGCGACATCATCGCGTATGCCGATTACTTCTTCGTCGCCGACGAAGAAATGAAGTACGACGAAAAGGCGTTCAACAAACGCTTGGGTTCGCCTGAGGCACTCGCCCTGCTGACCAAGTTCCGCGCGACCCTCGCGGTGGTCGAAACGTGGGACGTGCCGACCCTCGACAAGACGATGCATGACTTCGTCGCTTCTGAGGAAATCAAGATCGGCGAGATCATTCACGCCGTCCGCATCGCCACGACCGGCCAAGGGGTTGGTCCTGGACTCTTTGACTGTCTCGACATCGTCGGGAAAGATTCGTGCCTGGCCCGCATTGATCGGACGCTGGCCCTGGCCGCAGAAAGGAACGCGACGTAACGTCGCAGCACAACCGCAATGGCGCAACAACAACCGGTCGACGGTATTCCCACGGCGACCCTCAAGCCGCGCAAGGCGCAGCCGCTGTACGGGCGTCATCCGTGGGCGCTCCACTCGGCATTTGACCAGATCGACGATTCGGCCGCCAATGGCGACATCGTGCAGTTGGTCGGCGATCATGGTCGCTTCGTCGCTTACGGCGTCGTCAATCGCCAAAGCCGCATCAACGCGCGGCTTTACAGCTGGGACGCCGATCAACCGCTGACCGACGACTTCTGGAAACGGAAGCTCGCCGCCGCGATCGACTGCCGTCGTCAGCTGGGCCTGTTCCACGAAACGGCCGGCTGCCGACTTGTCTACAGCGAAGCGGACGGGCTCAGCGGTTTGATCGTCGACTATTTCGCCGGTCATGTGGTGCTGCAGATCAACGCCTTGGCGATGGAAAAACGTCTGGACGTGATCGTTGCCGCGCTCAACGAACTGATCGCCCCGAAAAGCATCGCGGTACGCGGCGAAGCCGGCATCCAGAAGGCGGAAGGCATCACGGTCGAAGCGGCGGTGCTGCAAGGGGAAGTGCCCACCGACCCGATCTACATCTCGGAAAACGGGATTGAGTTTGAACTCGATCTCAGCGGCGGACAAAAGACTGGCTTCTATCTCGATCAGCGCGAAAACCGCGTTGCCGCCGCGAAGTACTTCTCGGGGCGCCGGGTGCTCGACATGTTCTGCTACAGCGGCGGGTTTAGCCTGGCCGCAGCGAAGCTGGGCGGCGCCAGCGAAGTGATCGGCATCGATGGCAGCGATCGGGCGATCGAACTGGCTCGCCGTAACGCCGCGCGAAACGGCGTCACCAACGCCCGGTTTGAATCAGTCGACGCGTTCGATCACCTCAAGGCGCAAGTCGACGCCGGCGAAAAGTACGACGCGGTAATCCTCGATCCGCCGAAGTTCACCAAGACCCGCCGCAACATCAACGAAGCGCTGAAGGCGTACTTCCACGTCAATCGCCAAGGGGTCAATCTGCTCAACCCCGGCGGTATTCTGGTGACCTGCAGTTGCTCCGGCAACGTTTCGCGGGAAGACTTCCAGATGACGCTGCTCGGCGTGGCCCAAAAGTCAGGCCGCGACATCCAGATCCTGGAACAGCGGGCCGCCGCGATCGATCACCCGACGCTGGTCACCTGCCCCGAAACGCAGTACCTGAAGTGCTTCATCTGCCGCGTCGAGTAACAAAAGGTTAGCCCAGATAGCTCCCGCTATCTGGGCCGACAAAGTCGGCAGGAAGCATCCGCCCGAGCATAGGATTTCGCCGGCACTCACCACACCCAACACGTAGGGTGGTTGGAGCCAGCGCCAAGAGCGCGACCATGCTCGAAAGAGCCAACTCGCTGGCGCAACCCACCTCTTACGGAAGCTTGCAAACGCATTGTTGGGTTGCGCTTCGCTGTACCCAACCTACGCCTGCTTCGGGCCATTTCGAAGAGGCGCTGCTCGATTTGCCGCCGGCTGCGCTTTGATGCCTCCTGCGGCTGCGCCGCCCCGATAGCGAGAGCTATCAGGGCTAACCGACGATAGAGTATTCAGCCAATGATTTGGCGAATGATCGTCTCGGTCGATTGCCGCTCGGTCGACAGCACCGCAGTCAGCGGTAAGGGGACGTCATCCAACCGGTGCATGCTGCCGCCGCATTCGACGCCGGGCTTGGCGACGCGAAAGGCGACCTTCGCCGGCAGGTCGAGATCATCGTGGCCAAACGCAATCGTCGGCAATTTGGCCAGCGCGGTAAGCATCTCCGGCGGCGCCTTTCTCAGCCAATCGCCATCAAAACGAATCACCGCATCAACCTGCCCGCGGGCCAGCAACTTCGCCGCGCGAAAGCTGGTTGGCTCATATTCAGGACCATCGGCGGCGAACCGAACGGGACTGGGATAGCCGGTTCGCCAGGCGATCGTCTCGGCGGCGCCAACCCAATTGGGGCCGCTCTTGAGCAGCGACACGATCGCGCGATTGGTTTGGTTTAACTCGCGCACGTAATCGGCCAACGTCTCTAAGACCGCCGCGCCATCGTCGCCGCCAAAGAACTCGGGCCCGCAGACGATCGCGGCGTAGTTGGCGGCCGCTAACTTCTGATGAATCCGCAGCAGTTTCGGCGGCGGGTTTTGGCACTTTCCTCGCCCTAGCGCCAGCAGCGTCTGGGCAACTTCCAGATTGTCGGTGATCGGCGACTCAAAATACGAATCGGCCCGCAACGAAGTTGCCGTCACCGTCTGGTCGATCACCAGCGACGTTCGCGAGCCCGCGAAGAACTTGCCAGCCACGCCCAGCGCGAACCGTTCCCGATAGCGGGGATGCGTCAGCTGGGGATCAGCGTTCCAGTACAAGACGACATCGGCCCGGTCGCGGATTTCGCCCAAGGTCGCGGTGATCAGGCCGGTCGATTGCAGCACCATGCCGCTCGGGTCAGGCTCGGCCGGATTGCCGGCGTCGACATAGGCGCCTAGCTTGTCGGCCCAGTCGAGCGCCGCCCGCTGCGCGTCAATCGTTAGCTCGCCCAAACCCAACAGCAGCGGCGCCTTGGCGGCGGCCAGCAGTTCGGTTGCGGCGGAGATTCCTTGCGTGAGCGACGCCTCTTCACCATCGATTCGGCACTGGGCGCCTTGTTCCGACAGCGAGAAATAGCGTTGGCCGCGCAAGCAGTTGGGCGTCACGTTCGCCACTCGGCCGCCGTCAACGTCGACCTGCAGGTCATCGCACAAACAGCTGCAACCGCAACAAACGACGTCGGTCAAGGTCGTGGGCATATTCACGGGCGATCCATTTTGCATCCGGAAGTCAGAGCCAGATATTATAGCGAAATTCGGAAAAAAAACGTCCCGGGCAATCGCGACAAATCTCCACGGCCAGGGGCAAGATTTTCGTATCCGAAGCGAATACATTAGCGGTTTCATGAAGAATCCCAATCACCAAGCACGAGACGACCTCCCGTGAACTGTAAAAGCTGCGGAGCCCATGCACCGGCGGATGCCCGGTTTTGCCATTACTGCGGGGGGCAGATCGAGTCTCCCTCGCCGCAATCGCCTAGCCGCGCTGACATCTTTGCGCGCATCAAAGCCTCGCCGCAGTACCGGGAAAGTCAATCGCCAGAACGGCTGGGGAAATTGCCGACGCCGAGCGCTGCGCCTAAGGCGCTGTTCACGGTCTTTTCGTACCTGGTGGCAGGCAAGCTGGCGTTGGCGGTGATCGCGCCGGTCGGCTTTCTGCTATTCGTAATCTTCTTTTTTGTCGCTGGCGGCGCCCGCAGCCCGCAATCGTTCTTTCTAATCGCCTTCGTACTCGCCTTATTTTTGCTGGCGGTCATGGTGGTCGTCGGCGTTGGCATGAGTTTGCTCGTGAAAAAATTGGGCGGGCACGTTTTCTCCGGCGTCTTCAAAAAACAGGAAGAGCTTGAGAACGCGTCGATCGAAGTCCAGCCGGCGATCGTCGTCGCCAAGCGGACGCATGTCTGGGGAGGCATAGGGGATAGTTCGGCGAAGACCAACTACTACGCCACGTTTGAACTGGAAGATGGATCGCGTCACGAGTTCGCCCTCTGGTATGGCACGATGTATGGCCGCATCGCCGAGGAGGACGCCGGGGTGTTGTTTTCCCGCGTCGACTATGCGGCTGATTTTGATCTGGTCACGCTCTGAGTCGACGGAGGTCGATTTCGATGAAATACTTCAGTTGCGGCGCGGACGTTTCGCCACAATCGTCGCAGTGCGAATACTGCGGCTCCTATGTCGAGCCAACGCCGCCCCCGACGATGACCAAGCGAATCGACGATTGGCGAAAACGCATCTTCGCCGCGATCAAAGATTCGCCCCAGTTTCAAGGCACAGCCCAGAGCCGCTTTCGCAAACGTCTGGCAGCGAAATTCGCCACGGTCGAACTCGAAGATGGTCGCCGCCAAGAACTGTCGGTCTGGGATCCGAGCCTTTATCAGCGTCTGGCCCATGATCAGGCCGGCGTTCTATTCCGCCGCGGCCAGGTTGCCACGAACTTTCAGTGCGTGCCGGTTTCTCGTTCCTTGCGTGGCTCACTTCAGTTAACCTAGCAATCATGAAATGCGATAGCTGCAGCGCCGACGTTTCTCTCGACTCGACCCAGTGCGAGTTCTGTGGAACGTATGTTCGTCGCGACGTAGAGGCCCCCGCTTCGACATCAGCCGCGTCCCGTAGCGAGATATTCGCCCGTATCAAAGACTCTCCTCAGTTTCAAGACGCAGTGCTGGGTCAGTCGCTCGATACGCCGCCGGTTCCGGCTTCGATGTTTATGCAGACCGGGTTCCTGGTCATCTTCTGCTGCGGCGCCGGTTTTGTGACGATCATGTTCGCCACCCTGGCTGGCGCGATGTGGATCCTTCCGCTCGGCATGCTGTTGATCGGGCTGTTCGGCCTCTATAAATCGAGTTCGACCGCCTACACTTACGCCACGGCCTCCGCCATCGCCATTCCGGCGATCGTCGCCGCCAAGCGGGTCGAAATGCGCGGCAAGAACGGCACGCTCGCCCACTACTACGCCACGTTCGAGTACGAAAATGGGGAGCGAGACGAGTTCCCGATCTGGGAGCAAGAGCTGTTCGGCAAGCTGGCCGAAGAGGACGCCGGCGTTTTGATTCGCCGCAGCAAAGTGGCGGCCGGATTTCGCCGCGTGGCGATGTAATCGTCCGCTTTACTGGGCCGGCCACACATAGGTCGTCAGCAGATAGTACTCCCCGCCAACCATCGCCGCACACGCAGTATAGAACAACACTTTGGTAAGCAACTGTCCCCCGGTCTCGGTCGGGGCGTCGGTCCACGGATCGCTGGGTGGTCCGTTCATTTCGCAGAAGATCTTCCAGGTGATCCCCCAAAACGACATCGGCTCTTCCCGGCTATCCACAAACAGCGCCCAGCCGAAAATCCAATAGACCGGCAGGTTCAAAATCGCCAACGCGATGACCAGATTCATGCGTTTCCCTTCCATTCGCTGCGTGATGCTAGCGGTTTACTCAGCCGGCCAGACGAATTTCATCAGCAGGTAATATTCGCCCGCCACCACCGCGATGCAGCCGAAGAAAAAGAAGAGGGTGTTGAATATGCTGCCGTCGGTCGTCGGCTCGTCGTCCATCATCACGCGAATAATCCGGGGGATAAAGACCGCCTTCAAGATTGAGATCGTCGTCTCCCAGAACGAATCGGCCGCGTTGTGGGTCGAATCGAACATGATCCACCCCATCAGCCAATAGACGGGGATGTTTAGCACGATCAGCGTCAGGATCAACGTCATCAACTCCTCCTCTGATTGTTACGATCGGAAATCGTGGATTTATCGACTTCCGAATCTCCCCGCTTTCCACTCCGCCCTTCTCCGCGGGGCGAATCGGATACAATAATGAAACAGCCGTCCGCGAAATTCACCCCGTTTGCGAGAGATCCGATGAACGACGTCAATTGGACCGAAGTGATGACCACCTACGACGAAAGTCAGGCCGAAGTCATCAAGATCGCGCTGGCCGAGGAAGATATCCCCTGCACGATCGAAAACGCCCACCAAGGGGGCTTCACCGGCGTCTTCCAGGCTCGCGTCCTGGTCCCGGAGAACTTCGTTCACGCCGCCAAAAAATTGCTCGAGTCCCACAAAGAGACCTAAAACGACTTGCCGACGCAAGATTTTGTTCGCTACGGCGAATAGCCCCCCAAGCACTGCATTGATCTTGCACGAGGACATTGGATGAATCAAGGAAATACCCACTCGCTGCTCATTGGCTATATCTGCTGGATCTTCGGATTCTTCGGCGCGCACCGGTTTTACTACGGGCGTCCGATCACCGGGACGATCTGGTTTTTCACGCTTGGGCTCTTTTTCATCGGCTGGATCGTCGACCTGTTTCTGATCCCATCGATGGATCGGGCCGCCGATCGCCGCTATGCCGCAGGCCGCATCGATTACAATGTCGCTTGGATCCTGCTGGTGATTCCGGTGGTCGGCACCTTGGGCGCCCATCGCCTGTACATGGGCAAATGGATCACCGCGATCATCTGGTTTTTGACCGGCGGCCTCTTCCTGGTTGGCTGGCTGTATGACCTGTGGACCCTCAACTCGCAGGTCGACGAAGTGAACCGCACGCCTGTGTGATGCGTCTCTAGGCGTATCACCTGCGCCTGGAGTATATTTCCCCCTATGACGACAAGCGAACCAACCAACGCCAGCGGCCGTCACGCAGAAGACGCCGCTTTGCTGGCTCGCTTCGAGGCCCAGTCCATTCCGCGCGAAGAGTGGACGCACCGCCGCCACTTTCAGGTCGCTTACCTCTACCTGACCCAGGCGCCCTACGAAGAAGCGCTCGCCAAAATCCGTAGCGGCATCCAAGCGTTAAATGTCGCGTTCGGCGGCGAAAATAGGCCAGAGGACGGCTATCACGAGACGATCACCGTCGCCTACACCCAGCTGATCCGCCAACGCCTGGCGGTTGATAGCTTTGTCGACAGCGAAGACTTCTGCCGCCGCAATCCCGATCTACTGAAAAAGAACGCGCTGCTCCGCCACTACTCGGCCGAACTGCTCAAATCGCCCGAAGCGCGCCAGCAGTTTGTCGCGGCCGACGTCCACCCGCTCGATTCGTCCTTCAGCGCCACCGGCGAGACGACGCAAGTCAAACAGGTGATCGTGATGCGGCACGACCTGGGGATGCGGCGCGGCAAGCAGATCGCCCAAGGCGCCCACGCGTCGATGGCCTTCCTGTGCTATCGCATGTTTGAGGGGTCCGTAACGATCGCAGATTTCGGCCCGGCGCAGCAGGCCTGGCTCTCGGGACATTTCGCCAAAGTGTGCTGCCGGGTCAACAGCGAGCAGGAATTGCTCGACATTTACAACGCCGCCAAAGCGGCCGGGCTCGAAGTTCACCTGATCACCGACAGCGGCCGGACCGAATTTCATGGCCAGCCGACCAACACCTGTCTGGCGATCGGCCCCGACACGGCCGAAAAAATCGACCCGATTACGGGACATCTGCAACTGTTATAACGGCCAGTCCACCTCGACTTGGGTACGCTGCGAACCTGCAGGACCAGGCCTGCGTCCTGCGGTAGGTCCCCCTTGATTCTCGGCCGCCAACGAGTGAGAATAGGGGACTTCAGCACGGGCATCCGCCACGACTGAAGAGCTTCAGAAAAGCTGAAAGGACCCCCCTTGTCCCCCAGCCGACCGGAGCTATACTTGAAAACTTCCCGGTGAGGGCCAGATGCCGTCAGGATAACTGACGAATTCTTTACTTCGCCAGGAAACCCAGAAATGGGGCCGTAGCTCAATTGGTTAGAGTCCCGGACTGTCGATCCGGAGGTTGCGGGTTCGATCCCCGTCGGCCTCGCTTGCTACGACGAAAAGTCGTATGCGGCGCAGTTAAAACGTTCTGAGCTGATCGCTCAGAGCGTTTTTTTATGCGCCGATCCAAAAAACTAGCCGACCGCGCGAGCAAGGGAAAGTGGTCGCACGCAATCGTACACAGCACACGTCCTAGGTTAGCCGCGAAAGCTCCGCTTTCGGGGTCGACGAAGTCGACAGGAAGCATCACTCCGCGGTCGACCTCCTACCGGACGAAACAACCTGCGTTCAATCGTCCGCCATCTCGACCGAATCCCACTCCACCTTCAGAACTTCGTTCACCGCTTCCATCTGCTGCGGCGTCTGCGTCGCGGCTTGGATCTCGCCGCTCCCTTCCTCCTGATCAAACAGGCAGACGACCTGGCCGGCGCCCCCATAGAAAGAGAGACGATAAACTTCGTCTCGCAAGAGCAGCGGCCACGCCTCTTGGGCCTGCTGATGCGTCTCGCTGGTCGCCGTCCCCAGCCCCAGATTCGGCAAGCCGCCATTTACCGCCTGCCAATAGGCCATCCGCAACAAGAAGTGGCTGAGCAAATCGTCCTCAAGTTCCCACTCCAGCTGGTCGTCATTAAACGCGGCATGCACCGGCGGATCATCCAGCTCCAGATGCTCCGGTAACACGCCCCAGACGGTTACCCCCTGATTCTCGACATAGAAGAGAAGCGACTCTTCCCGCAACTCCAACTCGCCCGGCCCCAGCAACCGATTGTGAGCCTGGTTCGGCAAATCGGAGTGCGAACAAAGTGCGTAGTAATCGCTCAGCGCCGCCGGCAACGTAAGGCCGAGCTCTGCCTCGGCCGCGGCGAGCGACTCCCGCGGCTCAGGCGTTAGCGACAGGGCTTCGCCGTGGAGAGATTGGAGGGTGGTTTGGAGTTGCTGGATGGTTGGCATTGGCTTTCTTGAGAAGATGAAGGCGGGTCTTTGTCATTGTAGTGTTATGCCAAGTCGTCGCCGATCGGGAGCGGCCGCGGATCTTGGATCCGTTCTCCGGCTCGGCTTCGACGCTGATCGCGGCACCCCGCTGTGGCTTCTCTAGCGTCGGCGTCGAGCAATGCGAGAATCGCCGCAACTGCGGCCGATCGGCTGCGAGCGGGCCCCCCCCGGCTCTAGGTTCTTCCCCGAGCCGCCGCGCCGGCACCCCAGCGGGAACAATCGAGAATTGGGACTTTGTTTCTTTCTGTGTCCGGCCAGAAATACTTATAGAGCGATGATCGTTTGCGCTTACGCCAAGCGAGCCTATTGCTCAGGATGATTCGTCCGAGTCTCCATTATTCAATAACGCATTCACCATGGAATCCGCCCAATTACGATCCGCCACGGTCCGACTATCCGCCCAGCCCCGTGCCTCAATTTCGTCGAGAATTTTTAGGCATTCTCGCAGTGGTTCGATGGCGCCGTTAGGTTGCTCGTCAGCGATCGCTAGTACAACGAATCTGGACTGAGAAACGAAAATGTCCCGCAACGACTCCGGCGAACGACCGAACTCCGTCACGATCCCGCGGCGAAGTCCTAGGCTCTCCACGTACAGGTCGATCGCCTGGTACGTCTCCCCCGCGATTTCCAGCGTACCAAGACCGAGCGCACGCATCATGTCCGCCGTCTTGTCCAGCGACACGCTCACGTCCCGCAGCGACTGGGGCGAACGACCGAACTCCGTCACGATCCCGCGGCAAAGTCCCAGGCTCTCCTGGTAAAGTACCATTGCGTCGGCTAGATCACCGCGCCGCTGGGAAACTATCGCCAGACGTTCCGCGACTAGGGCACGCGTCCGAGCTATTTCCGTTCGAGACAATTGGTGATTAAGCGATTCTAAGATCGAAAAGGCGAGGTCGAATTCGTGCATGTCACGAAGTACATCAGCGACGAGGATTTGCTGACTAACTTCGACAGCTTCGAGCGGCCACCCCTGCGGGCGGGCGTTGGCGAATTCGATCGCCGTTCTTTCCGCCTGCTCCCAAAAAATCGGTTCTCCCCAGAGAGGGCCGGACGTATCGATTTGGATCAAGCGGACTAGCGCGCTGCCGTATCGCGACCAATCTTCGGACATCGCTTCGGTTGGATTGACCGGGCGAAAGCGGGTGATCGCCATCCGCAGGGCGTCGCGCCGCTCGGGAATCGTTAGATCCTCATCGTTAATTCGCAATTCATTGTTCCCGTTCTCACCTACTGACTGAGGACAATCAAAACGCCCCTCCAACATCCAAATGTTCAACGTCTCGGTTATCGCAGACCGGATCGCAATCTCCTGGCTGCGGGGAAAATCGAGATTGTTTTGAACCACTTCACAGAAGACGTTTGACCGGAATTCACAAAGGTTGAAACGCCCTGGATCGATGTTTTGCTGACGCAGGCGTTCCACCCAGCCGTGCGGATCTTCGGCGCGTTGAATCAATACAGCGAATTCGCGTTTATCAGGACCAAAATCAAGCTGCTCCGCCACGGCGAACGATAACTCGTTCAAGAACCGAAGCCCTTGCAGACTGCTCCATCCGAGCGTCAATCGGAGATCGCTGGATAGTCCCAAAAATCGCTGTTTGACAATGTCGCGGAGGTCATGAATCGTTGTTTGAATTTCTTCGATTGCTGATGGAAGTAATTTTCCATTGCAATCGCCATCCTCAAAGAAGCGATTAGGGCGTTCCAACAGCCACTTCATCATCTCTTCTAGGACACGTGGACTGCCTGCTTCGGTTGCATCTCCGTCGGCGTTCTGCTCCAGCGCGCGCGCTTTGTCAATCAAAAGTTGACTTTGTTGCTCGGTCAGCGCTGGAAAAACGCAGGCGACCCACTTACGCAGTGCCGTAGTTGCGACTGGGCCGACCGACGCTAACGTCACGTTCTGTGGGCTGTCACTTGATAAATACGAGACGAATTGCGCCAGTTTTTGTGCTCCTCGCTCGTTGGCTGTATTGCCGCGCAGATGGAGCTTCCATTCGTCATCCCAATGCGTCGCGACGATCAGCAACTTTTGATGATTCGCCGTCGCTTGCGTCCAGAGTTGACGCACGATTTGCAGCGCATTCGCATCCATCCAATGCGCGTCGTCAAGCATCAAAACTACGGGAACCGTGGACGCATCTGAACCCTGCGAGTCAAGAAACATGCCGAGCGTGTTGAGGATCTGCTGCGCACGCTCGGCGTTAATGCGTGCGTTGGCAGCCGCCACCGATTCTCGCTCATCGATTTGCTTGGCCGACCGCTCGGCGTTTCTTTGAACCACATCGTACGCTTCCTTGGCCAGCGAGATCCAATTGGTCGCGGTACTCAGGATAGGAACCAAACCGGCGATGGTAACGCCCATTCCAAAGAGCTGATACCAAGCGGCCATGTCCTGGTTTCGCATCTCGCGATGCTGCGCCATCTGAACGGAATGAACGCCGAGCCAATGCAGCGATTCGTTCAACGCTTCCCAAGGTTCCGCTTCCTCACGGAAACGAAGTCCCCACCATAAGAATGGAATCTTGGGTTTCGCAATTTCGTCAAATCGAGGATTGACGCTGTCCTTTTCTCGATCGCTGACGAACGAATCGGGCCAATAACCGTGCGGGCAATCGGGCGTCGCTGGATCTCGCTCAGTCGCCAGCCAGCGGTAGAGTTCCTGGGCAAGCCGGGTCTTGCCGAATCCGGTAGGGCCAAGCAGTACTACAAACTGTGGAGCGTCTGCCGCTGCCAAGTCATACTTTTGCTGCAGAGTCTCTTGAAGTTCCCGCCGGCCGTAGCAATTCTCCCGCAGAGTTTTAAATCTATCTTCCATTGATTTTCTCGACTCGGATGCAACTGAAGAAGAACTTCGTTTAAGACGCAGGCTTATTGCTGAGAATCACAGAATGGATCAACCAACTCACGACTGGGAATCCCAAAGCGCCTCTTGCCTAACCGGGAGCAAAGGCTGTTGTTGAGCCGAATGAAGCGAGACCCACTTTAGCCACCCTAAAAAGAGTGGTCAATTAAGAGTCCCGGACTGTCGATCCGATTGTTCCCCACGCAAATCTCATCCGCTTGCTAAGGCATCTTGTCGCGGACGCGAGCTGACCATTCGCGCCGCGACTAATCGGGCCAACCGGGCAAGAAAACTTGCTTGACAGAGCGCACGGAATTCTGGTCGATTGCGGCGTGGTTCTTCGTTCATCCGCCGCGATTGGCGACCGCGGAAGATGGAGCAGGTTCACCTATTCGTTACAGCGTGAATCGTGTCGGCGGTGGCAGTAGGCGCGGGTTGGAAAGAGGATGAATCGGGCGGACCGAAAAATTAGAAACAGTCCGGTCCAGTCGATAGGGATCGTCGAAGGCGTACCCCGGGCTACTTTAGCGGCGCCCCCTTGGAGCTGAAAAAACGATGCCTGACGGTCCAGTCCGCCACGCAATAAAAACGGTCGGTCCGGTCCAGTTCACGATCCGGCCACCATCGTAGCCCGAGTGCGCAAGCCGAGGGAATGCGGTTTCGATCCATGCGGGGCGGCAAAAAAAACGTGGCGGTCCAGTCCAGTTCGCCGGAGAAAAAACGATGCGCGGCGGTCCAGTTTTTGGGGGAATCGCGTGGAAACGTAATCGCTGTAAGAGGTTGCGCCGCGGCGCCGGGGAGAGACGAGCAATCGGGCCGGTTCGTAGCGCGTTCAGATGCACCGCCGGGTGAAAAAAATTGCGCCGGCGAGTCCAGTGGTGATCAACGGGTGCTGATGGGTTGGGGAGGAGTCAAAAAAACGAAACCGTGCGGTCCAGTCTGGTCCGGCTTGGTCTGGCGGAAACGGGATTGGTGGGCTCACAGAGCCTTGGCACACGGAAAAAAATGTGCGGGCGAGTCCAGTGCTTATCAACCATTGTGGATGGGTCGAAAGTTGAGGGGTTGAAATGGGGTGAAAAAAACGAAACGGAGCGGTCCAGTCCTGTCTCGCCAAAGGGGTCAGGTCGCTTTGGCGACTTGCGGCCGGTATTTCATTTCGTCATTCGTACTTCGACATGCGTCATTCCACGCCGGTCTGCTAGCAAACCAATTCCCCCGATCGTGGGAAGTTTGTCGGCGGTGGGGTTGGTGGTGGAGCGAGCGGCGGGGGCGGGTCGAAGCAAGGGAGACGGAGTCGTGCTGTTCTCGCTGTTTGCATGGTGGACGATTGTGATGAAACGGACCTGCATCGGTTTATTGGTTCTGGGCAGCCTGGCGGCGGCGCTGGAGGCGCGAGCGCAGTTTCCGCTGGAGAGCATTGCCGAGCAGGCCTTTACGCCGACCGAGCAAGAGCCGGGCGAAGAAGACGAGATCGAAACCGACCGCGATTCATTTACGCCGGCGACCAGCGTGGTCGGCTATGGGCATACGGTGGTCGAGTCGGCCTATACGTTTATCGACAACCGGACCGTCAAAGAGACGCATAGTTTTCCGGAGATCGTCACCCGCATCGGCGTGACCGACAACATCGAGCTGCGGATCGGCTGGAACTACGAAGTCGGGGGCGCCGGCAACCCAGTCTCGGGCAATGCGCCGGACGACTTTGAAGAAGAAGGCGCGGCCGAGTTAGAGGAAGAGAGTCGTCTGTTGTACGGCGGCAAGTTCCAACTGACTCAGCAATGCGATTGGACGCCGCGGACGGCGTTGATCTTGCAAGGCTTTACGCCGACCAGCGGCGAGGCGAATGACAGCGATTTCTCGACCACCTACGTCGGAGGTTGGCAGTTTTGCGAGGGCTGGGAGTGGGACTCCGCGATTCGCTACAGCACCAGCAGCGCCGAAGAGGACCATTTCAACGTATGGGCGCCTTCGACCGTTCTGAAAGTCCCGGTCGGCGCAGGCTGGAAGGCGCATGCCGAATACTTTGGGATCTTTACCGAGGGGCGGGAGACGGAAAGCGTACAGCACTATTTCAGCCCCGGCTTCCACTACCTGGTCACCCCAAATTTTGAGCTGGGGGTCCGTGTTGGCTGGGGCCTGAACGACCAATCGCCCAACTTCTTCAGCAACTTTGGGGGCGGGGTCCGGTTCTAATGCGACCGACGCAACCGCGGAAGCCGCCGGCGTTTGGTCGCAAGATCGCCAACCCCCTTTAAATGCTGTGGGGTACAGCTGAAACGATTGTGCGCCTCTTGTCGTCGCTTCGCGGCGATTGGCGCCCGATGTTGCGGCAGTTCGCACTCAGATATTCGTTCGGCCGCATCACGGCAACCTAGATTCTTGGGAGGACTCGACCGTAGTTTTCTGGCCCCTTGCGCCAGGCGGGACGTTCTCGTCTCCGCCGAATGATCGAAACGGCGGCGATTAGGGGCTGTGCGGAAATGCGAACTGAAACAATCCAGACGGGAGAGAACCGCGCGTCGACGATCGACGTCGCCTGGTTGATCATCGCCGCACGAGTCTTGCTGAGCCTCTGCCTGGGCGTCTCGCTGCTGGTGCTGATCGCTTGGCCGGCGGCCTGGACGTCGCTACGCAGCGTCGTCGACGGCCTGCCGACGATGAAGGTCAACACGGCGATCGGCCTGGCGCTGCTCTCACTGGCGGGGCTGCTGCGCACCCAGGCGATTTGCTCAACCTGTCGATTCCACTGCGCCGGCAAGTTCTGCGCGCTGTTGGCCGTCCTGTTGGGATCGGCCTGCTTGATTCAGGACATCGCTGATGTCGATCTGGGAATCAATACGCTGATATCCGCCGACCCGGTCTCGGTTGCGGCAGGACAGACGCCGGGGCTGATGTCTCCGGGGACGGCGCTGGGAACTGTGCTGCTAGGGATCGGCATCTTCTTCTATCGCGGCCGCGGGCAATGGCTCGGAATCGGAATGACGCTGGGGGGCGGCCTTGTCGGCGTGGTCGGCATCGTCATTTTCCTGTCGCGGGCCAGCGGCATGCGGGATCATCACTTTTATTCGACCTCGGCGCTGCATACGGAGATGGTGCTGGCGGCGATCTCGGCTGGCGTCTTGCTGTCGCTCCGCGGACTAAGTCTCGCCGCCGAAGAAGAGGATGGGACGAACCTGAAGAAAGAAATGCGACGTGCCCGACCTTTGGTCGCGCTCGTCTGCGTCACGCTGGCGGTCGGGCTGCTGGTGACCGGCTTTCTCGTTCGCGACTCGCAGCGTCATATTCGCAATACGAACCACACCTTGTTCCTGAAACGGAGCGAGCTGTTGACCGAAGAGATCCAGCGCCGCGCCAACCTGTGCGTTTACGGACTGAAAGGCGCCCGCGGGATGTACGCGGGCAGCGAACATGTGAGCCGGGACGGGTTCAAGTCTTATGTCGACTCCCGCGACCTGCCGGCCGAATTCCCAGGGGCGATCGGCTTCGGCATGATTCAGCGCGTGCCGCGTGACGAGATCCAACAATTCATTGCAGCCGAACGAGCCGACAACGCTCCCGACTTCGACGTCCTTTCGCTCGGTGACGAGTCGATCGCCTACGTGATCCAGCACATCTATCCCTTAGAGCCCAATCGTCGGGCATGGGGTTATGACGTCGGGTCTGAGACGACTCGCCGGACGGCGATCGAAAAAGCGATTCGCACGGGGGAACCGACAATCACCGGCATGATTCATCTATTGCAAGACGATAAGATCCGCGCCGGTTTTCTCTACTATGTTCCGATCTACGAGAATGGGTCAAGCACTCGGACCCCCGAGGAACGCCAAGCCAACTTGGCCGGGGTGCTTTACGCGCCGATCATTCTGGAGCGCAGTCTGGATCATATGGGCGATCTAGTCAATGCGGGTCTCGATTTTGAAATTTTTGATGGCGACCAATTGGCGCAGCAATCGCAACTGTATGATCACGACGGCCATTTAAAAGATGAGCCAGGCCAACACGACGACGGAACCGACTATTCAGGCCGCATGTTCGTCAACATTGCCCGAATTCCGGTTGGTGGCCGGACGTGGACCATCAGGACGAGCACGCTCCCGCCGTTTGAAGCGGAAGTTGATCGCGTCACCCCGGCGTTCTTTGGTTTTGGGGGGGTGGCGCTTAGCTTGATGCTGGCCGGCATCGTGTGGGCGATGGGTCTGAGTCAGGCCCGGGCCTTGGCGCTGGCCGAAGACATGACGCACGAACTGCGAATCAGCGAGCAAACGGCAAATCACGCCGCCGAAGAGGCGGAACGGCTGGCGAAGATCGTCCGCCGCACCAGCAACGCCGTCGTCATTACGGACGTCGACGGCCGAATCGAATGGGTCAACGACGGCTTCACTCGACTGAGCGGATACGAGCTGAACGAGGCGTTCGGCAAACGTCCGAGCGAACTGTTGTACGGCCCGAACAGCAATCCGGATGCGGTCGAGCGGCTCAGCGATGCGCTGCGTCTGCGCGCTTCGACCAATGCCGAAATCGTCAACTACGCCAAAGATGGCCGCGAGTACGTCGTCGCCATCGAAAGCGCACCGCTGACGGATTCTAGCGGCGCGTTGACCGGCTACATGCTGATCGAAAGCGACATCACCGAAAAATGCGCCGCCGAAAATCGCTTGAAGGCGCTGAACACCGAATTGACGATGGCCCATCAGGAAGCGAAACGGGCCAGCCGAATCAAGAGCGAATTCTTGGCGAACATGAGCCACGAAATCCGCACCCCGATGACCGCCATCATCGGCTTTAGCGACATGCTGCTGGATGACGAAGTCTCGAACGAAGATCGCAAGAAGGCGGTCAGCACCATTCAGCGCAACGGCACGCACCTGTTGGAACTGATCAACGACATTCTCGATCTCTCGAAGGTCGAAGCGGGCAAGTTCGACATCGAGCTTCGTCCGATGGACCCGGCCATGGCGCTGCGCGACTTGGAAGAGCTGATGAGCGACCGCGCCCATGCTCAGAAGAACCGCCTTACGTTCAAGACGGTGGGCGAGCTGCCGAAGTCGATCCTCTGCGATTCGACCCGCCTGAAGCAAGCGCTATTGAACCTGGTGGGTAACGCGATCAAGTTCACCAAGAACGGCGTGGTTCGAGTTTCCACTCGCTGCGACGTCGAACGTGAACAGTTGATTTTTGAGATTTCCGACAGCGGCATCGGCATGTCGGACGAGCAGATGCAGCACGTCTTTCAGCCGTTCCGTCAGGCCGACGCCTCGATGACGCGCAAATTTGGCGGTACCGGCCTTGGCTTAGCGATTACCAAGCAGATCGCGATTCTGCTGGGGGGCGACGTCACCGCGACGAGCGAGCTGGGCAAAGGGAGCACGTTCACTTTGTCGATCGGAACCGGCGATCTGGCGGCGGCCGCAGCTAGCGCCGAAGACGAACCGATCGCCAAGACCCAGCCGCAGACTGCCGACGCGTCTTCACTGAAACTATCGGGTCGCATCCTGTTGGTCGAAGACGGGCCCGACAACCGCAAGCTGATTAGCTTTATCTTAAAGAAGGCTGGTGCCGAAGTGACGACCGCCGAAAACGGCAAACTTGGTCTGGACGCGGCCCTGAAAGCCTGGCAAGCCGACAATCCGCATGACGTCATCCTGATGGACATGCAGATGCCGGTCATGGACGGCTATACCGCGACCGAACTGCTGCGCAGCGCGGGTTACAAAGGACAGATCATCGCGCTGACCGCCCATGCGATGCGAGGCGACGTCAACAAGTGCCTCGACGCCGGGTGCGACGCGTACCTGACCAAGCCGATCGAACGCCGGTCGTTCCTGGCCGAGATCGCCACCCGGATCAACACGTTGTCGCCGGAACAACGCCCGGTCGACGCCTAAACCGCCGCTTTCCTGACGCCGCCGTTTACGATCCAATAGAGGGATTCCCTGCCCCTTGTTTCAGGAGCCCTCCCGATGCACGTCAGTCCCTATCTGTTCTTCAATGGCAATTGTCGAGAAGCGCTTGCGTTTTACGCCGAGTTGTTCGGCGCGACCGTCGAGGCGATGTTTCCCTACGCGGGCTCTCCATCCGAAGAGCAAGTCTCGGCCGACTTTCGCGACAAGATCATGCATGCTTGCCTGACGGTGGGCGAGACGCACTTGATGGCGTCCGATTGCCCGCCCGAGGTTTACGACAAGATGCAAGGAATGAAGGTCTCGCTGGCGCTGGCCGATCCAACCGAAGCGGAGCGGATCTTCGCCGGACTGTCGCAGCAAGGCGATATCGAGATGCCGCTGCAAGAGACGTTTTGGGCGTATCGGTTCGGCATGGTGACCGACCGATTCGGCACTCCCTGGATGATCAACTGCGGCAAGCCCGAAATGGATCGCTAAGAAGCAGGCTACGCAAAAAACCGCAAGCGGCCGTCGCCACTTGCGGTTTTCATGCGCGTGCAGCGATTCTGGGTTAGAAGCTGGCCACGATTTGGGCCGCTTGTTGTTTGGCCGAGTCCTTGGCTTGGCCTGCGACTTCCGGCGCCGCCAACGTCGGCTCGACCAGGATGTTTTTGATGTCGGTGAAGCCGATGAAGCCGAGCAGGAACTCGAGATACGCCTTCTGGTAGTCGATCGCCTGCATCTGCTCGCTGGAGGAATAGTCGCCGCCGCGCGCGTAGATCACCGTGATCGGCTTGCCGGTTACCAGGCCTGAATAGCCGGTCTCTGGCGAAAAGCTGAACGCCAGCCCCGGCTGGGCGATAACGTCAATGAAGTGCTTTAGCTTGTACGGAATGGCGAAGTTCCACATCGGGACGCTCATGACGTACTTGTCGGCCGAGTTGAACCGCTCAAAGACGTCGGTGACGGCCTTCCACGCGGCAGCCTGTTCCGGCGTATGTTCTTGCCCATGCAGGATCTGATACTTGGCGTTCAGGACATCGCCATCAAACTCCGGCAGCGAAGTCGACCACAAGTCCCACGTGTCGACCTCGTCCGCCGGATGCGCCTCTTGGTACTTCGCTAGGAACTCCTTCGCGACGGCGATCGACGCCGAGCGGTCTTTACGGGGAGACGATTCGAGATAGAGCAATTTGGCCATAGGACGATCTCCTGTGGTTTGGCGGTGACGAATTACATTGCGCCGCAATCACTGTCGCAACGCGCTTTTGACGAAAAAAATGGAGGAGCTACTTACTCGCTGTTGTCTTTCGCTTCCGACTGACGAGCCCGAAAGAGCAGCTTCGACAGCGTACGCAGCTGTTGGTCGCTGAAGCCGGCAAACTGCGTTTCATGCAGCTCACTGAGCGGTTTATCCAACTGCTTTAACACGGCCTTTCCCTTACTGGTCAACGAGACCCAGACGACGCGACGATCATCCGCGCTGCGCTCCCGCTCGACCAATTCGCTCGCTTCCAGGCGATCGACCAGCCGCGAGATGTCGGTCTGCGCCGTGATCATGCGTTGGGCGATCTGGTAGGTCTGCATTGGCTCCCCTTCCCCACGCAAAATTCGCAATGCATTGTACTGTGCGTCGGAAAGGGAATGTTGCTTCAGCAAGCGGGTGACTTCACTGGCGAGCTGCTCATGAGTGCGCACCAGATTCAAGAACGCCTCTTGGCGCAAGCTTTCAAACGGCTTGCGTTTGCCGATCTCGGCGGCGAGCCCGCTCTCCATGTTCGCTGACGTCTTCTTCATACCCTAGTTTTACGTCACGCCATTATATGTTGCAACATGCATTTTTAAGAAAAGAGCGAAGCGGGGAAAAACTTCACACCCGGCGTCCGATTGTCGCCCTGTTCGATCTCGCAACCGCACTACGAAACATCGCGTGACGGCCGCAACAAATATTGGAGGAAAGGTGGCAGCCATATCGCCCCTGGGTAGATTACATGCCCTAACAAGTGGCATAGCGGAGAACTTGGAGAGCAACTTTACCGTTACTTCAAGATCTGCCCAAACCCGCTGCTTATTTGCCCAATTGCGCAGATAGCAACTGTTAGGATTGGCGGCACCTCATCCATGCGCCATTAAATCTTCGTCCATCTTTTATTTTTCTAGTCGTATCTGGAGTCAGGCCATGAGGTTTCAGCGCCAAGGATTTACGCTGGTTGAGTTGCTTGTCGTGATCGCAATTATAGGAGTCTTGATCGCACTGTTGTTGCCCGCCGTTCAGCAGGCCCGTGAAGCTGCTCGTCGCATGCAATGCACGAACAACATGAAACAAATCGGCCTGGCGATGCACAACTATCATGATACCCACAAGTTGTTTCCCCCAGGTTTCAACAACGAACTTGGCTGGGGTTGGGGCGCCAAGATCCTGCCATTCATCGAACAGACGGCGCTGTATGACGAAATTGATCAGGTCAACGGGCTGATGGACTTGTCGGACGCCGATATCCTGGCCGCCGTTCAAATTCCGCTTGACGCATTCCGCTGTCCGTCGGACGTCGCTCCCGACTTGAACGACAAGTCCGTACCGGTCGTTGTCGCCAGCGAGGAGATCGCCTACTCCAGCTATCTCGCGAGCATGGGGTCCTACAAAGACGCCACCGTCACCCAACTGGGACTCGGGATGTTCTGGCCGCAAAGTCGTGTCGCTTTTCGCAACGTTCTCGACGGGACCAGTAACACGTTTCTGATTGGCGAGCGAGAGTATCAACACACGATCGGCGGTCTGTGGGCTGGCACCACCACGTCAGGGCCGGGACACCAAAACAAGAAGTACATTCTCGCTTCGACCAACACCAGCGACGGTCTGATCAATGACCCGACCAAATACAAAGGATTCGGCAGCTTTCATCCCGGCGGCGCCAACTTCGCTTTCTGCGACGGATCGGTTCACTTCATTTCCGAAACGATCGACGCGACCACCAATAGCGGGCCGAACATGAGTTTGTATCAGCGGCTCGGAGATCGTCAGGACGGCCTAACGGTGGAAGGATTTTAGAATGCCGAAAACAAACTTCACGAATAGGAAGCCGCTTTGCTCGGCGGCTCGATCCTCGCTTTGGGTCTGCGGCTTGCTGGCTTTCGCAGGCTGTGGAGGATCTACCTATGACGTCGCCCCGGTAAAAGGACAAGTGACGCTCGATGGAGAACCGATCCCGCAGACCAGCGTCATGTTCCTGCCCGACTCGGGGCGTCCTGCGGTCGCCATTACCGACGAACAGGGGAACTACGAATTGGCGTACACGCGCGATAGCCGGGGCGCTCCGCCCGGAATCTATCGCGTCGAAATCAGCACGGCGGCGCTCCTTTCGTTTCCGAAACCATCGGACGAAAAGTTCCCTGCTCGGTACAACACCGAAACCGAACTAGTCTACGAGGTGAAGGACGAAATCAATCTGATCGACTTTCACCTGCAAAAAAAATGAACTCGACATCCCTACGTCGCACCGGCGGCGTAGGGATTTTTTTCCACTTCGTCGCGCCAATCGATTGCCACAGCGACTATCCGCGCCCCTCCAGGTTCGGCAGCAGCGCGGTCAGCAGTCCGACTAGCGGCAGATAAGCGCAAATGCTGTAGACGTACTCGATACTCGTCTGGTCCGCCAGCCAACCGAGCGCCGCGGCGCCGATGCCGGCAATGCCAAAGGCGAATCCAAAAAACATGCCGGCGATCATACCGACCTTGCTAGGCATTAGTTCCTGGGCGTAAACGATGATCGCCGAAAACGCCGACGCCAAGATCAAACCGATCGGCACGGTCAGCACGACGGTCCAAAACAAGTTGGCGTAAGGGAGCGCCAACGTAAATGGCAACACGCCCAAAATCGAAAACCAGATCACCGTTTTGAAACCGACCCGATCGCCAACCGGTCCGCCCCCCAGCGTTCCTACGGCGACCGCTCCGAGAAAGACGAACAAGTACAGCTGAGCCGATTGCACTGGCACGTCAAACTTGTCCATCAAGTAGAACGTGTAATAACTGCTCAAACTGACCAGGTAGATGTACTTCGAGAAAACCAACGTCAGCAACACGCCAACGGCCGCGTAGACGCGAACTGGCGACAAGCCTGACGTCTCATCCAATTGGATGCAACGCGGATTTTGTTTCAGTTCGTTCAGATGACGTTGATACCAGCGCCCGACGTAACCCAAGATCAACAGCGCCGCAACAGCCCCGATCGAAAACCAGGCGATGCTTTGTTGTCCCCAAGGGGCGACGACGAACGCCGCCAAGAGTGGACCGATCGCCGAGCCGGCGTTCCCTCCAACTTGAAATAGCGATTGGGCAAAGCCATACCGCCCGCCAGAGGCGATCCGGGCGACTCGTGAGGCTTCCGGATGAAACACCGATGAGCCCATTCCCACCATCGCAGCTGCGACCAAGATCGAGCTGAAACTGCCTGCCATCGCCAGCAGGTTTAGTCCCACCAAGGTGAAGCCCATGCCGATCACCAACGAATAGGGCCACGGGCGGCGATCGGTCGCCATCCCGACCAGCGGTTGTAAGAGCGATGCAGTAACTTGAAAGGTAAAGGTGATCAGCCCCACCTGAAAGAACGAGAGGGAATAGTTCTCTTTCAGCAATGGATAGACGGCCGGCAGCAACGACTGCATCACGTCGTTCAGCAT